>NZ_RAVZ01000279.1 GCF_003611635.1 Corallococcus terminator | reverse complement strand
GGGGGAGGGGGGTGGGGGGTAGGGTCCGCGCCTTCGTGCCCTGGAGGCCGTCCCGTATGCACCGTCTTCTCGGTATCACCGTGGCCTTGTTCGCATTCGGAGTCCTGGCTTTGGAGCCGGTTCCGGCTTCCGCGAGTGGCCCCTGGACGAAGAAGGTCCAGGCCGGCAAGGACCTCTACGCGACCCTGAAGACGAACCAGGGCACCGTCATCGTGCGGCTCTTCCCCAAGGATGCGCCCAAGACGGTGGAGAACTTCGTCGGGCTGGCCACGGGCGAGAAGCGCTGGACGGATCCCCTCACGGGCCAGGAAGTGAACCGCCCCCTGTACTCGGGCAGCGTGTTCCACCGCGTCATCCCGGGCTTCATGATCCAGGGCGGCGACCCCACCGGCACCGGCAACGGCGACCCGGGCTACCGCTTCGAGGACGAGTTCCAGAGCGGCCGAGGGTTCGACAAGCCGGGCATCCTGGCCATGGCCAACGCGGGCCGGAACACCAACGGCAGCCAGTTCTTCATCACCACCTCCACGCCCTCGCACCTCACCGGCCGGCACACCATCTTCGGCGAGGTCGTCTCCGGCTACGACGTGGTGGAGAAGATCTCCAACGTGCCCCGCAGCGCGCAGGACCGGCCCCAGACGCCGGTCATCCTCATCTCCGTCACGCTGAGCGACAAAGCGCCCAAGGGCGTCCCGGCGGCCAAGGCCCCGGCCACCGCGAAGGACGCGGCGAAGGCGGCCGTGAAGAAGAAGGCTCCCGCGGACGCCCCCGTCGCCCCGAGCCCCGCGCCATGAGCTTCATGGCACTGGCCCAGAAGGGTGAGGACCTCTACGGCACCCTGGACACGACCGAGGGTCGCATCGTCGTGCGCCTGCTGTCCCGGGACGCACCGAGGACGGTGGAGAACTTCGTGGGGCTCGCCACGGGCGAGAAGGAGTGGAAGCACCCCATCACCAGCGCGGCCATGCACGGCCGCCCGCTCTACGACGGGACGCTCATCTTCCGGTGCATCAAGGACTTCATGATCCAGGGCGGGGACCCGAGCAGCCGTGGCAACGGCGGGCCTGGTTTCCGGTTCGAGGATGAGTTCCAGAGCGACCGGCGTTTCGACAAGAAGGGTGTTCTGGCCATGGGCAACACGGGCCCCAACACCAACGGCAGTCAGTTCTTCATCACCGTGGCACCCACCCCGCACCTCAACAACCGGTACACCATCTTCGGCGAAGTGGTGGACGGGCAGGACGTGGTGGACCGCATCGCCAACGAGCTTCCCAAGGACTCGAACGACCGTCCCCGCCGGGACGTGCGCATCCAGACGTTGACCATCTCCACGGCGCGGCCCTAAGCAGCCACTCGTCGCCCCGTTCTTCGCGGTACCGTTGTTTCCCCGGGGCCTTCCCTCAAGCAGGAGGAAGGCCCACTGATCATCTCCGGAAGTATGGCCTCCCAGTCCTCGCAGAAGAAAACTCGCGCCGGCTTCGCCGCGCTCATCGGCCGGCCCAACGTGGGCAAGAGCACGCTGCTCAACGCGCTCACGGGCGAGAAGATCGCCATCGTTTCGCCCAAGCCGCAGACCACCCGCAACCGCATCCTGGGCGTGGTGACGCGTCCGGAAGGGCAGGTGGCCTTCCTCGACACGCCCGGCATCCACCAGGCCAAGGGAGAGCTCAACCGCTACATGGTGGAAGCCGCCCTCTCCGCGGCCGAGGAAGTGGACCTGGTCCTCTTCCTCATCGAGCCCCCCGCCGGGGAAACCATCGACGTGACGCCGGGCAACCGCGCCATCCTCGAGCGGCTGCAGAAGGTGGGCAAGCCCACCTTCCTGGTCATCAACAAGATCGACGCCATCCCGAAGGAGAAGCTCCTGCCGCTGATCTCGCTGTACGGCGAGCAGTTCCCCTTCGCGGAGGTGGTGCCCATCTCCGCTCGGGAGAAGGACGGCGTGGAGCACCTGTTCCAGGTGGTGCTGGGACACCTGCCGGAGGGCGAGCCGCTCTTCGCCGAGGACATGCTCACCGACCAGCAGGAGCGCGTGCTGGTGGCCGAGTACATCCGCGAGCAGGTCCTCAGGCACTGCCGGCAGGAGATCCCGTACTCCACCGCGGTGCTGGTGGACGTGTTCGATGAGTCCGAGCGCGAGCCGCGCCCCGGCACGCCCCCCGGCCAGTTGGGCGGCCTCATCCGCATCGCGGCGTCCATCTACGTGGAGCGCGACAGCCAGAAGGCCATCCTGATTGGCAAGCAGGGGCAGATGCTGAAGCTCATCGGCACGGACGCTCGCAAGTCGGTGCAGCGCCTGCTGGGCGCGCACGTCTACCTGGACCTGCGCGTGCGCGTGGAGGCCCGGTGGAGCGAGCGCGCCGCGGGCCTGCGGAAGCTGGGTTACGAGTGATGCGGCCGTCGTCGTTCGAGGGGTCGCCGTTCTTGTTGTCGCCGTCGTTGCCGTCGCTGTCGAAAGAGACTCCATGAAGCCGCTGGTCGCCATTGTCGGTCGCCCCAACGTGGGCAAGAGCACGCTGTTCAACCGCCTGGTGGGCCGCCGCGTCGCGCTCGTGCAGGACGAGCCGGGCGTCACCCGCGACCGGCACTACGCCGACGCGGACTGGGAAGGCCGGATCTTCACGCTCATCGACACGGGCGGCTTCGTGCCCGGTGAGAAGGACTCGCTGCTCAAGCAGGTGCGTGAGCAGGCGCAGTTCGCCGTGGAGGAGTGCGACGTCATCATCTTCGTCGTCGACGCCCGCGTGGGCATGTCCACCGCGGACGAGGCCGTCGCCAACTACCTGCGCAAGGCCGGCAAGCCCGTGGTCGTCGCGGCCAACAAGCTCGACAACGAGACGGGGCTCATGCAGTCGCTGGCGGGCGAGTTCTTCCGCATGGGCCTGGGCGACGTGCAGGGCATCTCCGCCGAGCACAACCTGGGCATGGGCAGCCTGATGGACTCCGTCGTGGCGAAGCTCGCCCCGAAGGTGGAGGGCGAGGATGCCGAGGCGCCCCCCGACGACGGGAAGATCCGCGTCGCCATCATCGGCCGGCCCAACGTGGGCAAGAGCACGCTGGTCAACGCCATCCTCAAGCAGAAGCGCGTCGTCGTCAGCGAGGTCGCCGGCACCACGCGAGACCCCATCGACTCCGAGGTCACGTACAAGGGCAACGAGCTCATCCTCACGGACACCGCGGGCATCCGGCGCAAGAAGACCATCGCGCACCAGGTGGAGCAGTACTCCGTCATCGCGGCGCTCAAGGTGCTGGAGCGCAGCGACGTGGCGGTGCTCCTGATGGACGCGACCGAACCGGCCGTGGATCAGGACGCGAAGCTCGCGGGCCTGTCCATGGACCGCGGCCGCGCGCTGGTCATCGTGGTGAACAAGTGGGACCTCATCGCGGAGGACAAGCGCAAGCAGGACGCGTTCCGCGACGACCTGAAGATCGCCCTGAAGTTCGTGGGCTACGCGCCGGTCATCTTCACGTCCGCCCTCCACGGCTCCAAGGTGGAGAAGGTGGTGGACGTGGCGGTGGAGCTGGCCAAGCAGTTCCGCTTCCGGGCGCCCACGCCGCAGCTCAACCGGCTGCTGGACTACATGGTGGACAACAACCCGGCGCCCATCGTGAAGAGCAAGCCGCTGCGCCTGTACTACATCGCCCAGGTGGCGGCGGCGCCGCCGACGTTCGCGCTCACGTGCAACGCTCCGGAAGGCGTCCCGGACATGTACAAGCGCTACATCACCAACCAGATCCGCAAGACGTTCGACTTGCGCGTGCCCATCCGGCTGCTCTTCCGCGAGCGTCCGGGCAAGGCCAAGCGCGAGGCGCGCAAGAACCCGAACCTGGCCAACAAGGGCAAGGGCGGGAAGCGGGCAGGGCGCGACTGACCGCGCACGTTCGTTGACACTCCCAGCAGGCGCTCTCTACAGTGCGCCGCTTTCGCAAGCGAAGAGCACGTCGAGCCGAGAGAGGTCCCCTCACCGTGGCCCAGCAGAAGACCGAGAAGATTCGTCAGCAGGAGCTTCGTCAGCCGGACGCCTTCCAGAAGGCGGGGGCGGACGCGCGCGACTGGCTGATGCAGCGCCAGAAGTTCCTCGCCATCGGTGCCGGAGTGCTGGTGCTGGGCGCGGTGGGCGCAGCCATCGTCAGTGAGGTCTCCAAGCGCGGCGAGGAGACGGCCTCCATGCAGTTCGGCCAGACGCTCACCGTGCTGGATCGCCCCGTGACGGGCGTGGACCCCGCGGACCCCACGTCCACGGAGTCCCCGTTCGCGACGGTGCAGGCCCGGGACGAGGAGATCGTCCGCTCGCTGGCGGAGTTCCGCAAGGCTCACGACGGCACGCGCGCGGCCACGACGGCGGCCCTGCCGCAGGCGAAGGCCGAGTTCCGCCTGGGCAAGTACGACGACTCGCTGGCGTCCCTGGCCGTCTTCCTCAAGGGCGTGCCGGAGAATGACGCCCTGCGCGCGGGCGCCCTGGAAGGTCAGGGCTATGCCTACGAGGCCAAGGGTGACTACGCCAACGCCATTACCTCCTTCGAGCAGATGGAGAAGGCGGACTCGGGCGAGTACCTGGCCGGCATGGGCCAGTACCACAAGGCGCGCATGCAGATTCTTCAGGGCAAGAAGGACGACGCAGCGCTGACGCTGTCGAAGATCCCCACGGACCACCCGAACAGCGCCGCGGCCCGTCAGGCCACCGAGCGCATGGCGGTGCTGGCGTCCGAGGGCGTGAAGGTGCCCACGCCGGCGCCGCCGCCGGCCGCCACCACGACGGATGCGGGGTAGGCCTCCGCTATGACCATGCGGCGCGCTCGGTGGAAGCGGTGGGTGGGGGTGTTGGCCGGGGTAGGGCTCCTGGCCGGGTGTGGCCGGGCGCAGCTCTATGGCAGTCCGGAGCTGCCCAGGGCCCCGCGTCAGCCGCCGGTGGAGTACTTCCAGGTCGACTGGTGGAAGGGGCTGGTGGAGAAGGTTCCGCTGCTCGAGTACTCGCCGCGTGAGCCCGCCTCCCCGGTGTACGAGCCGGAGAGCCGCAACGTCATCGCGCAGACCCGCGACGGGTACATCCACGCGGTGGGCCCGGACGGCAAGGTGTCCTGGTCGTTCAAGACGGGGGCTCCGGCGCTCGCGGGTGCCATGGCGAGCGAAGGCGTCGTCTTCGCGCCGGGTGGCGACGGCACGCTGTACGCGCTCGACGGCATCACCGGGGCGGTGAAGTGGAAGTACCCGACCCAGGAGTCGCTGGCCACGGTGCCGGTGCTGGCGGACGGACTGGTCCTGGTGGCCACCGACACCGACACGGTGTTCGCGGTGAAGGCGTCGGACGGGACGTGGGTGTGGCAGTACCGGAGGGATCCTCCGTCGGGCTTCACCATCCGGGGCGCCTCCGCGCCGAAGGTGGACCAGGGCACCGCGTACATCGGTTTCTCCGACGGCTTCCTCGTCGCCCTCAAGGTCGATGACGGTGGCGTCGTCTGGGAGAAGTCCCTGTCGGGCACCGGGACGGAGTTCCTGGACGTGGACACCACGCCGGCCATCGACTCGGCGGGGCGGCTCTACGTGGCCTCGTACAAGAACGGCCTCTACGCGCTGGAGGCGGACTCCGGCGCGGTGCTGTGGAACACCAGCGTGGGGGGCATGACGTCGGTGCTCGCCCGGGGTGAGGTGGTGTTCGCCGCCGGCGACAGCCGCGTGGACGCCTACCTGGGAGAGACGGGACGGCTCATCTGGTCGCTCCCCCTCAAGGACAAGACGGCCCTGGCTCCGGTGTTGGCCCGGGGAATGTTGCTGATTCCGAACCAGAACGCGCTGCTGTTCGTGGATCCGACGACGGGCAAGACGCGCCTGTCGTGGAACCCGGGCAGGGGCATTTCCGCGCCGCCGTACGTCGTGGGCTCGCGGGTGTACGTGCTGACGAACAACGCGTACCTGTACTCGCTGGACATGAACAACGTGCAGAAGGGGCCGCGCGGGTGACGCGCGCCGTGCCCCGGACGGTGCGGGTGGTGGCGGCGCTGATTCCCCAGCCCTCGTCGGAAGGGGGCAGGGTGGATGGCGGGCCCCGGTTCCTTGTCCAGCAGCGGCTTCCTGGAGGCAGCCGGGCGCTGCTCTGGGAGTTTCCAGGCGGCAAGGTGGAGGCCGGCGAAACGGACGAGGCCGCCCTGGCGCGCGAGTGCCGCGAGGAACTGGACGTGGAGCTGTCCGTGGGCCGCCGCCTGTGGGAGGGCCAGCACACGTATCCGGACCTGACCGTGGAGCTGGTGCTGTACGCGGCCACGCTGATGTCGGGCGAGCCGAAGCCGCTGGGCGCGCACATGATTGCGTTCCACACGCCTCCGGAGATGCAGGCGCTGCCGTTCTGCGAGGCGGACGTGCCGCTGCTGGAGGACCTGCTGGCCGGAAGGATGGGTGCGCTCGATTGATGCTGCTGCACACGTTCCAGCACATTCCCGGCGTGGGGCCGTGGCGCGAGAAGGACCTGTGGTCCAAGGGCATCCGGACCTGGGACGACTTCCCGGACGGCGGCATCGTCATCAGCCGCAAGGCGGACGTGATTGCCCGCGAGCGCATCGCCGTGGCCCGCGAGGCGCTGGCCCGCCGCGACTTGAAGGAGCTGGCGCGTCTGGTTCCGCCGCGCGAGCACTGGCGCCTGTTCCCGGAGTTCCAGGACGACGCCGTCTACTTCGACATCGAGACGGACGGCAGCCAGACGCAGGTGCCCACCGTGGTGAGCCTGTTCGACACCGCGGGCCTGCACGTCTTCATCCAGGGCCGGAACATGGACGCGCTGCCGGAGGCCATGGCGAAGCGGCGGCTGTGGGTGACGTTCAACGGTTCGTGCTTCGACGTGCCGGTGCTGAAGGAGTACTTCGGCGAGAAGCACTTCCCGGTGCCGGAGGCGCACATCGACCTGCGCTTCGTCACGCGGCGGCTGGGGCTGGGCGGCGGGCTGAAGGAGATTGAAGAGAAGCTGGGCGTGGGCCGGCCGCCGCACCTGAAGGGCGCCAACGGCTACGACGCGGTGCTGCTGTGGCGCGCGTACCTGCGCCGGGGTGACGTGGCGGCGCTGCGCTACCTGGTGGAGTACAACCTGTACGACTCGTTCCAGCTCCGGTCGCTGATGGACCTGGCCTACAACAAGGGCGCGGACGACCTGAACCTGGATGTCCCCCGGATGAAGGTCTTCGAGCGCGGGGACCTCTTGTACGACGTCAGCCGACTGCTGTTGGAACTGGGGCCCACCCCAAGCGACGTGGACACGCTCGCTCGGGTGAGGGCCATGGAGCAGGATTCCTGAGCGGCCAGGTGGTCCCCTGGGTCGGCCGCCCACGGCCTGGCACCCCCTGGGGCATTCCCAGCCGCCGCGTGGAGCTCACCCGGATCACCGCCTTGCCGGTGACGGACGCGGAGTGGGCCGGGGACGGGTTCGTCCTGAGTCCGGGCGCGGACGCCCTGGGGCTCGCGTTGAGCACGCGCCGGCTGGCGGTGCTCCAGGCCGGTGAAGCGTGGCCGCCCGAACGTTCGCTGGAGCTGCCCCGGTCCGCGCAACTGGTCGCGCTGCACCCGTCGCTGAAGAGCGCAGCGGTGTTGGGGCCAGGGCGGATTGAAATGGTCGGGATGGGCACGGACGGGGGCACCGCGGGAACGACGGCGCGCACCTGGACGCGGCCCACGCAGGCCATCGGGTTCGACAGCACGGGCCTCGGGTTGTGGACCAGTGACGTGGTGGACGGGCGGGCATCCGTGCAGTTGGTGGACGCGCGGACGTTGTCCGACGTGGACGTGATGGCCACGAGCCTCGACGCGCCGCTGGGCGAGGACGACGTGGACGGGCTGCACGAATGGATGCCGCACCCGAGCCTGCCAGTGATGGGCGCGGCGGTGAGCTGCGGCCAGGACGGCACGTGGCTTACGTTCGTGGAGCGTGGTCCGGCGGGGCTCGTGCGGGGCGCGGAGGTCGCGTCGGTGGACGCGCCGTTCTACCCGGCGGGCTTCTTCCCGGATGGCGCGAGCTTCATCGGCGTGGGCGGCACCTGGGTGCGGCGCTGGTCGTATCCGCAAGGGACGATGGCGGCGGAGTTCATCCTGCCGGAGGTGGGCACGCTCGCGACGGGCTACACCGGGCTGGTGACGGCGCGCTCGGTGCTGGTGGCGGTGGAGGACCTGTTGGCGGCGGGGGAGTGGTACCTGCTTCAACTGGACCCCGGCTCGTTGAAGCCCGTGTGCGCGTGGGAGCTGCCGTTGTCCACGGAGGCCGTCACGTCGCTGCACCTCCTGCCGGGCGGCTTCATCCTGTCGCCGGAGGACGGCCAGCTCTGGCGCCTGCCCGAGGACGTGCTGGCGTCCGGTCCGGCTTCCGACCGTTGAACACCCGCCGCGCGGATTGTTCACGCGCGCGTGGAATGGTGCCCGGGGCTGTCTGTAGGGTCCGGGACCATGAGCGATCCGAACTTCGTCAATCAGCCCCCGGGAGTCCCACCGCCGCCGGACGCCGAGCCACCGAAGGCGCCATCGCGGGGCAAGGTCCTGGGTATCCTGGTGGTGCTGATGGTCGCGGCGCTGGTGGCTTCGTATTTCGGGCTCAAGCGCCAGTCGGAGCCCGCGCCGGTGGCGGTGACGCCCGCGGTGGTGGATGCGGGCGTGGTGGCCCTGCCGCCGGACGTGTCCTTGCCGGAGAGCGACGGTCGCGTCCGGGAACTGGTGCGCAAGCTGTCGGTGGACCCGGAACTGGCGCGGTGGCTGGAGGAGCGCGACCTGGCGCGCCGGTTCACGTCGTCCGTGAACAACATCGCCGAGGGTGAGAGCCCCCGGGCCTCGCTGCTGTTCATGGCACCGCAGGGGGGCTTCGAGGTGGCGGCGTTCGGGACGGGCGGCCGCACGGCGATCGCGCCCGCGAGCTACGCGCGCTACGACCTGGTGGCCCGGGTGCTGGGCTCGCTGGATGCGACGGGCGCGGGGCTCGTGTACCGGGAGCTGAAGCCGCTCATCGACCAGGCGTACCGGGAGATCGCGCCGCCGGGACAGACCTTCGAGGTGACGTTCGGTCGGGCCGTCCAGCACCTGCTGGCGGTGCCGGTGCCACCGGGACCGGTGGAGGTGGAATCCAAGGGCGCGCTGTATGTGTACACGGCGCCGGAGCTGGAGGGCCTGAGCCGGGCCCAGAAGCACCTGCTGCGCATGGGCCCGGGGAACATCCGGATCATCCAGGCGAAGCTGCGCGAGATGCGCACGGCGTTGAACCTGCCGACCCCGGTGCCCACGACGCCGGAGCCGCTGCCGGACCAGGAGCAGGTCCCGGGGCAGTCGGAGACCGGGCAGTAGCGGCTACTTGCGTTTCTTCTTCGCGGGGGGCGGCGGCGGCTTGGGCTTTTCCTTGTCGCCAGCGATCTGGAACGCGGCGCGGAGGTCCTCGACGTCGCGGCCGAGCGAGTCCTGGAACGCCGTGCCGGTCTGGGCGTCCACGACCAGCGTGTAGGAGTAGCCCGTCTTGAGCGGCTGCGGCAGGTGGATGCGGTAGACGAGCCCGGTGTCGGCCTCCGTCACGGAGTCGTCGGAGATCATGGCCCGGTCGGCTTCGTCCATCAGCCGGACCCGGTAGTTCTTCAGAGGCAGCGTGCTGCGCAACTCCAGGTCGGAGGTCTGTTCGACGAGCGGCTTTTCCTCCATGGCCAGGGGGATGAGCGCGAGGCCGGCGTCCGGAGCCTGGTACTGGAGCGTGAAGGCCACGGTCGCGGGGGCCGCGTCCGGGGTCACCGAGGTGCCGGTGACGCCGCCGTCCAGGGGGGCCTGGGGCGTCTTGTCGGGACAGCCCGTGAGCAGGGCCGCGGTGAGGCCGCAGAGCACGGCGAGGCCGGTTCGTCGGAAGAGGCGCATGGGGCGGCAACGTATGTGCCGAACGCGGGCTCGGGAAGCCCGAGTACACGGGCCTGGGAGCCCAAGGTCACTGGCGGACGATAATCTGGAGGTCCGGGCGGGTGCATTTCGCGGCGCTCGGGGGAGGACTTCCGATGGCTGACTCGAATCCCAGCAATGTGCCCGTGATGTCGGTTCGCGACTGGCTGGCGCTGCAGTTGCTCGCGGCCCGGTCCGCGGGCCGGAAGCTGGAAGCCGGCCAGGAAACCCCGAACCGGGAGGCGGAGGTCGCGGAAGCATTCGCCATGGCCAACGCCTTCATGGCGTACCGCGCGAAGCTGACCGAGCAGGAGGCCCAGGCCGAAGCCGAGCGCGTCCGACTGGAAGAGGAAGACCGTGCCGCACGCGCCAGGAAGGCGGAGGAAGACCGCATCTTCGAGGCGAACGCCCGTGCCTATGCCGCGAACCCCAACGACCGGTAGCGGCGCCGCGAATCCGGCGCCCGGGATGGCTGGGCGACCGGTCGCGGGGACGTCCACGGGAGCGAGGGGCCTGGAATCGAACCCCCTGGAATCCCTCAGGAGCCTCTAGTCATAACGTCTGATAAGAAGCGTTATGTAAACTAACCGGATGGTCCTTCTGCGAGACGTGTCCCCTGGGTGTTCAGTTAACCGGCCAATCCGCCCCTGCTGCCGTCGTCGGCGCGCTGCTCTGGGCGCGGTGGTCGCCCAGGCATCGCCGAAACGGTTGACCGGCCAATCCGGACGCAGTTGGCGACGACAGCGCGTAGAGGTTGCCCACGTCCTCGCGGATCCGATTGAGTTGAGCCGCTTCACGAGCAGCTCCACTCGGTGACTCAATTCGGGCTTGTCCCCTGCTCGCTTCTGGCCCACCGGAGCTAGAGTCGGCTCGTCACTCGGCTCACGGAGACCGGCTCTCTTGGTGATCCTGCGCAACGTTACAGATGAAGACCTCCCGATCTTCTTCGAGCACCAACGGGACGCAGTCGCGCTGCGCATGGCCGCATTCCCGTCACGGGAGCGCGATGCCTTCCTGACCCACTGGCGCACGAAGGTTCTCCGCCCCGAGAACGTGACCCGCACCATCGTCGTTGGCGGCTTGGTCGCTGGGTACATCGGCAGTTGGGAACAGGACGGCAAGGGCCTCGTCGCCTATTGGATGGGTCGCGAGCACTGGGGCAAGGGCATCGCGACACGAGCGCTCTCGGCGTTCCTCGTGATTGAGCCGATTCGTCCGCTCCATGCGTGGGTCACTGTCCACAACGTCGGGTCGATCCGCGTCCTCGAGAAGTGTGGCTTCCGCACGGTGGCTCAGGAGAACCAGCAGCACGCGGACGGAGTTGCTGAGGTACTCATGACGCTTGGTCCGAGTCCTTAAGCAACTTCATGGGGCCAAGGGCCTCTCTAAAGCCGTCTGGGTCGCCCCCTATCCCGAACCGTCCCCTGGGTGACAGCTCGTCGTCCTGTTTTGCTCCGAGTCCTGGTTCTCCTCTCCCGTCATTCCTACCTGCACTCTCAGTCAAACCACTGCTTCCTCCGGTCCTGCTGCGGTGGCTTCGCGCGAGCGTCACAGGCAAGGCAGGGCGAAGTGGAACGTCGAGCCGTGCTCCACCTCGCTCTCCACCCAGATGCGACCGCCGTGGCGCTCGATGATGTCGCGGCAGATGTAGAGCCCCAGGCCCAGGCCTCCGAAGCCGGAGATGGGCGCGTTCCTCGCGCGGAAGAAGCGCTCGAAGAGATGCGCCTGCTCCTCCTTCGGGATGCCGATGCCCTCGTCCTTCACGGAGACGCACGCCTCCGTACCCATGCGCAGCGCCGTGACGCGGACCGTGCCGCCAGAGGGGCTGTACTTGAAGGCGTTCTCCACCAGGTTCGCCAGCACTTGCGCGAGCCGGGCGCGATCTCCCCTGATGACGAGCGGCTCGTCGGGCGCTTCGAACCAGAGGGAGTGGAGGGAGTTCGTGCCGCGGAAGTCCGAGAGGACCTCGCGGATGAACTCCCGCAGCGGGATGGGCTCCGTCGTGAGCTCCAACTTCCCGGCCTGGATTCGCGAGGTGTCGAGCAGATCATTGACGAGCACCGACAGCCGCGCGAGCTGGGCGAGCGCCTTGTCCACGTGGCGCGGGGCCACGACGTGCCCGCTGGCGTCCGCCTGGCCCTTCAGCATCTGGAGATGCAGCTTGAGCGGGGTCAGCGGCGTCTTCAGTTCGTGGGCGGCGATGGACAGGAAGTCGTCCCGGACGCGGATGGCCTCCTCGGCCTCGCGCAGCAGGCGGTCGCGCTCGGCCTGGGCGCGGTACTCCTCCGTGATTTCAGCCACCACCGCACCCACGCCCAGGATGGTGCCGCTTGCCGACCGCACGGGGTAGTAGCTGACGTTCCAGTGCCGCTGCTCGCCCGAGGTGCCGGGTCCCTCTCCCGTCATGTTCAGGCCGATGATGGGGATTCCCTCGTCCAGGACCTGCCGGATCAGGGGCTCGACGATGGGTGCCAGTTGGGGCGTCATCTCCCGCACCGTCCTGCCAAGATCGTCCTCGCGGCGCCGGCCATGGAGCGCGGCCAGTGCGTCGTTGATGCGCAGGCAGCGCAGGTCCCGCCCGATGAAGCCCAGGGCGATGGGCGCGTGATTGAGGAAGGTGTCGAGCAGGGCGAAGGACTCCTCCAGCCGCTCACGCGCTTCGTGCTCGGCGGCGAGCAGTCGCCCCTGTTCCGCCAGTGCCTGGCGCTCGGCCGTCACCTCCCGGTAGCTCCAGATGCGGCCGATGATGGCATCGCCCAGCATCTGCGGAATGGACCCGCACTCGAACACCCGGCCGTCGCGGAGCTCGACGATGTAGTCGCGGTACGCAGAGGAGGGCTCGAAGCCCTGGCGGATGAAGGCGATGAACTGCGCGGGGGCCGTCACCCATGGCTCCACGCTCGCGAGCGCCTTCTCCGCGTCCCGCTCCTCCATCATCGCGTCCGTGAGGCCCCACATCTCCTGGAAACGCTTGTTGAAGGCGGTGATTCGCCGGGCCAGGTCCACGACGATGACGCCGTCGGTGATCGAGTCGAACGTGGCGCGCAGCAGCGAGGTCTGGTGCTCCAGGTGCTCCCGAGCCCTGCGCTCCTCGGCGGCGCCCGGACAGAGCGCCTGCGGCTCCCTCGCGGCCTCCGGTCCGGGTAGCTCGGACTTCCGGAGACGGGCACAGGCGCCGAGCTGCGTCCCGTCCTCGCCGAAGACGGGCACCACCACCGCGCTCAGCCGCTGCTCCTGCCCGGCGTCCTCACGCAGCCCATCCGTGCCGGTGAGGGCCTCGTCGAGCGCGTGCCGGAGCCAGGGCAGTCCGCCGAGCACCTCCTCCGCGGAGCGGCCGACGGGAGGGCCGCTCCGCCACCCGGCGGCGCCAGCCAGCACCGAATCCATCCAGACAATCCGCCCCTGGCTGTCCACGACCAGCGCGGCATGGAGGCTCGCCCCCACCTGGAGAAGCAGCTCGACCGGCGAAGGGCGGGAGGTGGGCGTGGCCCGCGAGTGAGCGGGGCCCTCCCATGCCGCCGGCCCTGCACTCATGTCGCCGTTCATTCCGGCCACCTCCCTTCCGGCGTGCGGGTCGGTCTGCCCGATGAAGGAAACATGCGCAGCGGGTCGGCCTGACGCTCGCGCCAGACGGGCGGCGCACCCATGCCCGCCC
>NZ_RAVZ01000278.1 GCF_003611635.1 Corallococcus terminator | reverse complement strand
GGGTCGGTGGACTCCAACTCGCGGGCGGGTCGGAACAGGGACAGCACGATGGCGGCGAGCACGGCCAGCAGGCCCATCAGCACCAGCATCAGCGCGATGCCACGGCCCGGGCCCGCACCCAGCAGCCCGCCGAACACGGGCTCCAGCGCGCCGCCCGCGAGCATGGCGGGCTCGAAGACGTGGTCCGCCAGCGGCCCTCCGATGAGGTACGCCACCGGGGTGGAGAACCACGCCAGCGCCATCCGCGCGGAGAAGACGCGGCCCTGGAGGTCGGCGGGCACCAGCGACAGCCACAGCGCCTGGCTGCAGCTCGCGATGGGGGCGTTGAAGAACATCAGCAGGAAGGCCGCCGTCGCGATGAGCGGAAGCGATGGCTGGAGCCCTGCGAGCGTCAGGCTCACGCCGTAGAGGAGCCCCGCGCCCACGATGCCGGTGAGCCGCCGCTTCGGACCTCCCCAGAGGGTCATCACCGCGCTGCCCACCAGCAGGCCCACGCCGCTGCAGGCGAGCACCTGGCCCAGCAGCGTCGGGGTGAACGCCTTGAGCACCAGCGGCGTCACCAGGATCTCCGCCAGCCCCAGCGTGAGGTTCACGATGGAGAAGAAGGCCAGCAGGCCGAGCAGCCCGGGCCGCTGGAAGATGTAGCGCATTCCGAACGTGAGGTTGGAGCCCAGGCTCTCCCGCGCCTGCTGCTCGCCCTGGGCGCTGCGCGTCGGCCGGGGCACGCGCACGAGCAGGTTCGTCACCACCGCGATCCCGAACCCCGCAAGGTCCAGGGTCATCACCGTGCCCAGGCCATGGTGCAGCAGCAGCAGTCCCGCCAGGGGTGGGGCGAGCGTGCGGCCCGCCGCCTGCGCAAGCTGCACCATCCCGCTGGCCCGTCCCAGGTGGCGCTCGGGAACGAGCACCGTGGAGGCCGCCATGAACGCCGGCTCCTGGAAGGACTCCGCCACGGCCGTCAGGCACACGCCCAGGTACACGTGCCACAGCCGCAGGTTCCCGCCGGAGTACAGCACCAGCAGGCTCAGTGTGCTCAGCGCCGCCAGCGTGTCGCTCGCCAGCATCACCCGCTTGCGATCCCACCGGTCCACCACCACGCCCGCCACCGGCGACAGCAGCACGATGGGCGCCACCGCGCACAGGGTCATCGTCGCGAACTGGGTGACCGACCCGGTCTGCTCATACACCCAGATGCCCAGCGCGAAGGATGTCAGACCCGAGCCCAGGATGGACACGAGCTGGCCCAACCACAACACCCCGAACGTCGTCAGGCCCGGGCGCGATGTCTGCGTACTTGTCATGGAGATGGGTTGCTCACGTTGTCTCGCGACTTCAATGGGGTTGGGAGTCTGCCATGGATGTTCTGCCTTTTGTGGGTGCACCGCATGATGGACTGAATGTCTGACACGTTTGTTTGAGTCACCGCGAGTCCGTGGTCGCGGACAGCGAATGCATTGGTTCCTGGCTGTTTTTCCTCTCTGCCCTGGATGTTGGACATGTCTACTTCCGCTGAGTCACCGCCGGTTTCACGTCTGTTCTCGGTCTATCTGCATGGGCTCGCGTTCCTGGGGGGCTTCAATGTCATGCTGCTGGAGATGTGTGCCTTCCGGGTGCTCCAGACCACGTTCGGCTCATCCATCTATGTGACGGGCGTCCTGCTCGCGCTGGTGATGATCGCGCTGTCGGGGGGCTATTACCTGGGGGGCCGGTTCTCCCAGCGCAATGCTTCGCTGGAATTCCTGCTCGGGGTCATCTCCCTGGCCGTGGTGTATGTCTGGGTGACGGGCGGGCTGCTGTCCGAACCGCTGCTGGATTTCAGCTTCGGCCTGCGCAAGGTCTTCTCCAGCGGGCTCGCGGGGCACCTGGTGCCACCGGCGGTCGCCACGCTGATCTTCTACATGGCGCCCATGCTGGCGCTGAGCCACGTCTCGCCGTTCCTCATCCGGCTGTTGGCCACGAACGCGCGCGGGGTGGGGGCCACGGCGGGCAACCTGATGGCGGTGTCCAACGTGGGAAGCATCGTGGGCACGACCCTGCCTTCCTTCGTACTCATCCCGCTGTTGGGCGTGCCCACGACGCTGGGCATCTTCATCGGGTCGCTGGGGTTGGTGGTGGTGACGGGCCTGGTGCTGGTGCGCAAGCGCGCGCCCGTGGCCGCGATCGCGGGGGTGGTGGTGATCGCGGCGGCGGTGGCCACGCCCGTGGCGCATGACGCCTGGGCCGCGCGGGCCTCCGCCGCGGCGGCGCGCCCGGTCTTCGAATCGGAGTCGCTCTACGGGAACGTGAAGATCTTCCGCTCCCAGGACGACGACGGGGACGAGAAGCTGGAGTTCATGCCGTCGCGGGACTACGTGCACTCCACCGTCTACCCGGGCCGGCCGCTGAAGGATCAGTTCACCACGGCGTACGCGAACGTGGGCCTCTCCCGAGGCGCCGGGCGCTACCTCATCCTGGGGACCGCGCTGGGCGGGGTGGTGTCCGCCATCCTGGAGGCGAACCCCCAGGCGAAGATCACGGCGGTGGAGATCGACCCGTTGGTGATGGACCTGGCGCAGCGCTACCTGCCGGCGATGCGAAGCCCCAACGTGCGCCGGGTGGTGGAGGACGCGCGGCTCTTCCTGCGGGAAGACACCCAGGAATACGACTACATCGTCGTGGACATCTTCTCCGGGGAGCAGATCCCCGCCCACTGTGTCAGCCAGGAGTTCTTCTCCCTGGCGCTGGCGCGGCTGGCGCCGGACGGGGTGCTCCAGATGAACACCAACCTGTGGGACTTCCACATCACCACGGGGTTGGAAAAGCCGGAGCCCTTCGTGCCGGTGCGGCACATCCACTCGGCGCTGCTGCGCGCGGGCTTCGCGTCGCTCTTCCAGAGTGACTTCTTCGAGCACGGCCACGTGTACGCGTTCCGTCAGGCGACGCCGGAGGCGGAGGTGCGCCGGGCGCTGGCCCGGGGCGCGTTGGATCCCGCGGTGGAGCCGAACCTGCGGGCATCGTACGGGATGACGGCGCTGGCGCTGGTGCCCATCCCGGACGCGGAGCGGGAGCTGCGGCCCTTCACGGACAACTGGCTGCCGGAGCACCTGCTCCACCTCAAGGACAACTTCGACCAGTACCTCCGGGCCCTGGCCCGGGCGCGCCAGTTGCCGGAGTGGAAGTCCCAGGTGGAGGCGGCGGGGGACGGGCAGTTGCGGTTCATCAGCGCGCGCCACTACGCGGACGTGGGCGCGTCCGGAGCCCCCTCCTATGACGGCTATCGCGCATACATGAAGGGCGACGGCGGCACGGCCTACTGCCAGGAGGTCCTTGCCTGGGCCCGGCAGGCGCCGTCGAACACGCTGTTCCTGGACCTGTCGCGCTATCTGCACACGCGGGTCATCCACGCCTGTGAGCGTTCGCTCGAATCGCAGGCGACGGCGCTGCCCGGGGCGGGGACCTCCGAAGGGGCCTTCCGTCGCTACGTCAGCGCCGCGCTCCTGGTGGATGACAACCAGGGCGCGAAGGCGGTGCCGCTGCTGGAGGAGATCCTCAAGGCCCAGGTCGTGCTCTGACGCTGGCGCCTCCACGCGCGGGCCTCGTGGGACCTCCGCCGCGGCGCTACCGTGCCGCGGAGGACCGGGGCCCGGGCGTCATCAGCCGCATCATGAGGCGCGCGAAGGCGTTGGGCGGCTGGATGCGGGTGTTGTGGAAGGCGGTGAAGGCCCAGGCACCCTCGCGCTTCACGGCGATGAGCGTCTGGATGGAGCGCCGGTTCCGGGCCGCCTTGCGCTGCCACCGCAGCCGGATGCCGCCTTCCGCGTGGAGGACCGCCACGTCCGGGCCGAGGAAGCGGATGGACTTCACCTCCCCTTCGGGGACGGAGCCCCGGAGGAGGCCGTCGAAGAGCGCCTGATGGGCCTCCGCGTTGGCCTTGCGTCCCTGGATGTGGCTGCCGTCGAAGACGACGTAGTCCACGTCCTGCGTGAAGCAGTCGGCGTAGGCGTGACCGTCTCCGAGCCGCCAGCACTCGAACATCCGCTGGAAGAGCTGCTGGAGGGCGGCGACTTCGGTGGGCTCGTGGACCTGGACCATGGGGACCTCGCTTTCCGTGCCCCCTGAGTACGGGTCATGGGCTGTTTCCACCAGTGATGGTCCATGATGGTTAGAATCACGGATGTGAATCTCTCCGCCGTGGACCTCAACCTGTTCCTCGTCTTGCACGCGGTGCTGAGATCCGGCAGCGCGACCGGGGCCGCGAAGGAACTGCATGTCACGCAGTCCGCTGTGAGCAATGCACTGGCGCGCTTGCGGGACGTGCTGGGGGATCCGCTGGTCGTGCGCAGCGGGCGTGGGCTGGTCCCGACGCCCCGGTGCGAAGCGCTGCGGCCTTTCATCGCGACGGCGGTGGGACAGCTCCAGGCGGCGCTGGATGGAAGCCAGGCCTTCGATCCGGAGACCTGCACGCGGGCCTTCACGGTGGCGGGTGCGGACCATCACGGGCTCGCGGATGTCCCGGCGCTGATGGCGCTGTTCGCCCGTCGCATGCCCGGTGCGTTCCTGCGGGTCGTCAGCATCGACTACCTCGTCGAACGCGATGGGCTCGCGTCCGGAGAGGTGGACGTGGCGTTGGGGCCCGCGCAGGCGGCGGGCCCGGGCTGTCTCACCGAGCCGCTGTACACGGATGACTCGGTCCTGCTCGTGCGCCGCGACCATCCGCGCGTCCGGGGCAAGACGATGACGAAGGCCGCTTACAACACGGCGAAGCACATCGACCTTCTGCTCGCGGAAGGGCGCCCGGGCATTGGCCACCAGCAGCACGCCCGGCTCCTCAGGGACCACGGGCTCACGCGGGACGTGGGGCTCGCGGTGCCCCATTTCTTCGCGGCGGCGATGGCTGCGGCGCGCACGGACCTGGTGGCCGGCGTGCCCCGCCGTGTCGCCCGCGGCTTCTGCGAGATGCTGCACCTGAGGTCGGTGGAGATGCCCTTCGCATTCCCGCCCATGGTGACGGCGATGGTGTGGCACACCCGGACGAATGCGGACCCGGGGGCCCGCTACTTCCGCTCCCTGGTGACGGAAGCCCTGCGCGAGCCGCTGGGCCGCGCCCGGAAGCCGCTCAGGGAATGACATTGGCGTAACGAACGTGACGCGGGACCATTCGAGCTCCTGCGAGGACTACAGCAGATGCTGGTGGTCAGTCCGCGGAACCGGAGGCGGAGCGCCTTGTCGGGCCGCGGATTGCTACTTGCTGTCTGGCCCATCAAGGAATCGCAGGGCCGTTGAGGTGAATGGAACCGTGGAATCATAAATAGGAACGTGGTCGCCGCCAGGAATAATCCATAGTGCGGAGTCCGGTATGGAACGGTAGATGTCTACAGGAATTTCAACGGGGAAAAAGTGATCGCGATCACCGTGCACAACGAGCGTACGAGCTTTGATGGTTGATAAGGTTTGTGCAGTGAAATTCATGTCGTCGTGATTTTTATGTAACGCGTTGAACTGTGTGATGAGCTGACGAATCTGTGCATCTCCGCGTTTTGCGCACTCTCGATACATCTCTTGCACTTGTTGGGGCATGGTCTCAAACGAAGCTCTGCGCATGATGGCCCTGGCCTGATCGGGGAAGTGGGAAGTTGCACTAATCAAGACCATCGAGTCGATGCGCTCGGGCTGGCTCGTTGCCATGTGAAGTAGCGCCATTCCGCCAGAGCTCATACCCATGGCCGAAAAATGATCAACCCCCAACTTTTCAAGCAAGAGGAACACGTCACTGGCCGCTTCCCGATGTGTAAACTTGTTCTCGGGATTGGTGGAGTAGCCATGGCCACGCAGATCCACGACGATCAGTCGATGGCGCTCTGAGAGCTTGGCGGTAAAGGGATGCCAGTTCTGTGTACAACCGCCAAACCCATGCAGGAGCACCAGGGGCTTTCCAACTCCGTACTCCTCGTAGTATATCTCGATGTTTTTGATTTGAACGGTATGTCCGCGAGTGGTTGTCTGTTTGGGGGCGTACGTCGTTGTCATGGGTGTGTTTCTCAAATGCGCGACAAGGTGAGCAGCAGCCTGACAATACGATTGTGGTGATTGTGGCGCAAACGCGGAATATCGTATCCGTCCGACGAACGCCGTGCCTGAGTGTTTGAAGACAGACGGGGGCTGTGCTCGACGCTGAACTCACGCAGGGGATGGTATTCACCACCCCAATGCGCAGGTTCATCTGCTCCTTGGGACCACCACCTGCGGCCCCAAGGAACGGCTCAATGAGGGCCAACTGCTCATCCGTAGGTCGCTCGGATACGGAGCACGCGAGGGCGTTGGGGGGCCGGCATCTTGTTTCTCCGACGCACAGGCTCGCTCGCTCCATTTCAACAGGTTCTCAGGGAGTGACCTTGCGGCGGCGCAGGTCGGCGAAGAGTTCCCGGAACATCACCTCCGACTCGATGTGCTCCTGGAACCCGAACCGGCGCGCCTTGGAGGTGTCCGCGAGGAAGTCGAACGTCGTGGAGAACACCCCGTGGGCATGGCGCCACGGCGACACGTCCGCGTACGAATTTCGCGCGAGCCCATGCTTCGCCACCATCGCGTCCCAGAGCGGGCCCTTGTCCGCCATCACGTCCACGAGCGACAGCGGCAGGGGAGGGGCCACTTCCATGTCGAACATGTGCGCGATCTTCGGCCACATCTCGCTCCACCGGAACTGGTCGCCGTTGTTGATATTAAAAGCCTGGTTGGCCGCCTTCGGGTCCGTCGCTGCCCACAGCATCGCGCGCCCCAGCAGTCGCGCGTCGGTGACATCCAGGAGGATGTCGTACGCGGCTGGAGGCCCGGGGAAGCGCAGGGGGAGGCCCAGCTCCTTCGACATGGAGGCGTAGACGGCGATGGCCAGCCCCGCGTTCATCGGCGTGCCCATCGCGTAGCCGACCACGACGGACGGGCGGAGGGCCGACCACGTCCACGCCTTGCCCTGCTGACGCCGCTCCAGGAAGTCCTGCTGCTCCACGTTGAACTCGGGAGGCATGTGGTGCGCATCCGTCTCCCGGGCCGGCGTCTTGAACGGGCCCAGGTGCGCGCCGTAGACCTTGTAGCCCTGCATCAGGCTGATGTGCTGGAGGCCCTTCGCGACGGGCTCCACCGCGTCCACCACGTTGACGAGCATGGCGAGGTTGGGCGCCACCAGCTCCACGGGCGTCGGCCGGTCCTGATAGGCGGCGTAGAAGATGTGCGTCACGTGGGACAGCTCGCCCAACTTCCGGTGGCTGTCCGCCTTGTCGAGGAGGTCCACCGGGATGAAGCGCACGTGCTCCCGCGCTTCACCTCCACGGCGGGACAGGCCGATGACCTCCCAGCCCCCGAGCTTCTCCAGATGGTCGATGAGGCTGAGTCCCGCGATGCCCTGCGCCCCTACGACCAGGGCCACGTTCTTGCGTGCTTGCATGATGTCCTCCACGCGGCCCGCTGTGGGAACACTGCCGTGGCCGCAAGAGGTCTAGTATTCGCGGGCGGTGGCACCGGATAGAGCACCCGCGAGCACAGCACTTGTGAGTTCAATTCCATGGCGCGTCTGGACATCAACCGCTCCGGAGAGATGGAAGTCTTCGTCCGGGTCGTCGAACAGGAGGGGTTCTCCGCCGCGGCGCGCACGCTGCGGATGACGCCGTCGGCGGTCAGCAAGCTCGTCGCCCGGTTGGAGGCCCGCCTGGGGGCCCGACTTCTCCACCGCAACACCCGGGGCTTCCAGCTCACCTCGGAGGGCTGTGTCTTCTACGAGCGCAGCGTGCAGGTGCTCGCGGAGCTGGAGGAAGCCGAGCGTGGCGTCGCCACCAACGAGGCGCCGTCGGGCCGCGTGCGCGTCAACACCAACGTCCCCTACGGCACGCACTTCCTGCTGCCCCGGGTGCCCGCGTTCCTCGCCCGCAACCCGGGCATCACCCTGGACATCGCGCTCACGGATCAGGTGGTGGACCTGCTGGAGGAGCGCGCGGACGTGGCCATCCGCGCGGGCCCGCTCAAGTCCTCCAACCTCATCGCGCGCAGGCTGGGGGAGACGCGCAAGGTGATCGTCGCCTCGCCCGACTACCTGAAGCGCGCGGGCTTGCCGAAGACGGCCGCGGAGCTGGAGCGCCACAACCGGATGAGCGCCAGCCATGTGCCCACGCTCGAACATTGGCCGGTGGTGGAGCGCGGCGCCGTCGTGAACGTGCCCTGCGCTGGCACCGTGCAGGCCAGCGACGGCGAAGCGCTGCGGCAACTGGCGCTCGTGGGGGCGGGACTCGCCCGCATCGCGGCGTTCCAGGTGCGCGAGGACCTGGCGGCAGGGCGGCTGGTCGCGGTGCTGGAGGAGCGCAACCCCGGGGACACCGTCGTGTTCCACGCGGTGTTCCTCGACCCCGCGAGGCACCTGCCGGCGCGGATCCGGGCGTTTCTCGACTACTTCAGCGAAGTGGGGATGGGCTGAAGGGCGGACACCCGCGCCATCGGTCCCGCCGTGGTGTCCATGCCATGGAGGAACGTGTGCTGCTCCACGTGGACGGACTCGTGGAAGTGAGGCTCGCCGCCCTTGGTACTCCAGTTCACGCGGTCCATGCGGATGAGCCGCGACGAGTACGGCAGCAGCGTCGAAGGGTCCGTCACCAGCTCCAGCTCCAGGCGCGCGTAGGGTCCTTTCGTGTCGTCCGTCTGCCCCACGGGCTCGCGCACCACGTGCAGCCGCGCGCACCGGGGCTCCGGCTCGGCGTCGGAGCAGGGCACGCCCACGTCCAGTTGCTGTCGGTCCTCCGCGGGGACTTCCTCGTAGGTCTTGCGGCCGATGCCCACCTCGATCGTCGAGGAGACGACCTCCAGCTTCCCTGGCTTGAGGCGCGCTCCGTGCCAACTGCCCACCCACTGGTTCCACTTGTCCCGGAGGTCCTGCTCCAGCCCGGCGATGAGGTTCCGGGTCATCTGGGCCTTCTTCTCGGGGTTGGGTGGAAACACGTCCAGGGAGAGTGGGTTCAGGTCGTCCTCCACGGGATCCATGCCCTGGAAGTCCCCCTGCGCGTCGATGATCGCGGGGGACCGGGGTCTGATGAAGGTGGGGAGCATGGACTCGATGATCTCCACGTCACGGATCGCCAGTCGCCGCTGGCCCTCCTCGTCCACCGGGCCCAGGGTCATCGTGAACCGGCGCTGCGCCTTCGTCCGGCCTTCCCTGTCCGTCCGCATATCTACTGTGTGGGTCACCCGCATGGAGGCCTGCTCCGGCCAGCCGTAGTTCAGCGTCACAAGGTCCTTTGCCCGGGTGGCGCACCCGGAGGCTCCAGCGGACAGGACGGCGACGATGAGCCACGAGCGGAGGAAGGAGGCCATGTCCCCTCACGATAACAACGCCCGTGGGTCCGCGCGGCACGACGTGAACCGCCGCCGCGAGGACCCGACACCCGCGCTCAGGCCAGGGCCGCGGTGCCACGCCGCAGGCCCGCGTATTCCAGCACCGCGAAGAGCGCGACCGCCGCCGCCTGCGCCGCGACGAACAGCACCCCCAGCCCCGTGGGCGTCGTGGGGCCGTGGGTCATCAGGAGCACGCTGTCCACGACCCACAAAGCGTTCACGGCGACGACGAACCACACCGGCCACGCGGGCAGGGTGGCCCGTGACGCCAGATACCCGAGCAACAGGGCGAACGGAATCAATCCCAGTCCCGCCGTGCGCAGCAGCGCCGGATCCAATCCCAGCAGGGGACCCATGGGGCCCGCGGCCGCCGCCATCAACAGGCCCATGGCCCCACTGGCGACGCCGTCCAGCAGCAGCACGCGACGCAACAGGCTTCCCGACACGTTCTTGAGGCTCATGGCACACCCGTTTCCTTGAAGGAGGTTGGAGGCGACGGCATGGGCGCGAAGGGCCGTCCGTCGTTGATGCTCAAGATGCGAGCCGGCCCGCGCGCTGTCGATTACCTCCGAGGGAATGGAAGCGATGACGTGCGCCCCCTATCTTCGGCCCATGACGAGCCTTCAGCAGAGCCGTCCCGTCGGAGAGCTGCTGCGCGGCTGGCGGCAGCGGCGGGGCCTGAGCCAGATGGACCTCGCGTTGCGCGCGGAGGTCTCCACCCGCCACGTGAGCTTCCTGGAGACCGGCCGCTCCCAGCCCAGCCGGGACATGCTGCTGCACCTGGCGGAGGAACTGGACGTGCCCCTGCGCGACCGCAACGGACTGCTGGTGGCCGCGGGCTTCGCGCCCGTCTACGCCGAGCGACCCCTGGACGACCCCGCGCTGCGGGCCACGCGCGAGGCCGTGGAATTGGTGCTCGCGGGGCATGAGCCGTATCCGGCGCTCGCGGTGGACCGGCACTGGACGCTCGTGACCGCGAACCGCGCGGTGGGCGTGCTGCTGTCGGACCTGCCCCCGGAAGTGCTCCAACCGCCCGTCAACGTCCTGCGGTTGAGCCTGCATCCGTCGGGGCTCGCGCCCCGCATCGAGAACCTGCGTCAGTGGCGCGACCACGTCCTCACGCGGCTGCACCGGCAGGTGGACATCACCGCGGATGCCACGCTCGCGGCGCTGCTGGAGGAGCTCAAGGGCTATCCGGTGCCGGAGGCAGCCGTGGAGGCGAAGGAGCGCGACTTCGCGGGCGTGGTGGTGCCCCTGCGCGTGCGCACGTCGTTGGGCCGGCTGTCCCTCTTCAGCACCACCACGGTGTTCGGCACGCCCGTGGACATCACGCTCGCGGAGTTGGCCATCGAATCGTTCTTTCCGGCCGACCCGGAGACGGCGGAGGTGCTGCGGCGGGCCGCCACGGAGCGGTCCCGCCAGGACACCTGAGGCCGAGCGGCTACTTCTTCACGCGCACGGTCTGGAGCGCCGTGCCCCAGGAGACGAGCTGATCCAACATCGCGTTCACGCCCTTCTCCTTGCTGGGATCAGGCTTGAAGGTGGTGAACTTCTCGAAGTCGGTGAAGAGCGACAACTGCACCTGGGCGCGCACGGTGGCCAACTGGAGCTCCGCGGCGATGAGGCGCAGTTGCTCCACCGCGCGCACGCCGCCCGCGCTGCCGTAGCCCACGAAGCCGGCGGCCTTGTTGTTCCACTCGCCATAGACGAAATCGAGCGCGTTCTTCAGCGCGCCGGACGGGCCGTGGTTGTACTCGGGCGTGACGAAGACATACGCGTCGTACGCGGCCACCTTCGCGGCCCACGCCAGGGTGTGGGGCTGGGTGTACTTGCCCTGGGACGGAGGGATCGGCTCGTCCAGCAGGGGCAGGTTGAAGTCCTGGATGTCGACGATGTCGTACTCCGCGTCACCGCGCTGCTTCGCGATGCCGTGGACCCAGCCGGCGACGGTGTCCGCCTTGCGACCCGGCCGCGTGCTTCCGACGACGATGGCCACCTTGATCATGTGCGCGCTGCTCCTGGAAAGGGGCGGGAGACTGCCGCCCGACCTTTTCCCGCACGTCCTCCCGGAGGCAAAGGTGATTTGCCTGGGGGGTGTCCTGATTCGGCCAGTGCCCGCCGCTTCCGCCTGGAAATCAGCGGAAGCCGTGCCCGTCGGACGCAGCCAGCCCATGCTGGACGAACTCCGCGAGCTGCGAACCCGCGGCCTCCAGATCGAACTGGTGATCCTCCAGCCACAGCCCCATCGCGCCGCAAAGGGTCGTGGCGAGCAGCAGGCTTGTCATCCGGGCATCCACGCCCGCTCGGATCTGCCCCTGCTCCATGCCTTGTCGGATCCACTTCTCCAGAGCGCGAACGGTTTGCTGTCGCAGTGCCGCGAGGTCATGACCGCGCCCCGGTCGGGTCCCGGGTTCGGACAAGACGATTCGCAAGGCGCAGAGGCGCGAATAGTCCGACGTGGGCCGTTCGAAGAAGGACCCGAGCATCTTCAGGAGGGCGGGCAATCCTTCCTCCGCTTCAAAGGCATCCATCGCCGCGCGGAACTCCGCCGCGACGTATTGCATCAGCTCGTGCAGGAACTCCGCCTTGGACCCGAAGTGATGCGCTGGCAGTCCCCGGCTGTAGCCGGCGGCCTGGCCGACCTGCGCGAGCGTGAGGGCCTCGGGGCCCCGCTCCGCGACGAGCCGGGCCCCCGCCGCCAGCATCCGGCGAGCGGCTTCGTCGCGTCTTTCTTCCTGCGTCCTGCGCGTCCGCCGAACCGTCATGTCCGTCCTGGAGTTCCCATA
The DNA here is from genome assembly GCF_003611635.1 of Corallococcus terminator. Taxonomy (GTDB): domain Bacteria; phylum Myxococcota; class Myxococcia; order Myxococcales; family Myxococcaceae; genus Corallococcus; species Corallococcus terminator. The sequence continues at coordinate 1,411 of NZ_RAVZ01000278.1, read as the reverse complement.
GGGGCTTTGAAGCCCGCCTCCGGTGTTTCATGCGAGCAGGATGATCTTGCCAAGCACCTGGCCGTCCTCCAGCACCTCCTGTGCCCGTGCTGCTTCCTCCAGGCGGAAGGTCCTCCCGACGATGGGGACCAGCTTCCGGGTGACCGCCAGCGCGAACAGCGCTTGTCCCGCCTCGGCCAGCTCCGCCGGTCCCATTGAATCAAGACTCAGGAAGGAGAGAGTGGGTGATTTCGCGAAGTTCGCGAGGAGGCCCGTCCCAAAGTCGGGAGTGGGAAAGCCCGCCGCGACGCCATTGAGGACGTAGCGGCCGTTGGGGCGCAGCTTCTGGAAGAAGGTCGCCAGCTCCGGGCCGGCCACCGGGTCGATGATGATGTCGAACCCACCGGGAACATCCGTGTCGGCCTGACGGACGATGACGTTCTCCACGCCCAGGTCCGCCACGCGCTGGGCCCGTGCCGAAGAGGTGAGGGCCGTCACCCGCGCACCTTCGAGCACCGCAAGCTGGACGACGCTCAACCCGATGCCACCTCCCGCGCCTCGAACCAGGAGCCGCTCCCCGGGCCGGAGCCCCGCGCGCAGCAGGGAGAACTTCGCCACGAGCCCATTGACGCCCAGGGCGACAGCCTCCACGGACGACAGTCCCGGAGGAATTGGAATGAGCTGGCCCGGCTCCACCGCGACCCTTTGCGCATAGCCTCCGGTGCGGACGAGCGCGAAGACGTGCTTGCCAATCCACTCGCGCGCGACGCCCGGGCCCGTGCCGATGATCCGGCCAGCAACCTCGGCGCCCGGGACGAAGCCCGGCCGTTCGAAGCCTGGAAACTGGCCGCGCCGCTGGAAGACGTCCACCAGTCCGACGCCCGCGGCTTCCACCGCGACGACGACCTCGCCGGCCCTGGCGACCGGGTCCGCGACCTCTCCGAGGACCAGCCCCTCGGGCCCCCCGAGCTTCTCCACCGTGACGGCCTTCATGCGACCTCCAGGAACGGGTTGGAGTCCGAAGTGATAAAATTTGCTTGTCGCGATAGCAAGTAAGTTTGCCCGCCCGTGGAGCGGACCGTGCGCGTGTCCTGATCCGCGCGAGGGGTGGATCTGACCGGGAGGGGGGAGTCGGCGCTTCCGCCCGGAAGGTGGCGGAGGGCCCGACCCTGGGCTAAGCGAACAGGCAACTTCTCCGGCTGCTTCCTTGCACCGGGGCACCCCCTCCGATACCGATCCCGATCGTGAACGACGACACGCCTGATTCCACGCAGGAGCTGGCCGACGTGCTCCAGGACGTGCGCCGCCACCTCCTCTGGCAGGAGGAGAACGGCGGTCGCGCGCTCCTCGTCGACGCGAAGGTCGCCGCCGAACTCCAGCAGCAGCGCGCCGCCTCCGGGTCGGTGCGCACGATGATCGCCCGCAACAAGGC
>NZ_RAVZ01000277.1 GCF_003611635.1 Corallococcus terminator | reverse complement strand
GGTGCGCCCGGACGACGCACCGTGCCCGGGCGCGTCGTACGCCACCACCGAGAAGCCCGCGTCCACCAGGGGCCGCACGAAGGCCGTGAGCTGCCCGCCGTAGCCGCTCCACCCGTGCACCAGCAACACCCGGGGGCCCTCGCCCCAGCTCCACACCGCCACCCTCTCGCGCTCCACCGTCAGCACCCGGGGCTGGCCTTGCGCCAGCACCGCCTCCGCCGTGCGCGAGCGTCGCGGCCGCTGGGGCGTCAGGAACAGTCGCTCCGCCCATGCCGCCGCCAGCCCGGGCGCCACCGCCCCCAGACTCCGCGCCGCCGCCTGCACACCCCACACCGCTAATTTCGTCCGAACGTTCGTGCTATTTTCAGCCATGACGAGGTCCTCCTCGAAGGGAACGGCAACGACAAGATCAGGCAGTAGGGATGCGAGCGGCGGTGAGGAGCGCGTCGAAGGCCCGGCGAGCGCGCGCCTCGGCCTGGGGGTCCCGCATCAGCCGCTTCGCGTGGTGGAAGCCCAGCATCACCCCGTACTGGTCATGGGCGAACTGCTCCACGTCCAGCGCCTGGCGGAAATGACCTTCCGCCACGGCGATGCGCGCGGCCTGGGCCAGGCAGTCCAGCCAGTCCCGTTGCCCCTGCACCAGCGTGTCCCGTGCGGGCCCGGGCGCGTCGTCCAGCTCCGCCGCCGCCGCCACGAAGATGCAGCCGCCTTCGAGCAGCGTGTCCCGGTCCCACGTGAGCCAGCCGTCGAAGAGCGCCCGCACCCGGGGCTCGCCGCGGGGCCTGCCCAACGCCGGGCGGACGACGCGCTCGGTGAAGACGACGGTGGCCGCCTCCAGGACCTGTACCTGCAGCTCCGCCTTGGACTTGAAGTGCGCGAACAGGCCGCTCTTGGAGAGGCCCAGCTCCTCCGCCAGCCCCCCGATGCTCAGCCCGTGCAGCCCCACCCGGCTCGCCAGCCGGACGGCCGTCTCCAGGATGGCCTGATGGGTGAGCTCGCCCTTGCGCATGACCCGTTTATAGGACGGTCGTTCTTTTTTCGCAACCCTGGCTCACGGCTCCAGGCTGCCGACTCCGCGCGGCGTGGCGTGGCGTGCGCATCCATCAAAAGCAGTAGCCTCCCAGGCGATGAACCGCACTGAAGCAACCCAGGCCCTCGAACTCATGCGCCGGGTCGTCGCGCAGGCCCGCGACGACACCGCGCTCCAGAACTGGGGCGCCATCTGGATGATCCACGCCTTCACCAACGGCGGGGGCTTCCTGGCCACAGACTGGTTGTGGGAAGCGGGGCATCGCGGCCCGGGGCCCTTCGTGCTGCTGTGGGGCGTGCTGCTGTTCCTCAACTTCGCCAGCATCTTCGTGATGAAGCGCGGGCAGACGGCCGGCGTGCGCTCGTTCATCGAACGGCAGATCTGGGCCATCTGGACCACCTTCATCGGGGGGCTGGTGCTGGTGGCGTTGCTCAACCTGCTGCTCGGGCTGGACCGACTCTTCGTGCCCGCTGTGGCGTGCGTCCTCTTCGCCATGTCGTTCGCGTCCATGGGCGCGCTGATGGGCCGCGTCTGGTACGGGATGGCCCTGCTCTTCGCAGGGGTCGCCCTGGGAATGGCCCGCATGGAGCATCACGCGTTCGGCGTGCTGGGCGGCCTCTGGTTCCTCGTCCAGTTCAGCTCGGGCCTGGCGCTCCACCGCGCCCGGAGCCGCCGGCTCGCAGGCGGGGTCACGGGGCCCCGGCTGGTATGAGCCCGGAGGCACTCGCGGCCCTGGTGGCGCTGGCGTTGGAACCGCTTGGACTCACCGAACGGGGGCTGACGGCGAGGCTGCGGGAGGCTGGCATCGCGGAGCCTGCGGCACTGCTGGGGCGGCTCGTCACGGCGGGGTGGGCGCAGGCCTCGCGAGGCACGTGGGTGCTGACGCCCTCCGGACACAAGGCCCTGCGCGAGGCACACGCCGAACTCGAACGGGCCCAGGATCCCAGTCCGAGCTCCGATGGCATGGAGACGTGTCCTTCCGTGCCGTGGCTCACGCAGGTGCAGACGCACTGGGTGGAGGCCATCTCCGTCAACTACGCGGTGGACCCGGGCCTCCTCGCGCGCCTGCTGCCCGCGCCCCTGGAGCCCGAGGTCTTCCACGGCACGGCCTGGGTGCAGGTGCTGATGTCGTCGCTGCGGGACATGCGACCGAGGGGCCTGCTCCCGCTGATGGGCGTCTGTTTCTACCAGGTGAGCTACAGGGCGGCGGTGCGCTACCGCAACGCGAAGGGCGACTGGCGACGCGGCGGCTACTTCGTGCGCAGCGAGACGAGCGACCCCGTCATGCGCGGCGTGGGAAACGCGCTCAAGGAGTTCAAGTTCCACGAGTTTGGCGAAGCCCAAATGGTGATGGCGCGCGAGGGCGACCTGCTCACGGTGGGAGTGGATCCGGAAGCACCCTTCCCCGGTGGGAAGCTGGTGGGCGTCTTCGACACCGACCCCCGGACGCAGCCGCCCGAAGGCAGCGTGTGGACGGACCTGGACGCGCTGCATGAGCCGCTGGTCGAGTGCTACGACGCGTTCGGCGTGGATGACGGCTTCGTCTACGTGCTGACCATCGACCGTGCGCCCTGGAACGCGCGGTTCGTCACCCCGGTGCAATTGTATTGCGAGTACCTCCAGGAGGGGCCCCTCGCCCCGGGCGCGAGGCTCGACTCGGTGCTGCATCTCACCGAGTGCGCCTACCAGTGGCGCCCGCTGCGTCGTGAGCGGTACGCGCGCTGAGCGACCGGCCCCGGGGGTTCACGCCCGTCCAGATGCAAGCCATTGCGCTGCCCGTGTCTGGTCAGGGTGGGGAGCGCTGAAGATACTGCGCGGGTCATGAAGACCTATCGCCTTCGCCGCGCCGCCCTCTCCGAAGCCATCCAGCTCAACCGCCGTCTCATCTTCCGACGCCTTCCCATCCTGTTGATCGCGCTGGGAGGCGGACTCCTGCTTGGGTCGAGGGGCGGCACCGCCCTTTCCCCGGTGCTGCTGGGGCTGCTGTGCCTGGGGGCGCTGGGGGTGATGGGCACCTCCATCTGGCGCCAGTTGCGTCTGTCGGAGACCCAGTTCGCGCGCCACTTCGACTCCTATGTGCTGGAGGCCGGAGAGGGCGGGATTTCGCACCGCAGCGAGATCCTGCCGGAGACGCGGCTCGGGCGTGACGAGGTCGTGCACATCGAGGAGTCGCCCATGCTCGGGATCCTGTTGAAGGGACAGGGGCCGGGCAAGACCATGGCGCTGTCGCCCTTCCTGGAGGGCTACGCGCAGTTGAAAGAGGAGCTGACTGCCTGGAGACCCATCGCTCCGGTGTCGCAGGCGCAGGTGGGGCGCCGCGCGGATGCCGTGGGGCTGCTCGGGGTCGTGTTCGGACTGGGCATCAGCGCGCTCTGGATGGGCGTGGGCTACTTCAGCGACCTGCGCTGGTCGATGCTCAGCGGGGCCGCCATGTTGCTGTGTGGCCTGGGAGGGCTCACGTACCTGCGACGCAACTGCCCTCAGATCAAGCTCAAGCCCTTCGTGGTGGGGCTGGTGTTCTTCTCGCTCTCCATCCCGGCCCGACTCATGCTGCACTTCTTGCGGACGTGAACAACAGCGGGGTCGCCCCATGCGGTTCACCCTCATCACCGGGAAGAACAACACGGGAAAGACGGCCCTGATTGAGGGGCTGATGCTCAAGCTCAGCAATAAAACACTTGAGCCGACTTCGGGTGCGCGACGAGCGCAGGGTCGTGACGGCAAACTCCCTCGCACCATCGTCATCGATGTGCGTGGGTGGCTGACGCTGCCCGCTCACTGACGGCATCAGCGCCGCATCAGTAGTTCCACGCAACGCAGTCGGTCGTCGTGCGCGTGACGAATTCAGCCAGCGTGCGCATGTTCCTGACGAACGTGCTCGTATCGAGGTAGTCGCCAGGGGTGGCGCCGCTTCGCGGGCCACCCGGGCTGTAGTTCGTGATCCACCGCTGGTTGTCCACCGCCGTGTCGACGGCCTGTGCCGTGTCGACGCGGAGCTGCTGGCACGAGCGCTTCATCACGGTCGTGTCGGTCGCCAGCCGGTCGTACTCCGCGCGGATCGCGGCGAGCTGCGAGGGTCCTTCCCACCCATAGTTCTGGTAGGTCGGCGGCGCGGTGGAGAACCGGACCGGGTAACCGCCCGGCTTCACCGTGTAGAAGCCGATGTTCGAGGGCGCGGTGTCATCGAGTTCGATGTAGCGGGAGATGAGCGTGTTGTTCGCGTAATCGACGGTCTCCAGATACGCGAGCGCGGTCCCGACCGCCGCGCGGTTCGCCAGCACGCTCGGGTCCAGTTGGTAGAGGCGAAGGAGCGCCCACATGATGTCCTGGCTCTCCTGCCCCGCGATCGCCGGCGTCTCCCAGTTCCGGGCCCAGCGCGGCTGCATCTGGATGTCGTACTGCTGAGCCCAGGCAGGCTGGGGCTGGGGCATCTGCGCACGACGAAGGAAGCCACCGAACGCGGTGAGCATGAACTGATAGGTCGAGACCTGCGCGGGATACAGGTCCCGGGCCCAGGTCAGCATCTCCACGAAGGCCGACGCGAGGTTGTCGTTCAGGGTCGGGTCATCCCAATACTCGTTCGCGTAGGAATTCGCGTAGCAGGTGGCGAGGCCGCACGAGGTCCCGATCGACAGCGGATAGCTCGCCACGAGCGCCGGCCGCGCGGCGACGGGCCCGATTCCAGGGTGTATTCGCCCCGCTGGCAGCTTGCCGCGTCTGCCTACGCCCCAGAGGGGAACCACACGAAGTGCGGGAGAGCCACGGAAGCGGGTCACGCCCAAGGGTGCATCGCCTCGGATGCGTGTACGCGGGCGCGGACGGTAACGGGCAGACAACGTCGGACGGGTCAGACGCATGCGCTCTCCACACGGTGGCGGCATGGCTCCTGCTCTCCGCGCCCGGCATGAGGAACCAGGAGCGGATGGCGCTGGCGCAGCGCTTGGGGCAGGCGGAGTTGGAAATGCAGAAGGCGATGCTCGCGCTGGATGGGAATCCAGCGGCGCGGACCCGGTTGGCCGAGGCCCGGGGCGAATACCGCGCGGCTGAGCAGCAGGCGCTGCGGGTACTCGGCGCGCATGCTGCTCTGGAGGTGATCGAGCAACTCAAGGCAGGCCCATGACGACTCTGCGGGGGGGCGCTGTGGCGGCTCGCACCGTCGCGTGTCCCGCCAAGCGCCGCCCGACAGCACAACGCGTCCACTGAACTCTTTCACAGACGACCTCGCCTTGGGGTCAGTGCGGACCACCATGGTGCATGTCTGACTCAGCAGCAAAGCACCGACACCGCCAATACAGTCACCAGCTCCTTTCCTGTCGAGCCTCTCAAAGCGTAGGCGGGGACGCTTCCGGGAAAGGGCCAACGCAGTCCCGTGTGCGGAGCGTCAATGAGTCGAGAGAATAGGAAATGGCTCGTCTGCCTGACGGCGGCCCTATTGGTTGGGCTGGCCGGGTGTGGCACCGAGGAGGCGCCGGGCAGTGACATTGAGGCCGCGTCGGCACGTCAGGGCCTCATCACGTCGGCGAAGGTGCCACAAGCCGTTGCGGCGGGCGCCTACCACTCCCTCTTCCTGACGAAGGACGGAGAGGTCTGGGCCTGGGGACAGAACGTGTTCGGACAGCTGGGAACGGGCAGCACCAGCACCAACCAACCCCAACCCACTCGGGTGAGTGGGCTGCCGGCCATCAAGGCCGTCGCGGCGGGCATCTACCATTCGCTGGCACTCGACATGAACGGTGACGTGTGGGTTTGGGGTCAGAACGGCAACGGTCAAGCGGGCCTCGGGGCAGTAGGCGGTACCGTGCTGGTTCCCACCCGCTTGGCGACGCTCTCTGGAATCCAGTCCATCGCGGCCAACGGGAACTTCTCGCTCGCACTGGGGGCGGATGGCCGGCTGTGGGCCTGGGGGCAGAACGCCTCGGGACAGGTAGGCGTGGGGTTCACTAGCTTCGCGGAGCCCACGCCCTTCGAAGTGCCGGGCCTGCCCACCATCCGCACCATGGCCGCAGGTGTGAACCATGCGCTGGCGCTGGATGCGGACGGCAAGGTGTGGGGCTGGGGCCTGAACACCTCTGCCCAGGTGGGCACAGGAGTCACCAGTGCAGCAGTTCTCACGCCAACCCAAGTTGCGGGGGTACCGCGCGCCACGGCTCTCGCTGCGGGCGCGGGCCACTCGCTCCTCGTCGATGAGCAGTTCGGGAATGTGTGGGCATGGGGGCAGAACACCTTCGGTCAGGTGGGGACAGGCAGCGCCAGTTCCATCGTGACGGCACCTCGCGCGGTAGATGGTGTATTCGCGGTTACGACCATCGCGGCCGGACACAACAGCTCCTTCGCCATCATCGGCAATGGCTTCACGAAGGGCTGGGGCCATAACGCGGCAGGCCAACTCGGCAACGGGACCACGGCCAACAGCGCATCTCCGGTGGACGTGACGGGCGTCACCGACGCGACAGCGCTGGCTGCGGGAGCCCAGCATGTGCTGACGCTGCGGCCCGGGTGTCCTGTCTGGACCTGGGGCAACAACGGCCAGGGACAGCTTGGCACGGGTAGCACCTCGACGACGCCGGTGACGGCCCCGGCGACGGCCCTCATCCTCAACACGTTCTACTTCGACGGCGACATGGATGGCTTTGGCGACGAGTACCTTTCGGAGCAGGCCTGCGCGCCATCCCCCGGCTTCGTGGAGGAACTCGACTGCGACGACTACACAGCGACCACCTACCCCGGTGCTCCGGAGGTCTGCAACGGAGTGGACGACAGCTGCGACGGCGTCGCGGACGACGGCAATCCAAGTGGTGGCGATACCTGCGCCACGGGCAAAGTGGGCGTGTGCGCGACGGGCACGACGGCCTGCACGAGCGGCAACGTGGCCTGCCAACAGAACGTGGCCGCGGGCGACGAGCAGTGCGACCTGTTGGACAACGACTGCGACGGCGAGACCGACGAAGGCAACCCGGGTGGGCTACAGCAGTGCGAGACGGGCCAGCAGGGCGTGTGCGGCGAGGGCGTGACCTACTGCACTCACGGCGTCATCAATTGCGTGCAGAAGCAGGCCGCCTCCAGCGAGGTCTGCGACAGCAAGGACAACGACTGCAACGGCCAGTCGGATGACGGCCTTACCTTCTCAGTATGGTACCGCGATCAGGACGGGGACGGCTACGGCCTCGCGTCCCAAGCAGTGCAGGCATGCGCACGCCCCACCGGGTACTCGCCGGCCGCAGGCGACTGCGACGACGCCCATCCGGGCTTCCATCCCAGCGCCACGGAGGTCTGCGACGGCCTGGACAACGACTGCGACGGGCAGGTGGACGAAGGGGTGTCCACGCAGGCGTGGTACCGCGATGCAGACGGCGATGGCTTTGGCGATGGGAGCCAGGCCGTGCAGAGCTGCCGGCAGCCGTCGGGCTACGTTGCGAACACGGTCGACTGTAACGACGCCAGCGCGGCCATCAAGCCCGGTGCTTCCGAAGTCTGCGACGGCCTGGACAACGACTGCGACACCCAGGTGGACGAGGGGACGCTGGGCACTTGGTACCGCGACGCGGATGGAGACGGCTACGGCAACCTGAACCAGTCCACCCAGGCCTGCTCCCAGCCCACAGGCTACGTGGCGAACGCTGGCGACTGCAACGACGGCAGTGCGAGCACCTGGCCGGGAGCCTTCGAAGTCTGCGATGGCGCGGACAACAACTGTAACGGCTCCGTCGACGAAGGCCTCAAGTCATACCGCGACGCCGATGGAGACGGAGAGGGGGCGCCCCTCCAATTCGTTGAAACCTGCAATCCTCCCGCAGGATATGTATCCAACCCCAAGGACTGCGATGACAGCAATCCAGCGACTCACTCGAACGCAATCGACATCCTCGACGGCATTGACAACAACTGCGACGAATTCTCAGACAACGGAATCGACTCTCGCATTTCATCCAACTACAGGACTTTCATCCTACTAAAACAAAGCGGAACCGTCTGGACATGGGGCAACAACCAGAACGGACAAGCGGGAGATGGAACCACCATCAACAGAACCACTCCCGGGCAGACTCAGGGACTATCAAACATCAAGGTGATAAAATCTGGCCACGATCACACCCTTGCTCTAAAGGGCGACGGAACCGTCTGGGCATGGGGCGACAACCTCGATGGCCAAGTCGGTCCCAATGCCTCCTTCTACCAGACCACGGCAATACGGGTGCAACAACTATCCGACATCAAGTCGATCGTCGCGACAGACCATGGAAGCCTCGCGCTGAAGCGTGATGGCACAGTCTGGGGATGGGGAAACCATGGAACCGGGACATCCATCTCCAGCCCTACACGGATACAGGCACTCAGCGACATCATCGGCATCGTTGCCCGTGGCCAGTTCCTAGCACTCAAGCGCGACGGGACCGTGTGGGGCTGGGGGAACAATACCTATGGCCAAGTTGGCGACGGAACAACAACCCGCCGCACCGTCCCCGTGCAAATCCAGGGATTGGCAGGGATTATTGGCTTGTCGGCGGGCCCCGAGCATTCACTCGCTCTGAAGAATGACGGTACGGTCTGGGCATGGGGGCGCAACAGCCTGGGGGAGCTCGGCAATGGCACGACGCTCGACAGCCTCGTACCAATGCAGACTCAAGGCTTGACCGGCGTAAAATCTGTCTTCTTCCATGACGGCGCAAGCATGGCGCTAAAGCACGATGGAACGATGTGGAGTTGGGGGTACAACTTCGCAGGTCAATTGGGAGATGGGACCACCACCAATCGCTACTTACCCGTACAAGTGCAGGGAGTGATTGGGATCACAATGGCTCTCTTCGCGCCTGGAAGAAATACGTTTACCCGAAAGACGGACGGGACGATTTGGGCTTGGGGCCGCAACGAGTGGGGTGGACTCGGTGACGGGACCAAGTCTTCACGCCGAACACCGGTCATGATTCCAAGCCTGGCAGGCACGGTCGCTTTTGGGCTGGGTGGCCTCAGCTATGCCGCAATGAAACAGGATGGAACGGTTTGGGCTTGGGGCTATAACGATTCAGGACAGCTTGGCGATGGCACAACGACTAATCGTATTGTGCCGGCGCAGATTCCTGGGTTGGAGAATTGATTCTTGACTGGACGTCCAGAGAGTCCTGGGCGTCCAGTCACGCAACACGCGGGCGGCGTAGAGTCCATGTGACGAGACGGCCTCATGGCGCGCAGGGGCCCCGGTAGAGCCTGGTTCCATCTCTGGCCGCGCTCCACAGCTCGTCCGACGACAGTGCCTCCAGGGTCGTGAAGCCCTGGGTGCCGAAGAGGAGGTCCTGCCACGCCGTTCCGGCGAAGCGGATGAGGTCGTCCGTGTCCAGGCGCGCGAAGACGGCGCCCTGCCCGAAGGACACTACGTCGAGGAGAGCCGGCGCGACGCCCCCGCCCTCGAAGATGGGGTACGGCGACTTCGTGCTCCAGACGCCTCCCGCGCGCTCCAGGAACACCCCCTGGTCTCCGGCCGCGTAGGCCAGGCCCGGCGATACGACGTGCACAGTCTGCAGCGCGACCTGTCCCTGAGAAAGGGACGGCAGGATCTCTTGCAGCCACTGGCCTCCGTCTTCATTGGCGCGGTACGCGACAGGCTCGTCGCCGTTCGTTCCCAGGGCGAGCAGCGCCTGCAGGCCGTGGCTCCATGTGAAGCTGGCCACCGCGCAGGAGCGGCTCCCCGCGCCCACCTTCCGCGTCGAGGCTCCATCACAGGATGGAGGCCCCCCCCCGCTCTACGACACCATCCACGTCCTCCACGAGGATGGCGAGGTGGTGTGGTTCACCCGCGCTCGGTCCTTCGGGGGACGCAATCAAGGCGCATCGTCTACGGCGAAGAGCCCGAGGGCTTCGAGGTGGTCGACGCCGCGCAGCCGCAGGAGCGCGGACGGCTCTACCGAATCGAGGTGGCTCGCGTGGCGGCGGGCTCGCTGCGATTCGTCGTGGGGCAAGACGGTAGGGTGCGGCCCGAGGGGTAGCTGCACGGCCCGCCTCCAGGTAGCCGAACACGTCCTACCCGTCAGGACGCATTCGCAGCCGTGACTTAACTTTCCATTTTGTCCGTGTTGGCATGTTAAGCCATGCCAGTTGTCCCCCGCCTTCCGCGCGCCGCGAGCGCCGCCGCCGTCATCGCGCTCGCGGGCTGCGGCTCCGCCACCGTCGGCACAGTCGGCCCGCCCGCGTCCGCGAAGTGGGTGAGCCCGTTCTTCCCCACCCCGGACGGCGGCCAGTTGCAGACGACCATCTACTACGGGCCCTGGCAGTGCAGCGCCCCGTTCATGGCCCGCTGCGAGTCAAAGTGCGCCGCGCAAGGCCACGCACTCATGGGCTGCATGTGGCTCGCCGACATCAAGGGCGATTGGAAGGGGCGCTACCTGTTTCTGCCCGCCGAAGCGGGCGGGCGCTTTGCCATCACCCACTGCTGCTGCGACTACCCCGCGGTGTCGGACGGGAAGTGGCGGCGGGACACCTGGGACAACGCGCGCCCGCGCTTCCGGCGCGAGTGGAGTTCGGAACTCGGCGAGTGGCCTACCAACCCCAACGGGGTGCCTTGGGCAGGGCACCACATCTTTGACCTCGGTCACGGCGGCGCACCGGTGGCGCGAGACAATGTGCTGCCGGTGCCTGGCGACGTGCACGGCGTCTTCAACAAGGAGTACCCCGCCTGCTACGCCCCGGGTGGCAAGTGGCTCACGCCCGGCCCCTCGCGGCCCTACGCAGACTGAGGAGCCAGCATGGCCATGGACCGACTGCTGGAGGAAGTCTCCCGGCTCCACTTCCCGCGCCCACCCGCGACGACTGAGCAGCTCTCCGCATTCGAGGTGCGCGTCGGCTGGAAGCTGGACCCGGACTTGCGTGCCTTCTACCTGCACTGCGATGGATGCACGCTCTTCGAGACGTTGCCGGACGCGAAGTACCGTGTCCTCCCGCTGACCGAAATTCAGCATGCGCGGCGGGCCATCAGAGCCTCGGACGAAGAAGAGGACGGAGCGGCATCGCAGTACACGCTGGTGGACATGCAGGACACCAACTACGTCGTCCTGGACGTGGCGCAGGCTGCCAATGGCCACTACCCCCTGTTCGACGCCTTCCACGAGACATATCCGGAGACGGAGCGCATCGCGTCCTCCTTCGAGGAGTTCCTGGAAAGGGCCCTCCGCAGCGGTGACCGTGCCTACTGGCTGATCAGCGATCCTCCGGAGGGCTGAGTGGTTCCGGTTTCGCGCCCTAATTCGAGGGGGCAGAACCGGAACCGGGCGGGTCAGGCAGCGCGCCGGAGCGCGGCGCCACCGGCCTCCAGTCGGCGTGCTGCGGCCTCGCAGTAGCGCTCCTCCAACTCCACGCCCACGGCCCGGCGCCCGAGCTGCTGCGCGGCCACCAGCGTCGCCCCGGTGCCGGCGAACGGATCCAGGACGAGGCCTCCCGCCGGGCAGGAGCGCTCGACCAAGTAGGCCAGCAGGTTGACGGGCTTCTCCGTCGGGTGCGTCCGCGCCCGCGCGGGCACCGGCGGGTAGCCCGCGAGCACGGCGCCGTGGCGCTTCCCGGCGAGCGGCCGGCGCTTCGGTCCGGCCCCGTGCAGCACCACCTCGTAGTCCGGCGCGAAGCTGGCCGCGCAGTCGCCCATGCCGCCCCGGGCCTTCCACCACATCAACGCGCCCTTGATGCGCAGGTGCGCCGACGCCGCGTCGTAGAAGTCCGGCCAGCTCTCCCAGTGGCAGAAGACGAAGGCATGCATGTCCGGCTTCAGCGCGTGGCCCGCGGACGTGAGCGCCTGGCGGAAGACGCGCATGCCCTGGCGGGAGCCGTCCGCGCGGATGGCCGCGCCGCTCCTACCCTTCGCCTCGTAGGCCATGCCGTAGGGCGGGTCGCTGAGGAGCACGTCCACGGATTCGGACGGCAGTCCGAGCAGGTGGTCGCGGCAGTCGCCGTGGAACAGGGTGATGGTGTCGGTCTGGAAGTAGGGCTTCACTCTGGGGACTCGTGGGCAACGTAGCGCGGGAGCCGCACTACACGCGCGCGTGGTGCACGAGGGATGCCGCGCCGCCCGTCCGTTGGCGCCCCTGCCTCGCACGTGCGAAGTCCTCCCCGTGCCCACCCACGACAAGACGAAGACGCCCCCGGAGCGACGCAAGGCGCCCGCTGGGAGCACCGTCCGCATCGACGGCCTGCACCTCTCCCGGGAGGCATGGACTCGGGTGGAAGCCCTGACGGCCCAGCTCCGCCGCGCCGGCATCCCGCGCGCCCATCCGTCCGGCGCGCTCGACCTGCTGGTGCTGCATCCGGAGGTAGCCGCCCAGGTCCTGGCCGGCGGCTGCCGCATCTACCTCTGCGTCACCTGCGGCGCGTGGCTGGACGCGGCCAGGGGCATCGCCCACCAGGACACCCTGCCCAACCACGAGGTGCAGGGGTTCAGCGTGGCGGACTGAGCGCGCCCATGAGGCCCGGCAGCACGTCGATGCGAAGCCTCGCTTGATTGGGAAATCCAGCTATCCTGGCGCCGCCTCACAACCAGGAGAAGCATATGCGAGTGGCAATCATTGCCGGGCTGCTGGCTGTCGGTCTGTCGGCGGGGTGTGGTGGGCCGGCGGAGGAAGCTGACCTTCACCTTGGGCAGTCGTCCGCCAAGGTAGAGCCTGGCCCTGGCGGCGGAGGAAACTCCTGTCGAGTCGAGTGTTGGACCGGCGCCAATGCAGGCGCCACGGCCTGGATCAACACCTCCACCTTCAAGGAATGCGAGACGTATGCAATGTCCTTCTGCGACGCCGCCCATGGCGCGGACGGAGGGTTCTGGTACAGGGGCGATGCCTGGGCTTGGTGACGCTGCGTTGAGCGGACCCGCCCCGAGCATCCAGGGCGGGCCGCCGCACTTCACCAGCCGAACGTCCACCGCACGCCCGCGCCGGCCATCCGCTCCCGCTGGTTGGCCTCCGCGAAGGCGAAAAGGCCTAGGTCCTGCCGGATCCTCGCCCCACCCTCCAAGCACGCGTACGCGCCTGTGAGGGAGGAGGCTCCAGCAGAGGCCTCCAGGTAGCCGGTGCGCACCGGCACGTCGCTCTGCACCCGCGACAGCCCCGCGGCGACCGCAAGCCGCGGGGCGTCTAAGGGACCGCCGCCACCGCTGCGGCGGCCGGCGCCAGCGCGGCGGAGCTGCCGATGGCGCCGAGCGCCACCTCCATCGCCTCCGCACGCACCTTCACCTCGGCCGCCTGTGCGCGGTGCATGGACCGGAACTCCAGCTTCACGGCTTCCTGCTCGCCCGGCTTCAGGGCGCGCCAGCCGTTCGCCTTCATCCAGTTGTCGATGACCTTGAGCCCACGGGACGCCTTGTCCAGGCCGTTGTCCGCCGGGTCCTCCGACGCCACGTCCTCCACAATGTGGAAGGCGTGGTACGCGGCCATGGCGATGCGCCGCTTGCGGGTGGTGGTGAGCAGGGTGCCCCCTCCTCCGCCCCAGGATTTTCTGAGACACCTTTCTGGGGGATAGCCTCCCCCTCGTGAGGTGGATGTGAAGAAGCAGCAGAAGCAGGACAGGACGTCGGAGCGCGGCCGGTTCTCCGCGAAGCGGA
>NZ_RAVZ01000276.1 GCF_003611635.1 Corallococcus terminator | reverse complement strand
GTTCGCGACCACGAAGGGGCGCTGGGGGCGCATCGAGGCGCGGGTGGGGGACCGGGACGTGCCCTTCGCCTCCCAGGCCCGCGCCTTCCGCACGCAACTGGCGCGCTGGCCGGACGTGAAGCTGCCGGACTGGGTGCGCACGGAGCTGTCGCGCATCCTCCCCGAACTGGGGGAGACGCGGCTCCTGCCGCCGTTGGACTCCGAGACCGGGATGCTGCGCTTCTACGACGCGGGCGCGGTGGCCCTCCAGATGCTCCATGAGCCCGAGGACATCAGCGTCGCGGACGACGTGCAGTACTGGGACATGGCCAGCACCCGGGCCTTCACCTTCGCGCTCCCCCGGATGTTCGAGGCCGCCTCCCGGGGCGCCCGGCCCATCCGCTTCATCGACTGCTACCGACGGGGAGAGCTGCCGGACTTCGCGCGAACGCACATCGCCCAGCTCGTCGACGCGGGGCTGGCGCGCATCGTGGAGCTGGGCGCGCTGACGGGCGAGGAGGTGAAGCGCATGGTGGCGGCCATGGGCCTGCCCGGCGCGGAGGCGCACGCGGAGGACCTCACGCGCTACACGGGCGGCAACCCCCTCTACGTGGTGGAGACCCTGAAGCACCTGCTGGAGACGGGCTCGCTGCACCGCGACTGGCCCCAGCGGCTGCCCCCTCCGGGGCGGGTGGGCCCCCTCATCCAGCTACGACTGGAGCGGCTGTCCACGCTGGCGCTCCAATGCGCCCGGCTCGCGGCGCTGGCGGGCGCCTTCTTCCGCACGTCGCTCGCGCCCCGGGTGCTCCAGGTGACGGCGGTGGCCGCGCACGAAGCGCTCGCGGAGCTGGAGTCGGCCCAGGTCCTGATGGGCGAGCGCTTCAGCCATGACCTGGTGATGGAGGCCGTGCGCGCCGGGATGGAGGCGGGAGAGGCCCGGGTGCTGCACGGCCGGCTCGCCGCGGCGCTGGAAGAGGACGCAGCCCCCGCCATCCTCCTGGCGCATCACTGGCTGGAGGCGGGGCGCGTGGAGAAGGCGCTGCCGCACCTGCTGGCGTCGGCACACTCCGACGAACAGGTGCTGCCTCCGGAGGAAGCGGCGGAGCACTACGCCCGGGCCGCGGCCCTCATGGTGGCCACGGGCCAGAAGGAGGACGCCGCGCGGGCGCGGGCCGCCGAGGCGCGATGCCGCCTCCAGGCCGCCACCTCGGGAGCCGCCCTCCGCCCGTCCGGCAAGGCGGGATAGCAACGTGCCACGCGTCAGCCCTGGGCCAGCAGCGTGCCCAGGCGCTCGCGGTAGCCCCGGCTGAGCTTCAGCGTGGTCCGATCCCTCAGGATGACCTGGTACTCGCCGTGGAGCAGCGGGCGCAGTTCCTGGATGCGCTGGAGGTTGATGACGGTGGAGCGGTGGATGCGGATGAACCGCTCCGGATCCAACCGCGCCTCCAGTTCGCGCAGGGGCTGACGCACCAGGTGGCTCCGCGCGCCGATGTGCACCTGGACGTAGTTGTCCTCCGCCGCCATCCAGTCCACGTCATCCACGCAGAGCAGCGTCACCCGCCCCACCTCCCGGACGACCAGCCGCTCCAGGTAGCGCGGAGGCCGGGACGGGCCAGGCAGGGACTCCACGAGGCCCGCGAGCTGCCGCACCAGGTGCTGGATGCGCGCCCGGCGGACATGCTCCTTCGCCCGGGCCAGCACCTGGACGAACCGCTCCAGGAACAGGGGCTTGAGGACATAGTCGAGCGCGCGGACCTCGAAGGCACGCAGGGCGTGGTCCTCCCGCGCGGTCATGAAGACGACGGCGCCCGCGCACGAACTCCCCGCCTCATGGAGCAACTGGAAGCCATCCAGGCCCTCCAGCGCCACATCCAGGAAGAGGATGTCCACGGGCTCGCGCCGCAGGGCCTCCACGGCACTGCCCCCGCCGTCGTGGACACCCGCGACGACCACCTCGGCATCGTCATCCAGCACCGAGCCCACGAGCCGCCGGGCCTCCGGATCCCCGTCCACCACCATCACGCGAATGGGCGCGGACTCCAACAATCCCTCTCGAACGACCATGTCCCTGACCTCTCCCGATGCACTACGAATCGCTTCCTGAAGACAACTCACGGACGCCATGGGCCGCTTCGTCACACGTTTGGAGCCACTGGCGGCACGGCGATGTCCCCTGTCCGCCAATGCCGGTACTCATCACGGCACTCCGGCTCGCCGGGGTGGCGGCCACGCCGAGGCAGGAACGGTCCGGCCGTCTGGCGTTTCCCATTCGCTGTCTGGAGTCACCATGCTGCGTCGAATCACGTCCTACGTCGTTCCGGCGGCCGCCCTGTTGCTCGGGGCGTGCGGTCCCGAAACCCTCGACCCGTCGGAGCCGCCCGCGGAGGCGGTGGGAACGACCGAACAGGGCCTGTCCGTCACCATCAATGACTTCCCGCTGGCCTTCTACGTCCCACCGAAGACCGGAGGGGATGCTGACTTCGCCGGCAACGGGCCGAGGATCGACGTCAACTTCGAGCTGGAAGTCCGCAACACCAACGAGCTGTGGATTGGGATGTTCATCTGGGGCAACGAGGTGGGCGGCACCACCAAGGTCGAGGGCAACCGGTGGTACCACATCGCCACCACCACGAGCCCCATCCTGAGCGTCTCGCCGGCCCCCGTGCCCGTCGCCGACTACTACATCGGGCCCGAGTTCACCTTCGGGTACACGGACACGGGGCACTCGAACGACGCCTGGGCCTTCCCGCAGCTCCCCGGCAACACGCGCATCGTGCAGACCCTCACCTGCGTGGGCGACACGAGCGGCAACGAGGCCGGAACACGGACGGGGTGCGAGGCGGTTTTGCATGACCTGACGATCACCTTCTGATGTCAGGCGTGACGGCGGCGTGACAGGCCGCGTCCGGGCTGGGGAGACCTGGACGCGGCCTGGAACGACGCGTCATGAAGGAGCGCGGCGGACCCGGGGCCGGCACTTCAGGTGGTGCCCTGCCGGGCCGGGGGTTAGGTTGCGCCGCATGTACATCGAAACCTTTTCCCAGATGAAGAAGCAGCTCGGGCAGATGGAGAAGTGGCTGGAGACGGCCGCGACCTTCGCCAAGACGAAGTCCTTCGACCCGAACATCTTCCTCGGGTTCCGGCTCGCGCCCGACCAGCTTCCGTTCTCGCGTCAGGTGCAGATCGCCTGTGACTCCGCGAAGCTCGCGGCGTCCAGGTTGACCGGCAAGGAAGCCCCTTCGCACCCCGACACCGAGCAGACGCTCGAGCAGCTCAGCGCCCGCATCAAGTCGGTGATTGCCTACCTCGACGGGTTCTCCGCCCGCGACTTCGAAGGGGCCGCCGAGCGTTCCATCACCCAGCCCCGCTGGGAGGGAAAGACGATGACCGGTGCGAATTACTTCCTCGAGCACGCGGTCCCGAACTTCTTCTTCCACATCACCCACGTGTACGCGCTGCTGCGCCACAACGGCGTGAACCTGGGCAAGGCCGACTATCTGGGGGCGCTCAGCCTCCGCGCGCCCTGAGCCTCAAAGGCTCATTCGATCTCCACGACGCAAGGTCCCAGCTCCAGCAGGAGCGGCTGGCGGGCTGGGACCCGCAGGCGTTCGCCGGGCACTGACGCGGATGTTCCTCCCGCGGTGACGGTGCCCTCCACCACCTCGATGAAGTAGCAGGGGTGGTGACCGCCGCCGACCGTCACCCGGGCATGGACGGGCGCAACCCCTTCCTGATCCACGACGACGGTGTTGGCGCGGGCCCGCCCGACGGTGAGCCCGTTCGACCAGACCTCACCCCGTCCCCCGAGCAACTCCGAGGAGAGGACGGCCCCGTCCTTCAGGCGGACGGTCGCCTTCACCCGGTATCGCTCCACGCGCCAGTACACCAGCGAGGCGCTGAACGGGCGCGCGTCTGCCCAGGCGAGCGTGCCCGTTTCGGGATCCACGCGGACGGTCTGGAAGTTCTCCGGCACGCGCAGCCAGTCGCGGGTTTCCACGGAGAGGTCCGGGACGCGAGCGGGCTCCCACTCGAAGAGGCAGGGCTTGAGGCTCGCCTCGCCGTCCATCCCATCGCTGAAGCGGACCCGGACGGTGAAGGGAGCGACACAGCGGGCTTCGAGGATTGCCGCGGCCATGAAAACGCCTTTCCTGCGCAGGCAGATGCCAGCCCCGATGACGAGGCTGGCAGCCGCGAACGGAAGGCTACTGGAAGCTCACCTTGCCGTCCCGCTGGTAGCAGACGTGCGGCGTGCCATCCGTGGGACGGATGGCCACGCTCGGGCGCGTGGCCTCATCCACGGTGCCCAGTTGCGTATACGTCCAGAACCCCTGCGCATCCGGCGTGGTGAGTTCCATCGCCGTCCCGTTGCGCAGGACGGCGACCGGCTTGCCCCCGCCATACGCCAGGTCCGAGGCCTGGTACCTGTAGTCGACCGGGGAGGGGCTCACGGTGCTGGCCGACAGGGGCGTGCCCACCGTGATGTCCTCGATGGCGACCCGTTCGCCATCACTGATGCCGCTGGCCATCGAGAGGAGGTGCTGACCCTGTCCCCAGACGAGCGAGTTCCAGGCACCGGAGGAGCCGCCATCCTTCACCTTGAAGGAGTCGATGACCGAGCCCCGGATGACCCGCAGGTAGTTGCCCCAGACGCCGCTGGCGAATTGGTTGGTCAGGAGATACAGCGCCCCGGTCGCATCGAAGACCGGCTCTCCCGTGAGGTGGGACGTGGTGAGAGGCAGCAGCGAGCTGGCCCAGGTGTTGGCCCCCGTCCGGGTCGAGACCCGGATGGTCCCGAGGGTGCCGCTGGTGGAGACAATGACCGGCTGATTGCCCTGCGCGGGGTTGAGCGCGATTCCCATCTTGGTCGTCGGCGCGACTTCCGCGCTCTCGCGAATCCATGCACCATTGACGCGCGCGGCGTATCCGATGCGGAACGTGGCGACCGAGACAGGACCGGTGCTCTTGAGATAGCCGACGTGCGGCGTGCCCGTCGCCGCGTCGAGCGTCAGCACGGGCTGCGTGATGAACATGCCCCCGGTGTTGAAGCCGGGACCGTCAATCTGCTCCGTCGTCCACGTCGTGCCATCCCAGCTCGCGTACCAGAGGGTCTTGTGGGTGTCGTTCGTGTAGACGGCGTGTCCCTTGCCCGCGTCGTCGAACGCGAGCTTGCAGGTGCTACCCGTGACGTCCGGCCCCGAGTCGATCACCGTGCTGGTGGCGAGCGCAGGCGCCACCACGCTGAAGTGGAACGACCCCTCCGCCGTCTTCCCGGACTCCGTCTCCACGGAGACGGACAGGGACGCCGTTCCCGCTGGAGGCAGCGTCCAGGTGACCTGCTCCACGTCGGACGCGAGGACCCCGGCGTTGGTGCTCCAGCGCACCGACTTGAAGGCCTCTCCCGAGGCGACGATGCGGAAGCGCTCCGGCGTACCCTCCACGTAGGGACCCGCGCCACCCTCCCGCTCGATGAGCAGCGCCAGCTCCCCGGGTCCGTGCGAGGCAATGACCTCCACGGGTCTGGGCTCACGATCGCAGGCGGAGAGCAAAGGCAGGCCACTCAACAGCAGCATCCAGGGAAAGGACCTCTTCTTCAGCATCGCTTGCGTTCCTTGTTGGGGGGAATTCGGCCCCACCGTCAACGAACGGGAGTCCCAGAAGGTCTACGCAAAATGACTTTCTTTTTCGGGAGGCGCGCGGGAATGGCACATCAACGCGCTTTGATTCGCTTCGGCCGGAACAAGGCTTCTGACTCGGCCTGCGCGGCCATGTACTCCGCGAACACCTCCTCGATGGAGGCCGCGACGCCGCGAATCCTGGGTGTCCTTCGCAATTCCTTGTGCATTGAGAGGTAGAAGCGGAACGTCGGAAACGGCGTCTCCAGGCCCACCCGGACCAGACGCGGGTGGTCCTTTCCCGCGCCGACCGCGAGGAAGACGAGCCCCATGCCGCGCTTCGCCGCCTCCAGGCGTGCCTCCATCGAGTTCGAGCGGAAGGGGAAGCGCACGGCCCCTCTCTGCAAGAGCCACTGCGTGGGGCTTTGCCGGTGGGGGACCCCATCCTCGATGAGGAAGTCCTGCGGGCCGTAGTCCCTGGCGCCCAGGAAGCCCGAAGGCAGGCAACGTGAGAGATAGTCCTCGCTCGCGTAGAGCCCGGTCACGATTTCGCCGAGCGGCTTGTCGATCAACGCGGGCGACGAGGACCGGCCGCCCCGTATCCCGATGTCCGCTTCGCGGGAAGCCAGGTCCACGAAGCGCGACTCCGACACCGCCTCGATGAGGGTTTCGGGGTGGAGCCGCCGGAAGCGCGCCGCCGCTTCGGCCGCGGCCGGCATGAAGCCATCGGGAAGGGAGACCCGCACCACGCCCGCATAGGGAGAGCCTCCGCCCCGGTCGCGCCGGCGTGCCGCGAGTGATTGCTCGAAGCCCTCCGCGAGCCCGACCAGCTCCAATGCCTCCCTTTCGAGCCACGCCCCCTGGGACGTGCGATGCACCAGCGAGCACCCCAGGTCCTTTTCGATGGCGCCAATCCGGCGCGCCACCGTGGAGGTCGACATGCCCAGGTGGTGTCCCGCGGCGAGAAAGCTGCCTCGGCGGTGCACTTCGAGGAGCACGCGGAGGTCATCCCAGGCTGGAAGCTTGTTTTCCATTCGTGCACAACGTTAGTCGCGGCTGCCCGTTGCTGGAAACAGACGGGAGCGCGGTGTCAGCGAGCTCCCGTGGCGGGAGGAAGGAGCGCGGGCGCCTTCGGCCGCGTCATCCGCTCTCCGGCCTTCGCGACGAACTCACGACCAAAGAAGCGGGAGGCGAAGGTCATGAGCTTGTTGGCGCCGCCGTGCACGACGGAGGCGCGCCCCGCGATGAAGGCCGCGAGTCCCAACTGGACCACGTCCTCGGGGCGCGCCTTCCTGCCGGGATCCGCGCCAGGGCCCGAGCGCGCGAAGAAGGCCGTTTCGGTCGCGCCCGGGGACAGGCAGAGCACGCGGACGCCGCGCGGGCGGTACTCCGCCCAGAGCGCTTCGCTGAAGGACAGGACGAACGCCTTCGTCGCGCCATAGACGGCCATGTACGGAATCGGCTGGTAGCCAGCGACGGAGCACACCTGGATGACGCCGCCCTGACGCCGCTCGATCATGGGCAGAAAGAGATGGGTCAGTTCATAGAGCGCCACGACGTTGAGGTCGATCTCCTCGCGCTGCTCGGCCAAGGAGAGGTCGCCGAAACGGCCGTGGATGCCGAAGCCGGCGTTGTTGATGAGAACGTCGACTTCCAGTCCCCTCGCGGTGACAGCGTCGAAGAGGCGCTGGGCCGCGCCGGGTGCCGTGAGGTCGGCGGTGAGGACATGGGCGTTGCCCAATTCCTCGCTGAGCGCCTTGAGCCGGGCTTCGCTCCGGGCCACCAGGAGCAACGTCGCCCCGCGCCGTGACAGTTCCCGGGCGAAGACCTCGCCGATGCCCATGGAGGCGCCCGTGACCAACACCGTCTTGCCCGCGAAATCAAAAGTGTTCATGGCGCAAGCATGGCGGCCGGTGCGCATCCCGAGAACGGGCATCGGCGGCAAGCAGCTTTCCAGAAATGCAAAGCGTGGATGGAGGCGCTGGCTACGGCGCGGACGCCACCCGCCGCAGGGCGTCGGTGAGCACGCGGTGGGGCTCCGCCGGCAGGTCGAGCGAGCGCCAGGCCACATAGCCATCCGGGCGGATCAACGAAGCCCCCTCCTTCCCCAGGCCCAGCGCCTCGCGGAATGTCTCCGCATCCGCCGTCCGCACGTCGACGCCAATGCGAAGGCACTGGAGTCCGAGGCCCGGCGGCCTTCCGGCCTGCTCCACGGCGGAGCACCACCGGGCGTCCCCGGCGAACAGCACCCAGCCTCGCTGGAGTAGATCGAGCGTGGAGCGCCTCGCGTCGCCGTCGGCCACCCACGCATGCGGCGCGCGTGTTCCGGGTTGCCCCGCCCACTGCTCCGGCCTCGCCGCGGGCGGGAGCGAGTCGCTGGCGTCGAGCACCGCCGTTGAGCGGTACAACTGCCCGAACTCCATCGCGTCATCGTCGAGGATCCGCGCGTCCCCGGCGGTCCCACCCGCCTCCGCCTTGTAGTCGTTCCGGGCGAAGATCTGCTGGTGCCGGAGCCACGCGATGGGCCGGCGTTCGGCGTCGTAGGTGTCGAGCAGGGCTGGCGCTGACGCACCGGAGAGGACCGACGCCAGCTTCCACGCGAGGTTGTGGACGTCCTCGATGCCGGTGTTCGCGCCGTAGCCACCCCGGCTGGGCGGAAGGGTGTGCGCGGCATCTCCGGCCAGGAACACCCTGCCGGCCGCGAAGCGGTCCGCGATGAGCGCGCTCAGCTCCCAACGGCCCGTGGTGATGAGCTCCACCTCCAGGTCGGACCGGCCCACCGCCCGGCGCACCAACGCCCTCAAGGTGTCTTCGTCGCGCTCCTCGTCATCCGAGAAGATGAGCACCCAGCGACCGTCGCCGTAGGTGGTGAGGAACGCGCTGAACCCCGGCTGCTCGATCTGGAACTGCGTCACGCCCGCCTGGAGGTACGCCTCCAACGGAGCCCGGAACAGGACGCTGCGCACCGTGCGCATGTGGCCCCGGCCATCACGGCCAATCCCCAGGGCCTCGCGGACCGGACTGCGGTGCCCATCCGCGGCGACGAGATAGGCCGCGCGCAGCGTGTACTCCCGTCCCCCGCGCTCACGCAGCCACGCGGTCACCCCTTCCGCATCCTGTTCGAACCGGACCAGCTCGGTCCCGAGCCGGATGTCGGCGCCAAGCTCCACCGCCCGCTCCCGAAGCAGGGGCTCCAGGCGGTCCTGGGCCAGCGCCGTCCCCGTGCACGGCGAGTATTCGATGGCGGGCGTGTGGGGATTCTCCGGCGTCCATGAGGACTCCTCGAACCACGTCCCTGCGAGGCTTTCGACCCGGGCCCGACGCAGCCGGAAGCCGGGGGGACTCTGGGGGATGCGCGAGCCCAGCCCGACCGCCCGGAAGAGCTCCATCGTCCTCGGCGTGTAGCCAATCGCCCGGGGATGCGGCGAGCTGCCCGGATGCCGCTCGACGAGCACCGTCGGCACGCCCCGCCACGCCAGGAACATCGAAGCGGACAGGCCCACCAGGCCGCCGCCCACCACCAACACCGGAGTCGAATCCATCTTGGAGCCACCCTTTTATACACCGTATCGATAGATACAGTGTATAAATGGTCGGTCCGTTGTCAATGCAGGTTCGATGGGGCAAGACGGCCGGGATGACCCAGAAGCCGCGCGTGTCGGATTCCGCCCTCGTCTGGGAGCGTCCAGAGCCCTCCAGCCGCCCCGCGCCCGGACCGCTGAGCCGGGAGCGCATCGTCGGGGCCGCGCTGGAGCTGGCGGACGCGGAGGGGCTCGCGTCGGTGTCCCTGCGCAAGGTCGCGGCCGCGCTCGATGCGGGGCCCATGCGGCTGTACGGCTACCTGTCCACCAAGGAGGAGCTGTTGGAGCTGATGGTGGACGCGGTGTACGGGGAGATGGTGTCCGAGGGGCCGATTCGCGGCGCGTGGCGCGAGGCGCTCCGGAGCATGGCCCACCGCACCCGACAGGCCGCCGCGAAGCACCCGTGGCTCATCGACCTGATGGTGGGCCGTCCCCACCTGGGCCCCAACGCGCTGGCGCACCTGGAGGCCTCACTCGCCTCGCTGAGCGACACCCCGGGCTTCGGAGAGGACATCGACGCGGTCATGCAGGCGGTCGGCACCGTCAACGCCTACGTGGTCGGCGCCCTGCGGAACGAGGCCAGCGAACAGCGCGCCACGCTCGACAGTGGGATGAACAAGACGCAGTGGCAGAACGCCACGGAGCCGTACATCCGCCGGATGATCGCCACCGGCCGCTTCCCGACGCTCGCCAGGGTGTTCCAGGACGCCACCCACCCCGCCTTCGAGGTCGTCTTCGACAAGGGCCTGGACTGCGTGCTCGACGGCATCGCGGCACGACTCAAGCGTTGAACGGAAGAGAGGACTTCATGGCCATCGAGAAGGCTCTGCTGCTCATCGCGGACATCGGCGGGTACACCCGCTTCATGAAGCACCACCGCTTCAGCCTCGCGCACGCGCAGGACACGGTGGCGCAGTTGCTGGAGGCCCTCATCGACGCCTCCGGCCGCTTCAAGCTCGCGAAGCTGGAGGGGGACGCGGCCTTCTTCTATGCCGTGGGGGACGACACCACGGCCATCGCCCAGCAGGTGTCGGACATCCGTCGCGCGTTCCTCGCCCGACGCGAGCGGCTCATCATCGACCGCATGTGCAAGTGCGACGGCTGCATGCAGGTCAACGCCCTGACGCTCAAGTTCGTGGCGCATGCCGGAGAGGTCGCCTTCCAGCGGGTGAAGCACCTCACCGAGCTCGCGGGCGTGGACGTCATCCTCGTGCACCGGATGCTCAAGAACGACGTGCCCGTGAAGGAATACGTCCTGATGACGGACACGGTGCAGCAGGGGCTCACCCCGGAGCTGCGCCAGCTCACGCGGGGGCTCGAACACGACTTCGAAGGCATGGGCCTCACGGCGACGCACTACCTGGACTTCAGCGAGGTCACCGCGGCGCTTCCCCTGGCCCTGCGCCCCAGCCTGCCCCGCCGTCTGTGGGCCAAGCTGCTGCTGGAGGTGCGCTCGCTGAAGTATGTGCTTGGCTTCAAGAAGCCCTGCGAGGACTTCCGCAACGTCGAGATCGTCGACGTCCAGGCCCCCTGAAGACAGCCTTCAGGGGGCGCGGCCGGCCCTCACGCGTCCGCTACTGCCACTTGTAGACCATGCCCTGGGAGTTGAGGCCCCACACGGAGCCGTCGCCCGCGGCGGAGATGTTCCGCAGCGCTCCGGGCACCTGCTTCCAGGCCGTGCCGGTCCACTGGAAGATCTGATCCGTGGCATTGAGCGCCCAGATGTTCTTCGCGCTGCCCACGGACACGAAGGTCATTCCCGCGGGGATGTTCCAGGTCCACTTCGCGCCGTCCCAGCGCAGGACGCGGTTGGAGTCCGGGGGATTGGTGGCCCACAGCTCGCCGTCCGAGCCGACGGAGAGCTGGCTGACGCAGCAGCCCTTCTTCTCCCAGGCGGAGCCGGTCCACTGGAACAGCGAGCCGCCGTTGTCCAGGCCCCAGGCCGTGTTCGCGTTGACGGCGGTGACCTGCTTCATGCCCGTGGGGATGTTCCAGGTCCACTTGTTGCCGGTGGCATCCCACTTCAGCACGCGCAGCGAATCCGGGGGATTGGTGGCCCACAGCGTCCCGTCGGAGGCGGTGGAGATGTTGCTCACCGTGCCGCCCATCCGCTGCCAGCCGCCGCCGATCCACTTCCAGTTGAAGCCCGCCGTATCCAGGCCCCAGATGGCGTTGGCGCTGCCCACGGAGATCTGCTTGAGCGTCGCACCCAGCGGCGCCGGCTGGAGCACCCACTGCGGCGCCGGAGGAGCGACAGGAGGCAGCAGGTCGCTCCACTTCATGACGATCTTCGCGTCCGACTGGCCCGCGAACGTCACCGTCTTGTCCGTGGCGTTCACGGTGATGGCATACACATACCGGGAGCCCGGCTTCTCCCACTGCGCCACGACCTTGCCCGCCGCGTCGTACGCGACGATGCCCATGGCGACGCGGTTGTCCGTGTAGCTGAAGGCCCAGAACGTGTAGCCCTTCCACTTGATGACCGGGCAGGTGGCGGCCGGGGCACCCGTGCCGGGGCCCTGCGTGCACGTCACCTTCATCCCCGCGGGGATGGCCGGCGTGGGGCTCGGCGGGACCTGGACGACCACGGGCGGGGCCGCCAGTTCGTCCCAGGTCATGGTGATCTTCGCGTCCGACTGGCCCGCGAACGACACCGTCTTGGCGGAGGGGTTGATCAGGATGGCGTACACATAGCGGGAGCCCGGCTTCTCCCACTGCGCCACGACCTTGCCCGTGGCGTCATACGCGACGATGGCCATGGCGACGCGGTTGTCCGTGTAGCTGAGCGCCCAGTACGTCAGGCCATCGAACTTGAGCACGGGACAGGTGGCGGACGCGGCCCCCGTTCCGGGTCCCTGCGTACAGGTCACCTTCGTGCCCGCAGGGAGCGCGGGCGGCGGGGCGGGCGGAACCTGCGCGACGGCGGGCAGGGACTGGGCTTCCGCCCGGGCGCCGGCCGTGAAGACCATCAATCCAAGACACAGTGCTACGAGGTTCGCGAACTTCGAGGGTCGTCCCATGGAGGCGGGTCTCTTTCAGGTGTCGCCAAAGCGGCGCGAAGCCTCCATGAGCAACAACCACGCCATCCAGGTGCCGGGAGAGCGGCGTGCCACGCAGGCGCGCGTGGCACGTCAGCGTTCGGGGCGCGCTCACACTGACGCGTCCGTTGACGTGTCAGCGGCTCACGGCCTCTTCGGGTGTCGGGCCCTCCTGCCGCCTGTTTGGGCTGCAAGAGTCCGCAGCCCGCCGCAACGCCCCCCGCTGACGAATGCACCCTGCGCGCCAGGACCGCCCCCTTGTGCTCAGGCCTCCTCCGGCATGCGCAGGCCTGCGAGCTTCCGGTCCGCCAGCACCGAGTGCAGCTCGCGAATCCGGCCGCTCGCATCCACATCCACCCGAATCACGGTGTTCACGGCGACCAGCGGGTCCTTCGCCTTTTCGAACACCGCCACCACCGCGGGCAGACCGTTGAGCATCCGCACCTCCACCGCCCTCGGCGCGCCGCGCATCTCCAGCAGTCGGCGGAAGAAGACGAGCACGCGCTGGGCTCCGAGCAGCGGGACGTGCGCCGCCCGCACCACGCCGCCACCGTCCGTCAGCGCCCGGGCATCCGTGGCGAGCAGGGCCTCCGCCGCCGCCACATCCCCGGACAGCAGCGCCCCCAGGAAGCCCTCCAGCGCGGCCCGGGTGCGCTCCTGGAGTTCCCGGGTGGGCACGCAGCGCGACTGGTCATATGCGGCCATCGCCGTCCGCGCGCGGTGGTGCACCACCTTCACGTTCACCTCGCTCATGCCCAGCGCTTCGGCCACCTCGCGCACCGAGTAGTCGAAGACGTCGCGCAGCAGCAGCACCGCCCGCTGCTTCGGCGACAGCGCCTCCAGCGCCAGCAGGAAGGCGAAGGAGACACTCTCCAGCAATTCGTAGCGCCCTTCCGTCGAGCCTCCGCCGGGAAGCCGCGCCTCCGCCGAGGGCGGCACCTCTTCGTCCCCCGTGTCCACCAGCGACGGCAGCCACGGTCCGACGTAGCCCTCGCGGCGACGGCGCCGCAGGTGGTCCCTCGACAGGTTCACCGCCACCCGCGTGAGCCACGGGCGCAACGTGTCCAGCCGCTCCGGTGGGGTCGAAAGGGCGCGCGCGTACACCTCCTGCACCAGGTCGTCCGCGTCCGCCGCCACGCCCGTCATCCGGTAGCAGAGCCCCCAGAGGAAGCGCTCGTGCTCGCGGGCCGCCTCCGCCAGTGCCGTTCGCGCCCTCGCATCCATGTGGCTTAAGCCCCCACCGCGCGGCGCCGGGGCACCGCCGAGCCCTTCAGCAGGGCGTGCTCCACCACCTCGGCGCTCGCCAGGGACGCGTCCGCGAGCATCCCTTCCGCGCCCACCCAGTCCCCCACCCGGAACAGCCCGCCCACGTGGGGCACCGCCACGGCAGGACGCCCCGACAGGCCACCGTTCGCCGCGCGGGGCAGCCCTTCGCTGACGGTG
>NZ_RAVZ01000275.1 GCF_003611635.1 Corallococcus terminator | reverse complement strand
CGTGCGCCCGTCACCGCGCCCCCGCCCGTGGCTGCTCCTGCTCCGCGAGCCGTGGCAGCGCCGTCCGCCGGGTTGCTTGTGGACGTGCCCCGGGCGACGCCCCGCTACAGTGGCGCGCTGCCGGGGGTGGTGGAAGGCGAGCGGCCCACGTTGGATCAGGTCCGCCGCGAGCTGGGCGACTGCCGGCGTTGCAAGCTGTGCACGGGCCGCAAGAACATCGTGTTCGGCTCCGGCAACCCGCGCGCGGACCTGGTATTCGTGGGTGAAGGCCCGGGTGAGAACGAGGACCTCCAGGGCGTGCCCTTCGTGGGGGCCGCGGGCGACCTGCTCACGAAGATGATCGCCGCGATGGGCTTCACCCGGAACGACGTCTACATCTGCAACGTCGTGAAGTGCCGCCCGCCGGGCAACCGCAACCCGGAGCCGGACGAGATCGCCGCGTGCGAACCGTTCCTGCGCTCGCAGTTGCTGGCCATCCAGCCCAAGGCCATCGTCGCGCTGGGCAAGTTCGCGGCGCAGACGCTCTTGCGCGACACGACCGCCATCACCCGCATGCGCGGCGCGTGGCGTGAATACGAGGGCATCCCGCTCATGCCCACCTTCCACCCCGCGTACCTGCTGCGCAACAACGC
The DNA here is from genome assembly GCF_003611635.1 of Corallococcus terminator. Taxonomy (GTDB): domain Bacteria; phylum Myxococcota; class Myxococcia; order Myxococcales; family Myxococcaceae; genus Corallococcus; species Corallococcus terminator. Next base: position 13,039 of record NZ_RAVZ01000275.1, on the reverse strand, counting down.
GGAGAAGCGCAATGCGTGGGCGGATCTCCAACAGGTGATGAAGCTGTTCGCCAAGCCACCGGGCTCCAGCGCGTGATGCGCGCGGAGCACCGCGAAAAAGGGGTGCAGGGATGAAGGGAGTGCTCGAGACGCGCGAAGTGCAGTCGCCCGCGCTGGAGAACAATCCGCTGGGGGATCCGGCCCGACGCCGGCTCACCGTGTACCTGCCGCCGGGCTACGCCGAGGGCACGCAGCGCTACCCGGTCGTCTACTTCCTGCACGCGTTCAGTTCGAGCGGAGGCTCCTGGACGAACGTGTCCGGCTTCGCCCCATCCGTGCCGGACCGCCTGGACGCCCTCATCGAACAGGGCACCATCCCGCCCGTCATCGCCGTCTTCCCGGATGCCTGGACGAAGCTGGGCGGCAGCCAGTGGGTGAACAGCGACGCCATCGGCCGCTACCGCGACTACCTAGCCAAGGACATCGTCGGGTTCGTGGACAAGACCTGGCGCACGCTGCCCAAGGCCGCGTCGCGCGCGGTGGTGGGCCACAGCTCCGGCGGCTACGGCGCGCTGGTGATGGGCCGCTACCACCCGGAGCTGTTCTCCCTGGTGGGCGCGCACGCACCGGATTCGTACTTCGAATATTGCTACATGCCGGACCTGCCCAAGGCGGCCACCGCGCTGCTCAAGTCCGGCGGCGTCGAGGCGTGGGCCACGGAGATGCGGCTGCGCGCCCGGGAAACCAAGATGCGCGGGGACGACTTCCCGGTCATCAACATCCTGGCCATGGCGGCGGCGTACTCGCCGAAGAAGGGCGAGCCGCTCAACCTGGAGCTGCCCTTCGATCAGCAGAACGCGAAGCTGCGGCTGGACGTGTGGAACCGGTGGCTGGTGCATGACCCGGTGCGCTTCGTGCCCAAGTTCCTGGACTCCTTCCGCAAGCTCAAGGGCGTGTTCCTGGACTGCGGCACGCGCGACGAGTTCAACCTGCGCTGGGGCACGCGCATGGTGGCGGACGATCTGAAGGCCGCGGGCGTGGACGTGACGCACGAGGAGTTCGAGGATGGGCACTCGGGCGTGTCGTACCGCTTCGAGCGTTCGCTGGCGGTGCTGGTGCCGCGCCTGACGCAGGACTGACGGGGAAACGCCATGGGCACTGATTCGTACGGGTTGTCGCGCGTCGTGGGTGAGAAGGGTGTGCTGCCGCAGCGCGCCCGCAAGCTGGACCCCTCGCTGCCGTGTCGCGAGGCGGAGATGCTCATCGACGTGGAGAGCCTCAACATCGACGCCGCGTCGTTCAAGCAGATCAAAGACGACGTGGGCGGCGACCCCGGCCGCATCGCCCAGCGCATCCAGGACATCGTGCTGGAGCGCGGCAAGATGCAGAACCCCGTCACCGGCTCGGGCGGCATGCTCATTGGCCGGGTGAAGGAGCTGGGAGCGAAGCACCCCGCCAACGGCGTGCTCAAGCAGGGCGACCGCATCGCCACGCTGGTGAGCCTGACGCTCACGCCGCTCGTCATCGAAGAGGTGAAGGCGGTGCACGTGGACATCGACCGGGTGGACATCCGGGGCCACGCGCTCATCTTCGCGAGCGGCATCTACGCGAAGCTGCCAGAGGACATGCCGGACACGTTGGCGCTCGCGGCGCTGGACGTGTGCGGCGCGCCCGCGCTGGTGGCGCGCTACGTGCGCCCAGGCATGACGGTGGCGGTGCTGGGGGCGGGCAAGAGCGGCGCGCTGTGCCTGGCGCAGGCCCGCCGCAGCCTGGAGAGCCGGGGCAAGCTGCTGGCGCTGGACATCTCCCAGAAGGCGCTGGATGCGCTGTCCGCCATCGGCCTGTGTGACGAGGCGCTGAAGGTGGACGCCACCCAGGGCGTGGACGTGATGGAGGCGGTGCAGAAGGCGACGGGCGGTCCGCTCTGCGACCTGGTGGTGAACTGCGCCAGCGTGGGCAACACGGAGATGGCGTCGCTGTTGTCCGTGAAGGACGGCGGCACGGTCATCTTCTTCTCCATGGCCACCAGCTTCACCACGGCGGCCCTGGGCGCGGAGGGCGTGGGCAAGGACGTCACCATGCTCGTGGGCAATGGCTACGTCCCTGGCCACGCGGCCCTCACGCTGGACCTGCTGCGCACCGAACCGTCCCTGCGACAACTGTTCGAAGCGCGCTACGTCTAGGGCTTCAGGAAGGCCGTGTGCACGGCCTTGAGGAGCGGATCCTTCTGACCTGGCGGCTGTTCGCGCATGTGCCCCTGGTTGAGGGTCCAGATGATGCCGCCGCCCAGGCCCAGCTCCCGCGCCCAGCGTCCCTTCTCCGAGACGGAAGGGATGTCCTCGTAGGAGATGTAGTTGCACGCCTGGGGGCCGAACGCGGTGGGGAAGGCGAGGTAGGGCACCTTCGCTCTGTCGTCCCAGCGGTAGGCTTCCGGCTTGTAGTAGAGCGTCTGGATGTTGGCGTAGCTCATCGCGTTGTCGCTCTGCTCCTCCGCGATGTCGTCCCGTCCGTCCAGGGGTGTGCGCGGCTCCGTCACGCCCTTCCAGCAGGTGCCGAAGAAGCCGATGCCCACGCCCAGGCGCTGCGCTGGGACGCCCGCATCCAGGAAGGCCTTCACGGAGCTGGCGACGGAACTGGGGTGGTTGTGGGTCTCGCCGAACAGCGCGCTGGAATGCCAGCTCTCCCACTGCCCCCAGTGCCCGCTCATCTTGTAGGCCATCACGTTCATCTGATCGACGCGGGCCGCCAGCTCCTTGTGGAAGTCCACATCCATCTTGCCCATCGCGAAGTTGGAGTTCACCCAGCCCACGGGCACCGTGATGATGATCTTCTCGTCCGCGGCGCGCAGCTCGTCCAGCAACGCCAGCAGGGGCGGGCCGTCCTGGGGCAGGAGGATGGGCTCCCAGTCCACGTCGATGCCGTCGAACTCCAGCTCGTGCATGACCTTGATGATGTTCGCCACGAAGTTGCGGCGCTTCGCCACCGTCTCCGTCGCGGCCTTGAAGCCGTCGTACTCGCCCATGCCGCCCAGCATCAGCAGCGCCTTCTTGCCGGCCTTGTGCGCCCGCTGCGCCAGCGCCTTCGCGAGCAGGGGGCCTTCGAGCGCGGAGACGTCGAAGTCCGTGTAGAGCGTGCCGTCGATGCGCGGGCGGATGCGGCCCACCACCACATGCGTGAGCAGGGACATGTCCACCGCGTCCACCGGGTACAGGTCGCGCTGGTAGCCCACCCAGTAGCCCATCACCCAGTTCGCCGGCGCCCCGCCAGGACGCGGCGTCACCGGCATCTTCGTGCTCACGGAGGGACCCTCGCCCAGCTCATTGGCGGTGCTCACGGTGAAGGTGTACGCGGTGCCGTTGTCCAACCCCTCGATGAGCACTCCCGACGCCGGCGCCGCCACCGACTTCGTGACGCCCCCGGGCTCCGCGGTGACCTTGAAGTACGACAGCGGCCGGCCGCCGAAGCTCGCCGGCACCAGCCAGCTCACGTACGCCTGCCCGTTGCCCGCCGTCGGAACCACCGAGCGCGGCTGTCCTGGCACCGTGGGGTTCGGGATGGTCATGCCCGCCAGCGGCGTCACGAGGTCGGTCTCCACGGAGGCCTGGCCCTCGCCCATCGCGTTCACCGCCGCGACCTTGAAGACATAGGTGATGCCGTTGTTCAGCCCCAGGATGGTGGCCTGCGTGTCGGGCACCTTCACCAGCGCGCCACCGCACTCGGGCACGCAGCGCACCACGTAGAACAGCAGCGCGCTGCCGCCATCGCTCGGGGGCACCGACCACGTCACCAGCGCGGCGGCATCTCCCGGCTGCGCGATGACCTGTTGCGGAGCCTCAGGGGGCGCGGGCGGAACCTCTGGCACCTTGCGCCCACCGAAGTCACAGCCACCCACCAGCACCGCGAGGGCCAAAACCACCCACCCTTGAACTGGTTTTGTCCGAAGGCCTGTCATCCCAGCGCTCCTGAAAAGGATTGGGATGTTATGCGGCCGGACCCCCGGTGCGAGTCAAGTCTAAGTGGAAAATTACGGTATTTTTGTATGGCCAGTAAAACGTGTATTAACCCGACTAATCCCATTCCCGCAGGGAATCACGAAACGTGCGGCGATGGGAAGTGCGCCTGGCAAGGACGGCTGGTGCGAGGGGCGGCCGGCAGGCATGACCCCGCGTATGGGCGTCAGGCGTCAGCGCACCCGGGCGGTCGGGGCCTCATTGGGGAGGGCAGGCGCTACAGGGGCGACAGGCGCCTGGGTGCGGGCCCAGTCCTCCGCGGAGCGGCCACTGGCATCGCGCACGGCGGGGGAGGCGCCCTGGTGGCGGAGCTGGTCGGCGACCTCGTCCCGGCCGAAAAGCACGGCGAACATCAGCGCCGTCTGACCCAGTCGGTTGGTCTGGTCCACCGCACAGGGCTGCGCGTTGAGGATCTTCACGACGTCCGCGTAGCCCTTGAACGCCGCACCCATGAGGGCGGTGTTGCCCCGGTTGTCGCCCGCGCACGCGTCGGCCCCGGCGGCGAGCAGCGCCTTCACCGTCTCCGTATGGCCGTGGTAGGCGGCGAGGATGAGGGGGGAGAAGCCCCGGGCGTCACGGGCCTCCACCGGCGTGCCGGCCTTCACGAGCCCGGTGACGATGTCGGTTTCGCCCTCGCGCGAAGCGGCGAGCAGGTAGCGCTCCGCATCGCTGGTGGCGAGCAGCCGCCCCTGGGGCGCGGGCGCACGCAGCGACAGCCACGCGGCGGTCAGCAGCACACCCACCAACACCAGCAATCCCAACGAACCGAGCAGCAGCTTGCGAACCATGAGGGCGTCTCCAGCTCCAGGAAGAAACCCCCGCCCCTGATGAACGGGGGCGGGGGAGGGTGAACCGCTCCGACGGGCTAGCGCGCGGCGAGCGGGGCGATGGCGGCCTTCGCGTCGTCCAGCTTCACGTTCACGGCCTTGGCCAGGCGCGTGCCGTAGTCCGCGTTGGCGGTGAAGAAGAAGCCGACCATGCGCGCCTTGACCTTCGCGTCACGCACGAGGCCCAGGTCGCCCGCCAGGTTCTTCACGAGCCGCTCCTTGCCGCCCGCGTCCAGCGCCGCGTAGAAGGCGCCCGCCTGCGAGAAGTTGTCCGTCTTGTCGATGGCCTTCTGCTGCGTGGTGCCCGTCAGGGGCGCGTTGGACAGCAGCGCCGCGGGCGTGTCCTGCGTCTCCTTGGTGATGCTGGGCTCGTAGTTCACGTCCGACTTCGTGTTGGACGCGTTCAGCGCACCGGCCTGGCTGTTGTTGTTCACGTTCGACTTCGCGTGGTTCACGGCCAACTGCAGGTAGTTGGCGCCAATGCGGTAGCGCTGCGTGTCCGCGTAGGAGAAGAGGCGGCCCTGGAGCAGGCGGTCCTCGGACGGCTCGATGCCCGGCGGCGTCACGCCCGGGGAGAAGGCGGACTGCTCGGTCTCCTCGAAGAAGTTGTCCGGCGTCTTGTTGAGCGTGAACTTGCCCAGCTTCACCGGGGGCAGCTTGTCCTTGGGCCACTCCTTCGTGGCATCCAGCGGATCAAACGCGAAGCCGTCCAGGTCCTTCGGATCCAACACCTGCACGCTCAGCTCCCACGAGGGGAACTTGCCCTGCTGGATGGTCGTGTAGAGGTCCTGCGTCGCGTGGCCGAAGTCCTGGCCGCCGATCTTGGTGGCCTCCTCCACGGTGAGGCCCTTCACGCCCTGCTGCGACTTCCAGTTGAACTTGACGTACTTCACCTCGCCCTTGGCGTTGACGAACTTGAAGGCGTGCACGCCGTTGCCGTCCATCTGCCGGTAGTTCGCCGGGATGCCCAGGTCCGAATAGAGCTGGGTCAGCATGTGCGTGGACTCAGGCTGGTGGCTGAAGAAGTCGAAGAAGCGGTTCGGGTCCTGCCGGTTGGTGATGGGCGACGGCTTGAGCGAATGCACCATGTCCGGGAACTTGATGGAGTCGCGGATGAAGAAGATGGGCAGGTTGTTGCCGACCAGGTCCCAGTTGCCCTCGTCCGTGTAGAACTTCAGCGCGAAGCCGCGCGGGTCGCGCAGCGTCTCCGGCGAACCACTGGGGTGGATCACCGTGGAGAAGCGCACGAACATCGGCGTCGTCTTGCCCTTCTTGGAGAACACCGACGCGCGCGTCAGTTGCGAGAAGTCCCCGTAGCTCTCGAAGGAGCCATACGCGCCCACGCCACGCGCGTGCACCACCCGCTCCGGGATGCGCTCACGGTCGAAGCGCGCCAGCTTCTCGATGAGGGCGAAGTCCTCCAGGAGCACGCCGCCCCGGGGACCGGCCGTCTTGGAGCTCTGGTTCGTCCCCAGCGGGGCGCCGGAGTCGGTGGTGATGGCGGGAGGATTGCCGGCCGCCAGGGCAGGGGTGCCAGACAACAGGACCGCGAGCAGCAGGGAGCGACGATTCAAGGGAACTCCTGAGGTGACGGGGAACACAGTTCTGGACAAAGCACGCCCCATGCCGCACTGATGAACCCAGGAATTTCAAATACTTGGAGGGTAGGGTCTTCTGGCTTCACCGCTCCTTCGGTGTTTCCACCGGGATTTCGGTAGGCCATTTCACCGCCCAGGCGGTGTTCCAGCCAGCACCGAAAATTCGGTGTGGGCAGTGGCAGGCGCTGGATGGGGCTGACGCGATCCGTCATCTGGCGCGTGGGCGTGCTGCTTCTCGCCATTCAAGAGGCGCGCTGCGGCATCAATACCGGGTGTGCGGGGGCCCGGGTTCTTGAGCCCATCGGCGCCTTGCTCGGGTAGGGTGCGCGCATGTCAGGCCCGTTTATCGACGACGCGCGGATTGCTGAAGCGCGGAAGCTGGCGGACGAGATCGTCAACCCGATCTTCGACCTCATCCAACACAACACCACTGTCTCCAACGAGCGCACCGTGCTGCGCTTCTTCGGTCTCTCCGGGGCGGGGGCGCGCGGCGTGCCGCTCGCCAACCTCATGGTGGACAAGCTGAAGGCCGCGGGCGTGCTCAACCGGGGGGCCGCGTACTGGTATGGCCGCGCGCTGCAACTGGGGGCCAAGAGCCCGCTGGAAGCGGTGGAGCGGCTCACCGCGCTGCCCACGGACAAGATGGGCGTGCTGTCGCCGGAGATGGAGGCCAACCTGCGCGACGAGGTGCGCTCGGAGGCCCGCGCGGCGATGGCGGAGCTGAAGGCGCGCATCGCCCAGCGCAACGCGCTGCGCGAGCAGTTCCCCATGTCGCCCGCGCCGCACAAGTACGTCATCGTCGCCACCGGCAACATCTACGACGACGTGGATCAGGCCCGGGCCGCGGCGCAGGCGGGCGCGGACGTCATCGCGGTCATCCGCTCCACGGCGCAGTCGCTCTTGGACTACGTGCCCCACGGCGCGACGACGGAGGGCTACGGCGGCACCTACGCCACCCAGGAGAACTTCCGCGTGATGCGCGAGGCCCTGGACGACGAGAGCCGCAAGCTCAAGCGCTACATCCAGTTGACCAACTACTCCTCCGGCCTGTGCATGTCGGAGATCGCCTTCTGCGCGGCCTACGAGCGGCTGGACATGCTGCTCAACGACGCGATGTACGGAATCCTGTTCCGCGACATCAACATGCGTCGCACGTTCATTGACCAGTACTTCAGCCGCCGCATCTGCGCCCTGGCCGGCATCATCATCAACACCGGCGAGGACAACTACATCACCACGGCGGACGCGTACGACGCGGCCCACACGGTCATCGCCAGCCAGTTCATCAACGAGTGCTTCGCCAAGCGCGCGGGCCTGAAGGACTGGCAGTTGGGCATCGGGCACTCGTACGAGATCGATCCGTATCGCGACGACACGCTGTTGCTGGAGCTGTCGCAGGCGATGCTGGTGCGCCGCTGCTTCCCGGACGCGCCGCTCAAGTACATGCCGCCCACCAAGCACAAGGAGACGGACATCTTCTTCAGCCACGCGTACGACGTGATGGCGGACCTGGTGGCCGTCTGGACGCGGCAGGGCATCCAGTTGTTGGGGATGATGACGGAGGCCATGCACACGCCGCTGCTCGCGGACCGGTACGTGGCGCTCAAGTCCGCGTCGTACATCCACCGCGCGGCGCGCGGCATCGACGAGGAGTTCACCGTCCGCGAGGACGGGAAGATCGCCAACCGGGCGCGAGAGGTGTTCGCCAACGCGGAGCAACTGCTGCGCGAATGCCATGCCGAGGGCATGGTGGCCGCCATCGGCAAGGGCCGCTTCGGCGACGTCAAGCGTGAAGAGACCGGTGGCAAGGGCCTGGACGGCGTGGTGCCGAAGGCTCCGGATTACTTCAACCCGTTCCTTGAAATGCTGGAGGCGTCATGATCGCCAGTACCCTGCTGACTGTGATGTTGGCCGCGGGCGGTTCCGCGGATGCGCTGACGAACGTGTCGGTGAAGAACGTGTCGCTGAAGGCCCCGGCGGCGTGGACGCGCTCGAACACCGAGGGCTCGGAGAAGTTCCTGGCGCCTTCGGGTGACGCCTACTTCCTGGTGGACGTGGGCACGGTGCAGACCGCGGGCATGAAGGCGGAGGTCTGCCGCCAGAAGATCCTCGCGAGCATCGGCGGCACGAGCTGGACGATGGTGAAGGTGGGCGGTCAGCCGGCGGCCTTCAAGTCGGACACGGACGCGGCGCCGGACGGCAGCGGCAACGTGGACACGGTGACGTACGTGGGGTGCAACGGGAAGACGACGTGGTCGGTGGTCTTCTACATGGAGCAGGGCAAGAAGGACCGTTTCGCCGCGGTGGCCGAGAAGGTGGGCACCAGCGTGACGTTCACCCCGCCCAAGGGAAAGTAAGCCGATGGTGAAGCCGAGCAAGCAGATCATCCGCCCCTACGGCGACCGGCGCGACGACGGCATGGTGCAGTTGTCGTTCACGCTGCCCGTGCCGCTGTCGGAGAAGGCGAAGGAGGCCGCCGCCCAGTTCACGAAGCAGATGGGCTTCACCGACGTGAAGGTGGCGGCCGCCGAACGCGCGGCGGACCAGTACACGTTCTTCGTCGTCTACGCGCGCTCCGCCGTGTCGCTGGACTACGCGGAGATCGACGTGCCGGAAGTGGTGGTGCGCAAGATGGGGTTCAACGACCTCAACGCGCTCATCAAGGAGAAGGTGGGCCGCCGCATCGTCGTCTTCGGTGCGTGCACCGGCACGGACACGCACACGGTGGGCATCGACGCCATCCTGAACATGAAGGGCTACGCGGGCGACTACGGCCTGGAGCGCTACCCCGGGTTCGAGGCGTTCAACCTGGGCAGCCAGGTGCCGAACGAGGACCTGATCAAACGCTCCATGGCGAAGCACGCGGACGCCATCCTGGTGTCCCAGGTCGTCACGCAGCGCGACGTGCACAAGGACAACTCGCGCCAGTTCATCGATGCGGCGAAGGCCGCGGGCATCCATGGCAAGACGCTGCTCCTGCTGGGCGGGCCGCGCGTGGACCACAAGCTGGCGCTGGAGCTGGGCTTCGACGCGGGCTTCGGAGCGGGCACGAAGCCCTCCGACGTGGCGAACTACATCGTGCACGCGGTGTTGAAGAAAGAGGGCAAGGAGTCCCAGGACTCCCACTACCAGGGGGAACCCACGTGAGCACTGGAGTGAAGGCGGTACTGCGGTTGCGCATGGGCAGCCATGACGCGCACTACGGCGGCAACCTGGTGGATGGGGCGAGGATGCTCGGCCTGTTCGGCGACGTGGCCACGGAGCTGTGCATCCGCTCCGACGGGGACGAGGGCCTGTTCCGCGCCTACGACGCCGTGGAGTTCCTGGCGCCGGTGTACGCAGGCGATTTCATCGAAGCGGAGGGTGAGATCGTCAGCGTGGGCAACACGTCGCGCAAGATGCGCTTCGAGGCGCGCAAGGTCATCCGTCCGCGTCCGGACGTGAACGACTCCGCGGCGGACGTGCTGCCGGAGGCCGTCGTGGTGTGCCGCGCGACGGGCACGTGCGTCGTTCCCAAGGACAAGCAGCGGGGGCAGAAATGAGCACGCCCATGCTGATCACCGCGGCCATGGTGGGCGCGGAGACGACGCGCGAGCAGACGCCGTACCTGCCCATCACCGCGGAGGAGATCGCGGAGGACGCGGTGAAGTGCCGTGAGGCCGGCGCCGCGATGGTGCACCTGCACGTGCGCACGGCGGACGGCAAGCCGTCCCAGGACGCGGAGCTGTTCCGCGCTGCCATCCGGGCCATCCGCAAGCGCACCGACGTGCTCATCCAGACGTCCACGGGCGGCGCGGTGGGCATGGACGTGGACGAGCGCTGCGGCGCGCTGACGCTCACGGGCGCGGACCGGCCGGACATGGCCACGCTGACCACGGGCACGGTGAACTTCGGGGAAGAGGTGTTCTGGAACCCGAGGCCGCTGGTGCGCGACATCGCGAAGCGCATCCGCGCGATTGGCCTGCGGCCGGAGCTGGAGTGCTTCGACGTGGGGATGATCGACGAGGCGCGCTACCTGGCGAAGGAGGGCCTGGTGGAGATGCCGGCGCACTTCGACTTCGTGCTGGGCGTACCGGGCACGTTGCAGGCGCGGCCGGAGGTGCTGGACTTCATGATCGCCTCGCTGCCGGAGGGCTGCACCTGGACGGTGGCGGGCGTGGGGCGCCAGCAGCTTGCGTTCGTGGACGAGGCCGCGAAGCGCGGCGGTAACGCGCGCGTGGGCCTGGAGGACAACATCTACCTGTCCAAGGGCGTGCTCGCGAAGGGCAACTTCGAACTGGTGGCCGAGGCCGTCAGGCGCGCCCGGTCCCACGGCCGTGAGCCCGCGACGCCCGAGCAGGCCCGGCAGCTTTTGCGCCTGGGCTGAGCCGGTTCGATGTGAACGAGCGGCCCGGGTGCGATGAACGCCCCGGGCCTTCGTGTTTCTGGGGACTCAGGCAGCCCACGCCCAGCCCACGTGGCCGTCGGGCCGCACCAGCATCCCGCCCACGTTCTGGAGTTCATCGCGCCCGGCGGGGGCGCGTGCTCGCAGGTGCGTGACGTTCGACGGCCACCCCGGTTTCCAGCGGGGCAGGGCACGTGAGTCATCGCCCAGGCCCAGCAGCAACCACCGGCCCGGGTGCAGCGCCGAGTAGAGCGGCAGGTCCGTGCCGTCATCCTTTCGGAGCGCCAGATCGCCCAGCCTGCGTCCGCTCCATTCGGGCAGCAGCGGTGTGTCCATCTGGGGCGAGGGGACATCCAGCGCCGCGTAGCCCACGTCGAGCGCGCTGATGGAATCAGCGAACTCCCGGTTGAGCTTCGGTGCCCGCAGCAGGTCGCTCATCAGCGTGCGCAGGGCGAGGGTTTCCTGCGTGGCGCCAATGAGCGCGGTCTGCGCGAGCGTGTTGCGCAGGAGCGCATCGCCCACGGGCCGGCGCTCAAGCGCGTAGCTGTCCAGCAGCACATCCGGCGCGCCGTCCTTCGCCACCGCCGCGAGCTTCCATCCCAGGTTCATCGCGTCCTGGAGGCCGACGTTGAGCCCCTGGCCTCCCGCCGGAAAATGGATGTGCGCGGCATCCCCCGCGAGCAGCACGCGTCCGTCGCGATACCGCTCCGCGAGCCGCGTCTCGTTGCCGAAGCGCGACAGCCACCGGGGCTCCTTCATCCCGAAGTCCGTGCCAGCGATGCGCGTGACGCTCTCCCGCAGTTCGTCGAGTGTGACGGGCTCGCGGAGCGGTGCCTGTTCGCGGAGCGGATCATTGACGACGATGCGATGGACGCCCGGTGCCATGGGCACCACCATCACGCCGCCCCGCGTGTTCGTGATGCCAATGGCGGGCTGCGAAGGCGGCGCCGCGAGCGCCACGTCCCCGAGCACCGCCGTGCGCGTCACGTCCGTCCCCGGGAAGGCGATGCCCGCGAGCCTTCGCACCGCGCTCCGGGCCCCATCCGCTCCCACCACGAAGCGCGCTCGGACCCGGAACACTCCCGCTTCCGACGTGCCCTCCAGCTCCACCCCTTCCGTGTCCTGGCGCAGCACCTCCACGGTGTATCCCCGGTGCACCGTCACGCCCAGCTCCCGGGCCCGCGCTTCCAGGAGCGCCTCCGTCACGGCCTGCGGGATGAACAGCGTGTAGGGGAAGCGCGTGTCCAGCACGCTGAAGTCCAACCGAGTGTCCAACATGGCGAAGTGCCCGGTGGGCAGCGGCCGTCCGCGCTCCAGGAACCGTCCCTCCAGTCCCCGCAGCGCCAGCACCTCCAGCGAACGCGGGTGCAGCGTCAGCGCGCGTGACTCGCGCACGGGCTCCGCGCGCCGTTCGAACACCTGGACCCGCACCCCCGCCAGCGCCAGCTCGCACGCCAGCATCAACCCGGTGGGACCGCCTCCCACCACGGCGACTTCGAGGACTTCCGCCATGACCGACCTCCTGCCCGAAGGCTCAAACTAACGTTGTTAGGGATCGACTAACGGTGTTAGTTTGTCAAGTCAGCGAGGGACGACCGGAGCATGCGAATCCAGCGGGAGCAGGTGGTGGTTGCGGCGTGGGCGCTGCTGGATGAGGGCGGCCTGGAGGGCCTGACGATGCGCGTGCTGGCGAAGGCGCTCTCCATCCAGGCCCCGTCGCTGTACTGGCACTTCCCGGGCAAGCAGGCCCTGCTGGATGCGATGGCGGACACGCTGCTCCAGGACGTGGCGCGGACGCTGACGGCGGACTCGCCCTGGGAGACGGTGGTGCGCACGGTCGCGGGGGATCTGCGGCGCGCGTTCCTCCAGCACCGGGATGGGGCTCGCGTCTACGCCGGCACCTTCGTGGTGTCCGAGCACACGCTGCGTGTCAGCGACACCGTCATCGGCTCCCTGGGCCGGGCGGGGCTGGGGCCGCGCGATGCGGGCTGGGCGACGTTCACCGTGCTCGACTACGTGCTGGGCTTCACCATCGAGGAGCAGGGCTTCACCGCGCAGGCATCCGAGACGACGGAGCGGGCACGGGCCCTGCGGGACCTGGCCTCGGCGAGCTATCCCCATGCGGCCGGCGCGTTGGACGCCATCCTGGATCGCGACTTCGACCGTCGCTTCGACTTCGGCCTGGACCTGCTCGTCGCGGGGATTCGGACCCGGATGCCGGCTTCGAAGTGAAGCGCCCCG
>NZ_RAVZ01000274.1 GCF_003611635.1 Corallococcus terminator | reverse complement strand
GTGGGGTGGTGGGGCCGTTGAAGGAGGTGCGCACGGCGTTCGGTCCGGATGGCGCGCCGCTGCGGATTCCGGTGGAGATGCCGGAGCACCGGTTCCTGGCGGCGCAGCCGGTGGAGCTGCTCACCGACGTGCTGGCGGACGAGGCGGCGCGGGCACCGGCCTTCGGCTTGGACAATGCGCTGCGCCTGTCGTTCCGCGTGGCGGCGAAGACGGGGACGAGCCGGGCGCACGTGGACAACTGGGCGGCGGGCTTCACGCGGGAGCGCACGGTGGCCGTGTGGGTGGGCAACTTCGATGGCACGCCGATGCGGGGTGTGTCTGGCATCACCGGCGCGGGCCCGGTGTTCGCGCGGGTGATGTCGCTGGCGATGCGAGGCGTGCGCGCCGCGCCGCTGGTGGACCGGAGCCACTTTGAGTCCGCGGCCATCTGTGCGTTGTCCGGCGAGCGGGCGGGGCCGAACTGCCCGGGCCTGCTGAAGGAGGTCTACCTGCCGGGCACGGCGCCTCGCCACGACTGCACGATGCACCGGAGCGACGGCGCGCTGGACGTGGGCCCGGCGTACCTCGCGTGGGCGCAGGCGGAAGGGCTCGCCTCGGCGTCGGTGAGCGCGGAGGGCCGGCCGGGCAGCCGGGCCGGGTTCATCCTGCCGGCGGACGGGGACGAGTTCCTGGTGGAGCCGCAACTGCCCGAGGGTGCGCAGGCGGTGCCGGTGCGGGTGATGGCACCTCCGGGGGCGAAGATGCTGGAGCTGCGCACGGAGGATGGGCGCCGCATTGAATTGCCGCCCCCGTTCGTCACGCGCCTGCCCGCGGTGGCGGGGGAGCGCAGGTTGGAGCTGTGGGCACCCGGAGGCTCCGAGCCGTTGGCCGTGACGCGGTATCGCGTTCGATGAACGCGGTGCGCGCGGTCGTGCTGCTCGCCGCGATGGTGGCGGGCACCGCGCCCGGTGTTGCGTCAGCGCTGCCTGCTTCCGATGCGCAGGTGGATCGCCGTCGTGAAGCGACGCCCGGAATGGTTCCTGCTTCCGACACGCGTGGGACTCGCGGTCGTGCAGCGCCGCCCTCAGCGGCTCCTGTTTCCGACACGCGTGGGACTCGCCGTCGTGAAGCGAAGCCCTCAGGGGCTCCTGAACCGCGCGTGGAGGTGCGGATCCTCTCGAAGCACCGGCCCGCGCGACTGCGCCTGGACGGCCCCCGTTCGCTGGAGGTCGTGGCCTCGCGTGACGTGCTGCTCGTGGAAGGGCGCGCGGTGCCCCAGCCCCTGCGGCTGGAGGCCGGACGGTGGCGGGTCCGGGGCAGCGGCCTGGATCGGCGCTACGAGGGCTCGCTGTCCCTGGAAGCCCGTGCGGGGGAGCTGATCCCCATCGCCACCTTCGCGTTGGAGACCTACGTCGCGGCGGTCACCGCGAGCGAGACGGAAGTCGACACGCCGTTCGAAGCGCTCCGCGCCCAGGCCATCACCGCGCGCAGCTATGCGCTCGCGTCGGGCAGGCGGCATGAGGAGGCCCAGGCGTGTGATCTCACCCACTGCCAGGTCTTGCGCGGCGAAGGCTTCGCACGTCACCTGGGCCGCTCTCGTGACGCCGCCCGTTCGACCGAAGGCGTCGTGCTGCGCCTGCCCGACGGTTCCATCGCCCTTGCGCCGTTCCACGGAAGCTGTGGGGGACACACCGCCGAACCCGTGGCGGTGTTCGGGGCTCCGGACCTCAGCGGCGCCGCCGCCATGCCGGATCGCTGCCCGCCCTCCGCCTGGAGCGCGGTCGTGTCGCGCGCCCTGGTGACGGCCGCCGCCACCGAGGCCCTGGGCGGCCCCGTGCAGGCCGCGGATCTGCTCCTGGACCGCGACTCCAGCGGCGCGGTGGTGCGGGTGGTGGACCGCGCTTCGGGGCGCGCCGCCCGGGGTGATGCCTTCTTCCGCGCGCTCGGGGCACGCGCCGGTTGGGACCGGATCCGCAGTGCCCGTTTCTCCCTCGCGTTCGGTGGAGACCGGGTGTTGTTTGAAGGCCAGGGACACGGCCACGGTGTTGGCCTGTGCCAGGCCGGCGCGGCCCTGCTCGCCCGGCAGGGCCAGACCGCGGAACAGTTGCTCGCGCACTACTTCCCGCGCGCCCTTCTCTGGAACCCGAAGGACAAGTGAACCCGGGGGCCGGAAAGGGCCCGGGTTCGCAGTCGACCGCGCGGGAGACGTGCCTTCAGGGGGCATCCTCTCCGTCCCCCCTGCGAGGGGTTATCAGCACCCCCTTTGCTCCGTATCGATTGCACAGAGCCCTCAGCCCCGCGCAGTCCGGCGGGGCGTGGCCTCGCGCACCGGCCATCCCGGTGCGGGACCCAACCGGGGAGGCATCACATGGCGTTCAACCTGATCGAAGCGGTCGGCTCACAGTTCATGAAGAAGGGATTGCTCCAGAAGATCAGCGGGTCCTTGGGAGAGGATCCGCAGGCGACCACCAAGGTGCTGCCGGGCGCCATCGCCGCGGTGGCGGCGGGCGTCGTGGACCAGGGCAGCAACGAAGCGGGCGCGCACCGACTGCTGTCGAAGCTCAACGAAGGCGGCTTCACCGGACCCGACGCGCCTCCGCAGCCCGAGGGGATCGGGGAGGGGCTCCTCGATGAGGAGGAGCGCGGGAAGGGGATGTTGAACGGGCTGTTCGGCAACAAGCTCAGCGGCGTCGCCGACGGTCTCTCGCGCTTCGGTGGGATGCGCAACTCCGGTTCGGCGATGAAGCTGCTCTCCCTGGCCGCGCCCATGTTGATGGGCGTCCTGGGCAAGCAGGTGCGGGATCAGCGCATGGGCGCGTCCGGGCTGATGCAGTTGCTGAACGGCCAGCGCTCCAACATCAGCGCCGCGCTGCCGGCCGGCGTGGGCAGCCTGATGGGCTTCGGGGGCGGCACGCGTCACGCGGTCGCGGAGGTCATCGAACCCCACCGCGAAACCGTGACGCAGGTGCGGGAGACGACCCCCGTCCGCGAAGCCGTCCCCCGCCAGACCATCACCCGTCCCCCGGAGAAGAAGAAGAGCATCGCCGGGTGGGCCGTCCCCCTGGCCCTGCTGGCCCTGGTCGCGCTCGCCTGGGGCGCCCTGCGCGGACGCAGGAACGAACCCGCCCGGGCTCCGGTAGCGACACGCACCACGCCTGCGCCCCGCGTGGAGGATCGCGTCGCCCAGGCGCCGCAGCCCGCGCAGCCGACGCCGCAGCCCGCGCCGGCCCCCCCGCCCGCGGTCCCGCCGCAGGCCGAGGAGCAGACCCCGCCCGCGACGGGGGGCTCCGGCACGGAGGAAGGCACGGAGGAGGGCACGGGCGGTTCGGGCATGGAGAAGACGCGCGTGAGCGACGCCACCGGGCTGCGTGAGGCCTTCGAGAGCAAGAACGCGGAGTCCCAGGGCTTCGTGCTGGAAGGCGTGGAGTTCCAGACCGGGTCGGCGCGGCTCACCGCGAAGGGCGAGCAGATGGTGACGGAGCTGGGCAACGTGCTGAAGGAGAAGCCCGACGCGCGCGTGCGCATCAAGGGCTTCACCGACTCCAGCGGCAACGCTGCCACCAACCAGCGCCTGTCGCAGTCGCGCGCGGACAGCGTGAGCAAGGCCCTGGTGAGCGACGGCGTGTCCGCCAACAGCATCGAGACCAGCGGCGAGGGCGACGCGGATCCCATCGCCCCCAATGACACCCCCGAGGGCCGTGTGCAGAACCGCCGCATCGAGGTGCAGGTGCTCAAGCAGTAGTCCCCCTGACGCACGCGTTCCCGGCGGCGTACGGTCTTCTTGAGGAAGGCCGTACGCCGCTGTCTTTCGGCGCCCTGCTCATGGGACGCATCAGGGGGGCAGGAGGGCAGGGAAGCGCCCCCGTCGCCAGGCCGTCCCGGAAGGCGCGCCGGCCGTGACTGGCCGCATCCTGTCCACCGCGTTACATCCCCCAGGGGCTCCACTTCTGTCAGGCTGCCGCTAACGCCTCGCGTTAGGGCTTCACGCTTGACCCTGCTTTCACCCACCCTCTAGAAGGCCCGCGACCCATGGCGACTCCCGATCGGTTTCCCCTCCCACAGGTCTCCGAATCCACCCGCAAGCCCGAGTGGTTGAAGGTGCGTCTGCCGCACGGGGAGGGGTACGAGCGGGTCAAGGCCATCGTGAAGCGCACGAAGCTGGCCACGGTGTGCGAAGAGGCCCGCTGCCCGAACATCGCCGAGTGCTGGGGCGGAGGCACCGCCACGGTGATGTTGATGGGCGAGGTGTGCACGCGCGCCTGCCGCTTCTGCCACGTGAAGGTCGGGGCGCCCCCGCCGCTGGATCCGATGGAGCCCATCCATCTGGCGCAGGCGGTGAAGGAGATGAACCTCGAATACATCGTCGTCACGTCGGTGAACCGCGACGACCGTCCGGACGGGGGCGCCAGCCACTTCGCGTCCGCCATCCGTGAGCTGCGCAAGGAGAGCCCGCGCACCATCGTCGAGGTCCTCATCCCCGACTTCAAGGGCAAGCAGGAGGACCTGATCACCGTGGCGGAGGCGAAGCCGCACGTGGTGGCGCACAACGTGGAGACGGTGGAGCGCCTGACGCCGACGGTGCGCGATCGCCGCGCCACCTACCGCCAGTCCCTGCGCGTGCTGGAGTTCCTCAAGAACCGCCCGGAGCGGCTCTACACCAAGACGTCGGTGATGGTGGGCCTGGGCGAAACGGACGAGGAGCTGGAGCGCACGTTCAAGGATCTGCGCGATGTGGGCGTGGATGTGCTCACGCTGGGCCAGTACCTGCAGCCGTCGCAGTACCACCTTCGCGTGGAGCGCTTCGTGACGCCCGCGCAGTTCGACGCGTACAAGGCGCTGGCGGAGTCCTTCGGATTCCTCTACGTGGCCTCTGGGCCGCTGGTTCGCTCCAGCTACCGCGCCGCCGAGTTCTTCATGAAGGGCCTGATGGAGCGCGAGCGCGTGGAGCGCCTGGGCTGACCTGACGCACCCTTCCCCAACACAGAGAGACACACCCCCTCATGGCGACTTTCGAATTCAAGCTCCCGGACCTCGGCGAAGGCGTGATGGAGGGCGAGCTTGTGAAGTGGCACGTCAAGGAGGGCGACCTGGTGAAGGAAGACCAGGTGCTCGCCGAGGTGATGACCGACAAGGCCACCGTGACGGTGCCCAGCCCGCGTTCGGGCCGCGTCGTGAAGACGCACGGTCGTGAAGGCGACATGGCCAAGGTGCACCAGTTGCTGGTGACGCTGGAGACCGAAGGCGGTGCCCCCGTGGCGGACGCCCCGGCCCATGGCGCTCCGGCGGCCGTGAGCGCTCCTGCTGCTTCGGCGCCCGCGCAGGCCCAGGCGGCGTCCCAGGCCCAGGCCTCCAAGGTGTTGGCCACGCCCGTCACCCGCCGCATGGCGCGTGAGCACGGCCTGGACCTGGCGGACATCTCCGGCAGCGGCCCGCAGGGTCGGGTGACGAAGGCGGACGTGGTGGCGGCGCTGGAAGGTGGCGGCGCGCCGAAGAAGAACGAGGTGACGGCGCCCGCGCCGCAGGCCGCGCGTCCGGCGACGCCGCTTTCGACGGGGCGGGGCGACGAGCGCATCGCGCTGCGCGGGCTGCGCAAGAAGATCGCGGAGAAGATGGTGCGCTCGAAGTTCACGATGCCGCACTTCGCCTTCGTGGAGGAGGTGGACGCCACGGACCTGGTGGCCCTGCGCGCGCGGCTCAACAGCCAGTTGGCGGCGGCAGGTGACGGCACGAAGCTCACCTACCTGCCGTTCATCGTGAAGGCGACCATCGCGGCGATGAAGAAGTTCCCGCACCTCAACGCGAACTTCGACGAGGCGTCGCAGGAACTGGTGGTGCGCGGCGAGTACAACATCGGCATCGCGGTGGCCACGCCGGACGGCCTCACGGTGGCGGTGGTGCGCAACGCGGATCAACTGACCCTGGGCGAGCTGGCGAAGGAAATTTCCCGCCTGAGCGCCGCGGCGCGCGACCGCAAGCTGAAGATGGAGGAGCTGACGGGCGGCACCTTCACCATCACCTCGCTGGGGCAGAGCGGCGGGCTGTTCGCCACGCCCATCCTCAACCACCCCGAGGTGGGCATCATGGGCGTTCACAAGCTGAAGAAGCGCCCGGCGGTGAAGAACGATCAGGTGGTCATCCGGGACATGATGAACCTGTCGCTGTCCTGCGATCACCGCGTCATCGACGGTGACGTGGCGGCGAGCTTCGTCTACGAGGTCATCAAGTATCTGGAGGCACCGGACCTGCTGTTCCTCGCGATGGCGTGAGGACGTGCGTCGCGGTGCTCGCCCGGCCGCCCTGACTCCGGGGGGCGGTGGGCGCGGGGGGACTTCCGGACATGTATTCCAAGGCGGGCATCCGCGATGGCCGACAATCCCCGTGAGTTGATCCGCGCCGCCCAGGCCGCTGAGCTTCAGGGAGACATGACGCGCGCGGCGGACTGCCTGGAGCAGGCCGCGGCGCTCTACCAGAAGTCCGGACACACCTCGCGCGCCTCGCAGTTGCTCCGGCAGGCGCGCCAGTTGAAGACCCGGTCTCCGGACGTGAGCCCCGCCTTCGCCGCGGCGATGGCGGGTGGGAAGGACGCCGTGGTGTTCCGTTCCCTGTCCTCGATGACCTGGAGCGACGCCGCGTCCGCCGCGTTCAACGACAAGGCCGACGCCGGAGACCCCCTGGAGGCCGTGGGCCCGCCGGGTTCGTCCGAGCGCGAGGCAACGGGCGGGGCCGGAGCGCAGCGGTCCTCCGGGCGCCATGTGGCTGTCGGTGCCGGGGACCTGTCGTCGCTGGCCGGGGAGCAGGTGGCTCCCGAGTCCGAGGGCCTGCCGCATCCCTCCGCGCAGGCTGTGTCCAGCGCGTCGGCGGGGCTTCCGCCGATCTCCGAACGGATCGCGGCGGTCATGCTCGAAGCCCCGTCGCGCGCGTCCAGGACCGATGCGGACACCGCCACCGCGGGCCCTGCGCGCTCCTCCGAAGGCGCTGCGTCCGCCCAGCTCGCGGAGGCGCTCCGCCGCTCCGACCATGTCGACTCCGCCCAGTCTCCAGGTCCCCAAGGAACGGCCGAGCACGATGACCCCATCCAACCCGGAGGCCTGCTGGGCGCTCCCGAGGATGACGACGTCATCGTCCCCGGTGGCCTCCTGCGCCCGCCGGACGAGGACGATGCCCCGGAGCCCGCGAGGCCCGCGCACGGACGCCGGCGCGAGAAGCGCCTCATCGAACGGGGGCCCACCCGCGCGGATCCGGCGCTGGATGCGTGGTGCTCGTTCTGCTGCCGGCCTCGCGGAGAAATCGGCGACCTGGTGGCGGGTCCCGCAGGCGCGTTCATCTGCAAGAGCTGCTTGGGTGAGTCGCAGGGACTCCTGGGCGACGTCGCCGCTCCGCCGCGCGCGCGCAAGCCGGTGGAAGAGGTGTCCGCGGAAGGCGTGGACATGCTGGGCCACGACGACGTGCGGACCCTGTTGGAGCGCACGCTCCAGGCGGGCGCGCGCTGCATGCTGCTCGTGGGGCCGGAGGGCTGCGGCAAGAGCCTCTTCTTCCAGGCGGTGCAGCGACGGGGCCAGGGCGTGCTCACGTCGGTGGAGGCGCTGGAGTCCGCCTTGGGCGCGGACGTCCTGCTGGTGGAGGACGTGGACCGGCTGGAGTCCGGGGCCCTGGCCGCGCTGGGCGCCTTCATCGCGAGCCACCCGGAGCGCGCGGTGGTGATGAGCGCGCGGGGCGCGGTGTCGTCGCTCGGCCTGTGGGTGCGAGGGGAGGGTGGCAGCCTGCCCGTGCCCACCACCGCGGGGCTCTCCGAGGCGGTGCAGGGCGCCGTCCCGGTGTCGCTGCTGGAGCGCGTGCAGGTGCTGTTGCCGGTACGCCGTCCGACGGTGCCGGAGTTGGTGGAGGTGGCCCGGCGCTCGCTGGCCCTGCGCCGCCCGGGGGTGTCCCTGTCGGAGGAGGTGCTGGGCGCCTTCGCGGCCGAGGCGGTCCGCTCGCCCCGCGCGGGCCATGAGCTGCGCGCCCTGCTGTCGCGCGTGTACGCGGGCACATGGAGCCTGGAAGCCGCGCAGACGCCCGCGCCGTCCACCCCCCCGCCGCACTCCAGCCGGGGGGGCCGGAAGGGAGCGCCATGAGCACGCTCACCGTCTTCCGCCTGGGTCGGGTGGAGTACGAAGACGGGCTGAAGCTGATGCACCTGTTCGGCGAGGCCCGCATGCAGGGCCTCGTCGGGGACACGCTGCTGCTCTTGGAGCACCCGCCCGTCCTGACGCTGGGCCGCGCGGCGAAGCGCGAGAACATCACCGCCACCGACGCGCGCCTCGCGGAGGAGGGCGTGGAGGTGTTCGACACCAACCGGGGCGGCGACGTCACCTACCACGGGCCAGGGCAGGTGGTGGGCTACCCCATCCTCCTGCTCCCGCCCGAGCGCCAGGACGTGCGGCGCTACGTGCGCGACGTGGAGCGGGGCCTCATCCAGACGCTCGCGGGCTTCGGCCTCACCGCGGGGCCCATCCCCAAGTGGCCCGGCGTGTGGCTGGGCCAGGAGGGTTCGCCGGACGCGCGGAAGATTGGCGCCATTGGCGTGCACCTGTCGAAGTGGCTCACCACGCACGGCTTCGCGCTCAACGTGAACACCCGGCTGGAGCACTTCCAGCTCATCGTCCCGTGCGGCATCCGCGAGGCGGGCGTCACGTCCATGCAGCGCGAGCTGGGCCACGCCGTGTCCGTGCCGGAAGTGGAGGAGGCGCTCGCCCGCGAGTTCAGCCAGGTGTTCGACGCCCGGCGCGTGGACGCCACGGTGGCCCTGCGCACGGTGAGCGTCGCGGTGGTGAAGGGCCAGGGCCCGGAGGCGCGCGTGCTGCTCCTGAAGCGGACACCGGAGCGCGGCGGCTTCTGGCAGACCGTGACGGGCCGGCTGGAGCCCGGAGAATCACCCCTGGACGCGGCCCGCCGCGAGCTGGTGGAGGAGACGGGCCTCACCGGCGAGCCCGAGGACCTGCGCTACCGCCATGCGTTCGCGCTGGGAGACGCGCTGCCTCCGAAGCTCGTGGAGGAGAACGGCTTCGCGGTGCACGTCGCGCCAGACGCCCCGGTGCGCCTGGGCCCGGAGCATGAGGCCTTCGAGTGGGTGGACGTGCCCACGGCCCTGCAACGGCTGCCCTTCCGGGGCCTGCGCGAGACGGTGGCGCGGGCCCTGGAAGCGCGGCGTCCGACTACAGCTTGAGCACCATCGCTTCCTTCGCGGCGATGGCCTCCGGGCGCTGCTTGCGCACCTGCCGCACCAGCTTGTCCATGGCCGCGTCGTCGCGACCCGGATCATGGTGGAAGAGCACAAGCTGCTTCACGTCGCTGGCGTCGGCCGCCTTCACCGCGGCCTCCCAGGTGGAGTGACCCCAGCCCGTGCGGCCCCGGTACTCATCCTCCGTGTACATGGAGTCGTAGATGAGCGCGTCCGCGCCGCGAGCGAAGTCGAACAGGCCCGCGTCCAGCGCGGTGCCGTGCTCCACGTCCGTGGCGTACACCAGCGAGCGTCCGCCGAAGTCCACGCGGTAGCCCACGTTGCCGCCAGGGTGGTTCAGCTCCAGCGTGCGCACCGTGGCCTTCCCCACCGGGATGTCCTTGCCCACGATGACGTCCCGGTACTCCAGGCGCGTGCGGAACACGTCCTCCGCCGTCACCGGGAAGTAGGGGTGCACCATCTGCCCGGCCAATATCTGCTTCAGCGACTTCCCATCGCGCGGCGACCCGTGGAGCGTCACGTCGTTCGCGGGCGAGAACATCGGCGCGAAGAACGGCAGGCCCTGCAGGTGGTCGTAGTGGTAGTGCGAGATGAAGATGTTGGCCTTGATGGGCTTGCGCGTCGCCGCCAGCGCATCCCCCAGGCCGCGTGCTCCCGAGCCCAGGTCGAAGATGAGCAGCTCGTCGCCACAGCGGACCTCCACGCACGGCGTGTTGCCGCCGTAGCGCTTCGTCTGCGGGCCGGGCGAGGGGATGGAACCGCGCACCCCCCAGAACCGCACCTCGAAGCGCGCGGTGCTCCGCCGGGCCGGGCGCTTAGCCGGCCTTGGCTTCGGTGTCGTCGTCCTCCGCGAAGAGCTCAATCAGGTGCCCCGTACGCTCACGCTTCGTCTTCAAATAGTCGACGTTATGCGGATTGTGCTCGGTCCGGGAAGGGATTCGGCGTCGGACCGCCACTCCTTCTTCCACCAGCCCCGCGATCTTCAACGGATTGTTGGTGATCAGGTCCACCGACTGCACCCCCAGCGAGCGCAGCATCTCCGCCGCCACGTCGTAGGAGCGCAAATCGTCAGCGAAGCCGAGCTGCCGGTTGGCCTCGTAGGTGTCCAGCCCCTTGGACTGGAGGGCATAGGCCTTGATTTTGTTGCCCAGGCCAATGCCCCGGCCCTCCTGGCGCAGGTAGAGCACCACGCCCAGGCCATTCTGGGTGACGAAGTCCAACGCCCGGTCCAACTGCTCGCGGCAGTCGCACTTGAGGCTGCCGAAGACTTCGCTCGTCAGGCACTCGGAGTGGATGCGCACCGGGACGCCGTCCAGGCCCGCCGGCTCCCCCACCACCAACGCCACGTGCTCCCGCCCGTTGCGCTTGTCGCGGAACACGATGGTCTTCAGCACGCCCCGGGTCGTGGGCACATCCGCCTCCGAATACCGCTCCAGATGCTGGGTCGGCTTTCGGGTCGGCAGGACCTGGGGTGGGCGAGTGTCGGACATGGTGGGTCTTCTCCCAGTGGAGGAGCGTTTCTTCTCGCTCCCCCGGATGCAAGTCAAGGCGTCACCCCCCATGGGTGGGGTGGCACCTCACGCGTATAGACGTGGTTCCCGGCTCCCGTGTTTCTCAGGCCACCCACGACAGGGGGAGCAGCTCGACATGGGAGCCATCAGTCAGACTGCTGATCTCCCGGGGGAAGTGCAGCAGGTGGGTGGCTGCGGACGCTGAACGCAGGACACCCGACGTTTGCGTCCCGAGGGGCTTCGCCCACAGCTCGCCTGCCCGCCAGCTCACCGTGACGCGGACGAAGTGGGCCAGGCCCGGGGGTTTGGACAGGCGGCCGTCCAGGCGCCCGGCCACCCGGAGGGGTTCCACGTCCTCCAGGCCCAGGAGCCGGCGCAGGGCGGGGCGGACGAAGAGTTCGAAGGTGACCAGCGAGGAGGTCGGGTTGCCGGGCAGTCCGAAGAAGAGCGTCGGGCCCCGCTGGCCCACCACCAGCGGCTTGCCGGGCTTGATGGCCACGCGCCAGAAGTGCTGCTCGACGCCCAGGGCCTCCAGGGCCTCCTTCACGAAGTCGTGGTCGCCCACGGACACGCCCGCGCTGGTGAGGACCACGTCGAAGCCGTCCGTGCGCGCCAGGGCCTGCTGGACGGCCTCCCGCGTGTCCTTCGCGATGCCCAGCAGCGTGGGCAGGCCCCCCGCGCGCCGCACCGCCAGGGCCAGCGCCGGGGCGTTGGTGTCCACGATGCGGCCTTCGGGCGGTTCGTCCGCCCGGCACAGCTCGTCGCCGGTGGACAGCACCGCCACGCGAGGCCGGCGGGGCACGGGCACGGAGCTCATCCCCTGGGCCCACAGCAGCCCCAGCTCCGGGATGCCCAGCGGGGTGCCGCGCTTGAGCAGCACGTCGCCCTCGCGCGCGTCCTCGCCCCGGGGGCGGATGAAGTTGCCCGGCCCCACGGCCTCCAGGATCTCCACGCTGTCGGGCGCCTCGGAGCGGGTGCGCTCGCGCATCACCACCGCGTCCGCTCCCTGGGGAAGGGGGGCTCCGGTCATGATCCGCGCGCAGGTGCCGGGCGTGACGGCCCGCGTGGGCAGCTTCCCCGCGAACACCGTCTCCCCGACGGAGAGCCGCACGGGCAGCGGACTGGAAAGATCCGCTGAGCGCACCGCGTAGCCATCCATCGCGGAGTTGTCCCAGGGGGGCAGGGTGCGGCGGGCCAGCACGTCCTCGGCCAGGGCCCGGCCCAGGGCGTCATCGCCGGGCACCCACTCGGTGGGAAGGGTCGCGCAGCGCTCGAGGATCCGCGCGCGGGCCTCCTCCACCGGCAGCAAAGCGGGGACGTCACTCATGCCTTGATCTATAACGGCACGAGGGCCTTCCAAGGACGTTTTCGCAACCAAAGTCCGAGGGAAAATCAAGTGTTAGTTTGACAGCCCAACTGATCACCGTTACAAGCAACCGTGATCGCGAGGCTCGCGTCCAACAGCAGGGGCGTCCCGCCAACCCGTTGATAGCACACGGGAATTCTCAAGGAGACAGCGTCGATGGCCAAGCCCAAGTCCGGGGCGAAGAAGCCGACTCCCGCTGCAAAAGCCGGTGCGAAGCCTGCCGCGAAGAAGGACAACGCGTCCCGGCTGGATTTGATCCGGAATGCCTCGAAGAAGGTGGCGACGGCCGCGACGAAGGTCGTCAAGGCGGTGGCCGAAGGGGCGAAGGGGAAGGTCGCGGCGGTGAAGAAGGCGGCAGCGGAGAAGCCTGAAAAGGCGCCCGCGGCGGCCAAGGGGAAGGCGGCGGCCAAGACGGCTGCTCCAGCTCCCGCCGCCGCCAAATCCGCCAAGTCCGCGGCCCCTCCTGCCGCGAAGGCCGCGCCTGCCGCGGCCGGGAAGAAGGCGACGGGCAAGGCCGGGTCCAAGGCCCAGCCGTCCGTTCCCTCTGGTCCCCCCGTGGAGAAGCCGCGTCCGCGCGCGACGAAGCTCCCTCCGGTGGGCGAGCCGCTCACGAAGCGCGAGATGGAGCAGTTGCTGACCGCCGGCGAGGGCCGCGGCGTGATGGGGGAGGGCAGCCTCAAGGGCCGGCTCATCCTCAGCGGCGAGCTGCCCCACCTGGTGGTGGTGGGCCGTGACAAGCGCGAGCTGACGTTCCTGCTCCAGGGACCGGATCAGGAAGTCCTCCCGGCCTACGTGGACCACAAGGTCTCCGTGAGCGGGATGATCCGCAAGACGACCAACCACAGCGGCGTGGTGGAGGTGCGCAAGTACTCCGCCAAGAAGCCCGAGGTGGAAGAGCCCACGCCGCCGCCGTCGGACTCCGAGCCGAAGCTGCGCTACCTGTCGCCCGGCGAGGTCTCCATGGCCGTCGCCGCCGGCATGGGCGCGGGCATCAAGGGCTTCGCCAGCATCCGGGGCAACCTGGAGATGATGGGCGACGACTTCGTGCTCGTCGTGTCCAATGGGGGCACGCGCCAGCAGGTGTCGTTCGCCATCGAAGGCAAGGCGGCCGTCAAGAGCCTGCGCAAGCACGTGGGGCAGACGCTCCAGGTAACGGGCGTGGTGGACAAGTCCTCCGGCTGGGGCGGTCGCATCACGGCGGAGAACGTGGAGCCGCGTCCGTCCGAGGCGCGCTCGGTGTCGCGCGACGAGATGGAGCTCGTGCACATCGAGGGCGAAGTGCCCACGTCCGTGGACGTGAAGCTCAACCACGGCCTCACGGTGCGCCTGCAGGAGCAGCCCGGCGCGTTCTGGGCCATTGAACCGACGCTGGCCAAGCGCGTGGGTCTGCGCGAAGCCAACTTCGAGCCGGGTCCCAACGGCAGCCCCGCCACCCGCGAATTCTTCTTCACCCCTCGCAACCCCGGCAGCTTCGAGATGGAGTTCTTCCTCGCCAAGGCGTTCACGCCGGGCGTGGTGGAGCGCTCCTTCAAGATCAACGTCACGGTCAGGCCCTGAGGGTCTGGGCGCACGGGCCCTCCCTGGACCGCAAGGTCTCCCGGGG
>NZ_RAVZ01000273.1 GCF_003611635.1 Corallococcus terminator | reverse complement strand
TGGCTTGGGAGAGGGGAGGGTTGCCCGTGCTCGTGGGAGGCCGGGCCGATGCCTGTGCTCCACCCGCGGGCGTGGTGCCCCGGGCTGGGGCCGCGCCCACTCGGGACGCGGACCTGGCGTTGGTGCCCGTGCCGGCCCCGGGCGCGCGACCGGCCCGGCTGGCGGCACCCAGGCGGCTGCCCGAACCCGCGCGGCTGTTGGAGCCCGCGCCCGGACGGCTGCGACTGCCGGTGCCCCGGTCGGCCCCGGGGGCGCCGCCCGTGGGGTGCGCATCCAGCTCCTCCGGGGACAGGCCCTCCACGGAGTCGATGAGCGCGTCGATGAACTCCTGCGCGTTCTGGTAGCGGTCTTCCTTCTCCGCGGAGAGCGCCTTGGCGAAGAACGCGTCCAGCTCCGGCGGCACGGGCGCACCCTGGCGCTTGGTGCCCACCAGGGGCACGGGTTGGGTGAGCGACGCGGTGAGCGCCTTGCGCACGGTGTTCGCGCCGTACGGAGAGCTGCCCGTGAGGCAGAAGTACAGCACGCCCGCCATGGAGTAGAGGTCGGAGCGCTGGTCCACGGACTCGCCGCCGGCCTGCTCGGGGGGCATGTACTGGGGGGTGCCCAGCACCTGGCCGGTGGAGGTGAGCTGCTCCTCCTCGTCCTGCTCCAGCGCCTTGACGAGGCCGAAGTCCAGCACCTTGACGAAGTCCTTCCCGTCGAGCGCCTGGACCATGATGTTGTGCGGCTTCAGGTCGCGGTGGACGCAACCCTCCTCGTGCGCGTGCGCCAGCCCCAGCGTGGCCTGCTCCAGGAGGTTGACGGCCCGGCGCAGGGTCATGGGACCCTCGCGCTTGACCAGCTCCTTGAGGCTTTCGCCCTTGAGCAGCTCCATCACGTAGTAGCAGGTGCCGTCCGCGGCGCGGCCGAAGTCGAAGATGGTGATGACGTTCGGGTGGCGCAGGCGGCTGGCGATCTCCGCCTCGCGGCGGAAGCGCTCGAAGAACTGGGGCGCGGCGGCGAGCGACGGGTTGAGCGTCTTCACCGCCACCGGGCGCTGGACGGAGGTCTGGGTGGCGCGGAACACCATGCCCATGCCGCCCTGGCCGAGGACGCTCTCAATCTTGTAGCGGCCATCCAGGACCTGGCCCAGGAGCTGGAGGCTCTGCGCCGCGCACAGGTGATCTTGACCGTCGGTACTTCCGCAATGGGGGCAGGGGGCGGCCATGGGTGGCGGGAGTATAGGCAAGCCGCGCGCCATGCCCAACCCGAGAGATGTGCCCCCTGGGCAGTCAGGCAGGCATCTGAGGCGTTCCCGTGGGGCCTTCCGGCTGCTATCTCCGCCCCGCCATGAGCCTCGTCATCGCCCAGGACATCAGCCTCGCCTACGGAAAGAAGGTCCTCTTCGATGAGGACAACTTCACACTTGGCCCCCGGGACCGGGTGGGGCTGGTGGGGGCCAACGGCACGGGGAAGTCCTCCCTGATGAAGATCATCGCCAAGGCGAGCCAGCCGGATGGGGGCACCATCCAGTACAGCCGCCGGGCCCGGGCGGGCTATCTACCCCAGGAAATCGCGGGGTTACCCGAAGGTACGGTGGTGGAGGCGGTGATGAGCACCGTGCCCGGCCGGGACGCGATGGAGTCGCGCCTGAGGGACACCGAAGCGGCCCTGGCGGCGGCCGTGGAGGAGGAGGACCAGTTGGAGCTGGCGCAGACGCTGGCGGACCTCCACGCGGAGCTGGACGACTTCGAGAACCGCTACGGCCGGCACCACGCCGAGCGCATCCTGAAGGGCCTGGGCTTCCGGGACGCGGACCTGGCCAAGCCGACGCAGGCCCTGTCAGGCGGCTGGCGGATGCGGGCGGCGCTCGCGGGCCTCCTGCTCCAGGACCCGGATCTCCTGCTCCTGGACGAGCCGACCAACCACCTGGACGTGCCGACCCTGGCCTGGTTCGACGGGTTCCTGCGCCGCTCCAACAAGGCGATGGTGCTCATCTCCCACGATCGCGACTTCCTCAACCGGCAGATCAACCGGGTGGTGTCGCTGGAGATGGAGGGGGTGCGCGAGTACACGGGCAACTACGAGGACTACAAGCGCCTGCGCGCCGAGGAGATGGTGCTGCTCCAGGCGAAGGCGGAGAAGGTGGAGCAGCGCCGCGCGGAGCTGCAGGGCTTCATCGACCGGTTCGGCGCGAAGGCCACGAAGGCGAAGCAGGCGCAGAGCCGCGCGAAGATGCTGGCCAAGCTGGAGAAGGTGCAGCTCCTCGAAGAGCGGCAGACGATGAAGTTCCGCTTCCCGGAGGTGGAACGCAGCGGCCGGGACGTGGTGCTGATGGAGGACATCACCAAGCGCTACGGCGCGCTCACCGTCTATGACGGCCTGAACGCGCGGCTGGAGCGGGGCCAACGCATCGCGGTTGTCGGCGCCAACGGCGCGGGCAAGACGACGCTCCTGAAGATGGTCGCGGGGGAGCTGGCCCCGGACACCGGCAAGGTGACGCTGGGGCACAACGTGGTGGTGGGCTATTACGCGCAGCACCACGCGGACAAGCTCGACCGCGACAACACCATCATCGAAGAGGTCCGGCCGCTGGCGGCGGACAAGCCGGAGAGCTACGTGCGCGGCGTCCTGGGCGCGTTCCTCTTCAGCGGCGACGACGTGGAGAAGCCCATCGGCGTGCTGAGCGGTGGTGAGCGCGCGCGCGTGGCCCTGGCGAAGCTGCTGCTGACTCCGTCGAACTTCCTCCTGATGGACGAGCCGACGAACCACCTGGACCTGGACTCGTCGGAGATGTTGATTGAAGCGCTGAAGCTGTACGGCGGCACGTTGCTGTTCGTGAGCCACAACCGCAGCTTCATCAACGGCCTGTGCACGCACGTCTGGGAGGTGGCGGACGGCAAGCTCACGTCGCATCCGGGCAACCTGGACGAATACCTCTACCACCAGGAGCAGCAGCGGCTGGCGGCGGAGGGCGCGGAGACCAGCACGGCCGGCGGCAAGGGCGCGGGGGCGGGCGCGGCGACGGTGTCGGAGAAGGAGCGCAAACGGCTGGAGGCCGAAGCGCGCCAGCGTCGCTCCGTGGTGGAGGGCCCCATCAAGAAGGAGATCGCGAAGCTGGAGGAGCGCATCGCGAAGGTGGAGACCGAGCAGAAGGAGCGCGAGGCGCAGCTCGCGGACCCGGTGCTCTACAACGACTTCGCCCGGGCCAAGCCGCTGATGGACGGGCACCGCGCGGGCAAGGAGGAGTTGGAAGACCTCTATGCCCGGTGGGAAGTGGCGCAGGAAAAGCTGGCGGCGGCGCAGGCCTGAGCCTTGCTGGAGGGAGGCGTGCGGGGGACCCTTCCGGACCCGTTGGAATGACAAGCTTCCGGGCCGTCTGGCGCCGCTCTGGCAGGGATTGAAAGGCATCCCGCAAGGCATTGGCCCGCGCCGCGCAATGAATATTCACTCCACTGCCAATCTGTTCTTTTTCACACAGAAGATTGGTAAGTCGCCGCGATGCACCGTGGTGATGGGACCGGGAAGACCCGGAGTGTCTGTAGTCAGGCTGGGGCGTACCTGACCCTGTTGTTGTACTGGAGCCAGCTTGTCAGTTGTAGCCCCAGCGCGGGGGGCCTCGAGGAGGGGGAAAGGTTCCATGGGGGCCCATGGGTAACCCAGACGGCCAGGCTCCAGGACACAAGTCTCCTGGAGGTGCCGTCCGATACGCTCGTCGCGAGTCCGGCACAGGCCTCCACCGCGACGACCCCCTATTCCACGGACGTGTCTGGTGATGGCGCTGCCTCCGTGTCGATTCCCCTTTGGGCTCCCGAGGGACGTGCTGGCCTCCAGCCCAACCTCTCCATCGCCTACAACAGTCGGAGTCCTGATGGGCCGCTCGGGGTGGGGTTCAACCTCTCGGGCATGTCCCAGATCACGCATTGTTCCAAGACCCTGACCCAGGATGGTGTGGTCCAGGCGCTGGACCTCGATGCCTCCTGGCGGGATGCGCGCTACTGCCTGGATGGGGAGCGCCTGGTGCTCGTCTCCGACCCGAACGGAACGGCGCCGCCTGAGTTCCGCACCGAGAATGACTCCTATGCCAGGGTGGTAATCGAGCAGATGGGGGCGGGAGCCGTGCCCCGGATCTTCCGTGCCTATACCCGCGAGGGATTGATCCTGACCTTCGGCGCCACGGGGGCGCGCTCGGATGGCATCTTCAGTGGTGGCGTGGGGGGGCCCATCGCCTGGGCCCAGACCGTCGTCACGGACCGTGCGGGAAACCGCCTGGATGTCTTCTATGAGAAGGGCGCCAATCCTGGCGCGCTGGGGGCTTGGATCCGGCCCGATCGAATCCTCTACACGAGCTTCGTCAAGCCAGGGGCTGGAGGCGTGGGCGATGAACCGGCGCTCCGCTCGGTGAAGTTCCGCTACCAGCCGAGGCCCGACGTCTTCCTGGGGTTCATCGCGGGGGCGAAGGTCCGCCGCGATTTCCGTCTGTCCTCCATTGAGATGCGTGGCCCGGATGCGAGTGGCGCGGAAGCGCTGCTTCGCACCTACACGCTCCAGTATTCGAACGGCAGCCTCAGCAAGCGCAGCCTCCTGTCCGAAATCAAGGAGTGCGACGGACAGGACATCTGCAATCTGCCGGTCCGCTTCGATTGGGAACCCGGCTCGTGGGAGTTCGATGACCAGGACGCGGGAGAGATCCAGCAGAACGTGACGGATGGGGGCCTGCACGTGTTCGGAGTGGGGGCGGGGCGCTATGCCCTGGGGTACCTGGACCAGTCCGTCAAGCTGTTCACCGAACAGTGCGGTTACAACGAGGCGCCCTGTTATGAGCGCTTCGACCCGCGCCTGAACCCCAGCTTCAACCGGGAGCACTGGCACGACGTCTTCCGGTTGCATGTCTTGAAGGACGCCGCGCTCAACCCGTGGCAGATCGAGTTCCCCTACGGAAACTCCACCTGGGACTCCCTGCTCTGCCCGACCCGGCCGTCGCTCCGTCCCGTCGTGGTCGACTGGGAGGGCTTCGGCAAGTCCAGCCTCGCGTCGTTCTCCTGTCGGGTCGGGGAGTTCACCGTCAATGGGTTGGACGTCCTGGAGACCCAGTACGGCTACCGCCACTCGGACCTCTATGACTCCGTCTGGGGCTCTTCCCGGAGCGTCTACTGGTTGGACATGAACGGGGACGGGCTCAACGACATGGCCTACATCGGCAGCCCTCCCCAGAACACGGCGGACCGGGTGGGCGTCAGGCTGGGCGGCAGCGGCGTCAAGCTCCAGACGGCCTCCCGGGTCTTCACCCGGCCGAGCTACGGCCTGCGCGCGGTCGACCTGGATGGCAGTGGTCGCATGAGCCTCGTGGGGCCCTCCGAAGCGGACCCGACCCACTTCACGTCGGTCAGTGAAGCCCAGAACAGCGGGGCGCTCGTGGAGACGCCGACGCAATTCACCACGCCGTTCTGGTTCGGCTCTCCCGCGGAGACGCCGCTCGAGAGCCTGTTCGACTTCGTGGACGTCAATGGCGATGGGCTGGCGGACGCGGTCTCGATGGGCCGTGACGGGACGACCTCCTATTTCCCGCGCGTGGAGGTCCAATACAACGACGGCAAGCGGGGAGCGGTCGACGCCACCGTGTGGAAGCGGATCGTGGTGACCGACCAGTACATCGACAAGCGCACGGGAGACTTCGACGGGGACGGGCGCACGGACATGCTGGTGGTCCTGCCGCACCGGGTCCTGCGCGTCGTGCGGGCCGGTTCCCTGGGCGAGTTCACGGAGCATCAGGATCTGTCGCTCGTGGCGGGTGACAACCTGAAGTGGCTGCAGGTGGCGGATGTCAACGGGGATGGTCTGCTCGACATCACCCGGAGGGTGGGGAACAGGCTTCGCGTGGCGGTGCGAAAGCACGGCTCGGATGTGCTCCTGCGGGTCCATGGAGGCACCCGGTTGCCGGATGGACAGGGGTTCTCCGGCATCAACCACACCTTCGAATACGCCTCGCTTTCGAGCCGGTGTGATCCGGCCGTGAGCAACTGCGACCCCCAGGCGACCTTGAAGGTCTACACGTCCAGCGTGAGCGACGATGCCGGGGTGCGCCAGGCGATGGAGTCGACGCGCGTGGTCCGCCGCATGTCCCTCAACCTTGGGGCGGAGCCGCAACGAAGCTGGCGGTTCTTCTACAAGGACGGGCGCCAGAGCGTGCGTGGGCACGGCTGGCTGGGGTTCGCGGAGCGCACCCGGATGGATGAACAGTCCGGCGAGGTCACGACGACCACCTACGGAAACACGCTCTACCCGCTCTGCACCGACCTGTTGGGGCTGTGCCTGCCGGGGCTGGCGCATCAGCCCCTCAAGGAGGTGTCGGTGATTCCGACCCAGCTCTCGGCCCCGCTCCAGGAGCAGCAGCGTCGGGTGGTGGAATGGAAGTACGCGCTGCAGCAGCCCTCCGTCGGGCGCTATCAGCGGTATGCCCGGCTCATCTCCGAGAAGACGGAGTTGCTCCGGCAGGGGCAGGCGCCCACCCCGCTCTCCAATTCCGAGCGGGTCGTGACGTTGGATGCCCATGGCAACACCCTCACGAGCATCCTTCGCGTGCGAGATGCGGACAGCACGCAGGAGGTCGCCGTTTCCACCTCGAACGTCACGAACAATCCCACCACCGGGTTGCCACAGGGCACCTGGAGGGTCACCAGGACCTGGGCGAAGTGCGGACTGACAGCTCCGGAGGTGGGCTGCGGAAGCGTGGATCCCCAGTCCACGCAGGTGATGGACTTCACCTTCGACGACAAGGGACGACTCAGCGTCAGGGAGCGCGAACCCGAGAGTCGTGAGGCGGCCATCCAGCCCCAGGTCTCCGAACTCTATTTGAAGACAACCCTCTCCTGGAATGACAAGGGGATGATGTCAGGCTTCACCCGCGAGGGGGGCGGTCAGACCCGGACAGAATCCGTCGTGTATGACGGGTGGGATCAGGTCTATCCGCGCCATGTGGTGGACAGCGCCGGGGGAGTGACCCGCTTCGCCTTCCACCCGGGACTGGGCGTGCTCGCGCAGACCGCGGACCCCAATGGGGCACGGACGCGCTATCAGTACGACGGCTTCGGGCGCGTCCGGGCGTCCGTGCCTTCCTACAAGGCGTCGGCGGCCGTCTGCAATCGCACCTCGCTCCAGCAACACTACGAATGGGAGAACGGGCTGCCCAGGGTCCGGACCTCACTCGTGGTCCGCGACACGGCGACCACCCAGGACTGTGACGGCGGCGGGGGGCAGCCCGGGGCCACCCTGGATGAGTCCTCCGTGCGGTTTGACGGGCTGGGCCGGCCGGTCCAGGAGAAGGTCCAGGGCTTCGAGCCGACCCGTCCATTCATCTATACGGACTTCAAGTACAACGCCCGGGATGCCGTGGTGTCCCACTTCCTTCCCCGCTTCCAGGCGGAGATTCCCGATTCGGCACCTGCCGCGACCGGGGTGATCTACGACAATCTGGAGCGGGTGACGTCCCAGACGATGTCGGGCGGCGGGACCCGCGGACTCGTCTATTCCGCGAGCGCCTACAGCACGGCGACGGTGCTCACGGACGCGGATGGCCGGAAGGGTCGGCGCATCGTGGATCAGCACGGGCTGCTCACCGAAAGCGTGGATGCCTTCAACAGCGCCCAGCAGGTGAGCACGAAATACCAGTACGGGGCGTTCAATCGCCTGGTGCGCATCGTCGATGCGAAGGGCTCCCAACTCAACACGACCTTCAACAGGCTGGGCCAACCGGTCCGTACGGAGGATCCCAACGCGGGCGTCCGCCTGCACGCCTACAATGCCTTTGGTGAACTCAAATGGGAGGCGGATGGCGAGGAGGGGGACGCCGGGCGAAGCGTGACCACCCACGCGTATGACGTCCTGGGCCGGGTGTCCCAGACCCAGACCCGGGTGGGGAGCGTCGTGAAGGAAACGACCCTCTATACCTGGGACACGGCCCAGAATGGCTTCGGGAAACTGGCCTTCATGAGCGCCGAACTGGTGGGGAGCCCGGTGGTCGCAACGGCCTATGCCTATGATTCCCTGGGTCGTCAGGTCTCCGTCTCGCAGCGGATTGGGGAGGAGGAGATCCTCACTGTCACCCAGACCCATGATGCCCAGGGACGGCGCGACTCTGTTTCCTACCCACAAACAGGTGATGGGCGTCAGTTCAAGATCAAGTATGACTACTCAGCGAAGGGGGACTTGATCGCGGTCAGGAACGCAGCGTCGGGCCAGGCGTATTGGACGGGGCTGGAGCGCGACGTCAATGGGCAGGTGACCCGCGAACGGCTGGGGCAGGACATCGAACGCGTCCGCCGCTACGACGTCCAGGGGCAGGTCCGCTTGCTGGAGGCGAAGCGGGGAGGCGTCAACGTCCAGCGTCTGCTCTATGAGTACACGCAAGGCGGAAACCTGACCGCACGTCATGACCACGTGCTGAAGTCCACGGAGAAGTTCGAATACGACCCGCTGGACCGGTTGGAACTCTGGACGCTGTATCAGCAGGACGGCGCCTGCCGGATGTCCACGAACAGGTACGTGTACGACGAGATTGGAAACCTCCTGGCGAGAAACATCGTCGCGGGGACCGGCACGTCGATGGTGTATTCGTACTCCGAGCCTGGCCTGTCGGGAGGGCCGCACGCGGTGAAGAAGGTGAGCCAGGGTGGGGACGTCCTGCGCTTCAATCATGACCGGAGGGGAAACCAGACCCTCAAGATGAACGGTCAGACGGGTTCCATCCTTCGGAGCGTGGAGTACACGAGCTTCGATCTTCCTCAGCGCATCCAGGAGGCGGGGAATGAAGTGGACTTCGTGTATGACGCGAAGGGTTCCCGCGCTCGCAAGCGCAGCTCGGGAGGGAGCGGCTCCTCCGAAGTCGTCTATCTGGGAAATGTCTACCAGCGACAGAACAAGACGACGCATGTCTTTGAGGTGCCCGGACCCGACGGCGTCGTCGCCGAAGTCGTGTGGCAGGACCATGTGTCGGAGGAGCGCACCCGCTTCTTCTTGAACGATCGGCTTGGCACTCCCGACACCCTCCTGTCTTCACTGGGAGGGGCCGCCGAGCGGCTCAAGTATGATCCGTTCGGGGCACGGAGGCGGGACGTCAACCTGACCGAACCGGCGACGGCGCCCTTGTCCGGTGGGCGCGTGGGCTTCACGGGGCACGAGCAGGATGACGAGCTGGGGCTCATCAACATGCGGGGCCGGATGTATGACCCCCGGCTGGGACGCTTCCTGAGCCCGGATCCCGTCTTGGCGGACCCGACCGGCAGCCAGTCGTTCAACGCCTACGCCTACGTCCTCAACAACCCGTTGCGGTACACGGACCCCTCCGGCTTCTCCCCGTACTATGTGTCGGGCTCCTATGGTGGGTCGGACATCGGTGTGGGCACGGGGGTAGGTCTGAGCCTGGCGACGGGGTTTGTCCCGTGGGCCGTCTCCAAGCTCCTGGGCTCGAGCGCTCCTGGCTCGGGATCGATCCGCACCGACGATGCCACGGCCGCTGTTGCACGGCACACCGTGGATGGTGGCAGCAGCTTGAGGATCCAGACCAGTGGGAGCACGGCCTCCGTCCTTCCCTGGGGGAGCGCGTCTGAAATCGCTGACTCCTGGATGAAGCGGGGCCACAAGCCCTACCGGCAGTGGCTCCTGGAGCAGATCCAACCTGGAAACTCCCGAGCCGTGAACAGCGGTCTGGCGCAGATCACCGTCGCGGTCGAGTTGTTCACCCAGGTCACGGATGTCCTGCGTCTGGGCGAGGGCACCGCGGAGGGTGGCTTCGGAGGCGTGGCCGAGGACGCGCTGCGGGTGGTGTCCCTCTACGGGGGCCTCTCCGGATTTGCGCTCAAGTGGGCACGCGGGTTGGGGTGGAGCCGTGCGACCACGGCCGCCGTCCCCGAAGCCGCGGTCGTGGCTCCCGCCGTGGGGTGGAAGCCCCTCCCGAAGGGACTCCAGATCCGCAGGATCGGGAAGCTCTGGGTGAAGCGTGTCGATCCCAACGCCACGGGGTTGATGCGAGCCTGGGGAGAGCACTCCCTGTCCTGTCAGGTGCGTGCCCTGACCCGGCTGCAGGAGATGGCAACGCCTTTCTCCTATAGGAACGGGCTGCTCATCCTTCAGGACGTGGGCCCCACCGCGACGCGTAGGACCTTCCTGAAGGCCTATCTGAAGGGCAGCAGGCGGATTGGATACGTGAACGATATCAAGCCCAGAAACATGGGAGAGAACGGACTCATCTTCGATCCCGCGATGGACTACGTCGACAAGTCACTGATCTATGGCGCGATGGGCGGCGCCGCGAGCACGGTTGGCTATTTGGGGTATCGCTATTATGAGGCGATGCAGATTTCCGCCGACTACGAGCGGATGCTGTTGGAGCAGGAAGAGGGGGATGTCCCATGATGTGGTTGGCAATCTGCTCGCTGGTCGTGTGGGTGGCGGCGGTGGTCGTCTGGAAGGGCAATTGGGGCGGAGCCTTCAGGATCCCCCTGGCCGCTGTCCTCCTCTTCATCGGTTTGACAGGGTTGGGCCTGGCCATTCTCCGGACGGTCATGGTGATTCCATGAAGCCGTCGAGCCGCGCGGCCAGAACGCGGAGCGCATTCGGGTGGGTCGAGTGTGTCCTCCTGGCGGTGCTCGTCCTGGGGGCCAGCCCTGCGCGCGCCATCTGTCCGAACCCGCCGCCGCCACCGACGGCGTGCTACAACGTCAATGGGTGCAAGGGGATGACAGAGTGCGACGAGCATCCTGTCTGTGGAGGTTTCTCGGGCGAGTCCAGGGTCGCGTGCACGGTGTGTGGCCAGACGGGCTACGTGACGTGTGATGCCGAGGGCAATCTGCTCCACGGGACCTGTTCAGCCTATGGCCCGGAGAAGTGCGATGGTTGTGACAATGACGGGGATTCGAAGATCGACGAGGGGCTCAACGACCTTCCCCTGACGGATGGAGCCTGCGACCCGCTGGCGAATGGCTGTGTCGGGACCCGCGTCTGCGCCGCGGGCCAGTTCTCGTGCTCCATTCCCCCGGGGACCCGTCGCTCTTGCACCGAAGCCATGTACACGTGTGAGAACGCTTCAGCGGCCTGTCGCGCGGATGGGACCCACTGGCCGTGCCAACCGGCGGTCGCGGGGCCCGAGCAGTGCAATGCGTGTGATGATGACCGGGATGGCGTCGTCGACAATGTCTGGGGGCAGGGGTCGGGAACCTTGACGCGCGAGTGCAGGAACTCCGAAGGGACGTGTGCGAGTTCGACGCAGACCTGCGAAGTCCATGCGAATGGCAGTGCGTGGGGACAATGCCAGGTCCCGGTTGAGACCTGTGACGGCACGGATGATGACTGTGACGGCCAGATCGACGAAGGCGACGTGTGTGCCCTTCAGTGCTCCTGCTCGTTGACCACCTGCGCGGCACAGGGCAAGAACTGCGGCTCGATTCCGGATGGCTGCGGCGGCGCGCTGAACTGCGGGACGTGCGACACCGGATCGTCCTGCGCCAACAACGTCTGCACCTCCTGTGTGCCGACGACCTGCGCGGCACAGGGCAAGAACTGTGGCTCGATTCCAAATGGCTGCGGCGGCACGCTGAACTGCGGGACGTGTGGCTCCGGATCGTCCTGTGCCAATAATGTCTGCACCTCCTGTGCGCCGACGACCTGTTTGGCACAGGGCAAGAACTGCGGCTCGATTCCGGATGGCTGCGGTGGGACCCTGACCTGTGGCTGGTGCAGCGGTGGCCGTGTCTGCACCGACAACGTTTGTGCCTTCTCCGTGGTCTGCCCCAGCGGGCAATACAATTGTTGTGATGGGACGTCGTGCAGTTCCGTCAAGGGATGCCCGGAAGTGTTTTGCAATCCAGATATGTAGGCTACTGGATGTCGAAGGTCTTCCGGACCGGAGCGCCGCCGCGCTCAATCTGCAACTCGATGCGTCGGGCCTCCCTCAGGCTCGTGAAGGCTTCCAGGGCCTTCTCCGGGCCGTCCAGGTCCAGCCCGTTGATGCGCTGGAGCACGTCCCCGTTGCGCAACCCCAGCCGCGAGTAGAACGAGCCGTCCTTGATGGAGAACAGCTTGAAGCCCACGGGGCGGCCGTCCTTGAAGGCAGGGACCACGCGGGCCTCCATCGACAGTTCGCCCAGGTGCGCAAGCGCCTCCGTGACGTCCTCGCGGGGGATGACGAGGGAGTCCGGTCCCGTGGCCCGGATGCCCTTGCCCAGGCCGGAACCTCCCGGCATCGCGGCGCCTGGATGGGCATTCACCGGGGTGGGGCCCGCGCCCGGCAGGGCCGCGCCGTCGATGTATTCGAGCCGCCCGTCGACCACGAGCAGGATGCGTTCCCGTTCGATGGCGAAGACCCGGGCGCCCTTGAAAGCATCACTGACCATCAGGCTGCGAGCGACACCTCCTGAAAGTTCATGGATGGAGGCCATGGACCACTGTGGATCCTGCGCGACCAGCGTCCCGAGCAGTCGCAGGGGCAGCGTGCTCCGGGGAATCCTGGGGCCCGGGTCCACCTCCATCGGTTGTGCCACGGGAACCGGAAGGGACATGCCGGTGAGCCTTGCCAGGAGGCCCGGGTCCAGCGCGGCCTCTGAAGGCGAGCGCAATGGCAGCCGTACCGTGATTCCGCTGTCCCGAGGCGCTGGCGTCAGGACGCCATTGAACACCTGATTCACGATGAGCGCCGCTGTCAGCGCGCACGAAAAGACAAGCAGGGCGAAGCCGCCCTGCACGGACCTGCGCATCCCATGGTTCACGAATGCCTCCCTCGGCGAAACGCAGGAGGCTTGAGCAAGACGAGGGCCAAGGGCCCTGGCAGGCACGTCCAGGACGCAGGTGCCGCGCGGTGAGGCCCTGGCGCGGACGCCTTGTCAGGCCTCGTGGCGTCGCGAAGGACAGCCTGTCAGGCGCGGCACGGGGCTACTTGAACAGCTTCGACAGCAGCCACACCACGGCGGACTCGGTGGCGCCGGTGTTCAGGTACTGGGACCTGCGGCTCGCGGACTCACTGGCACGTGCCTTCGTCAGTTCACCGGCGTAGGGCGCGGAGCCCTCCGGAGCGCAGCTTCCACAGAACAGCCGCTCCTCCCAGACGAACCCGTAGCGCGGCTCCATCCTGCGCCCGCAGGTCGTGCACGCGGGCTCGTCGCCCAGCAGCACCTTGGGCCGCAGGTTCATGCCCTGAGGCGCGGGGATGTACTCATGTTCGAAGTCAGCGGCCTGGATCTCCGGCGCGTGCGCGTCCGGTGCCCGGGGCGCCGGTGTCGTCACGTTCAGGAGCCGGGCCACCTCTTCCCGGTCCATCGCCACGCCCCGGCACTTCACGCAGACGTCCACCGTCACGTCCCGCAGCTCCACCGCCGACAGCGGCGCGCTGCCACACCCGGGACAGGTGGGCGCCCGTCGCCCGCAGGACGGACAGCCCGGGACGTACTGGAGCCCCGCGTCACAGCCCCGGCACCGCCCGGGCCTTCCCTTCGCCTGCTCGAACACGGCCTCCATCACCGGACCGGTGACGACCTTCCCCAGCGCCTCCGCGTCGAGCCAGCCTGCACCGCACGCACCACACTCGTCGCGCGCCAGGCCCCGGGCGTAGGTGCTGAGCATCGTCGTCTGGCAGTAGGGACAGGGACACGGCTGCATGGGCCCCCAAGCCTAGCGGTTCTTTCCTGGAAGAGGGACCCCCAGGGTGGGGGACCCGCGCCTTCAGCT
>NZ_RAVZ01000272.1 GCF_003611635.1 Corallococcus terminator | reverse complement strand
GGGTGGAGGGGGGCGGTGCTCGCCGTGGTGCTCGCGGGCTGTGGCGCGGGGTTCGATGATTCCGGGGAAGAGGACAGGGCTGACGGTTCGCGGACGTGGCACCGCGCCTCCAGCGTCCCGGTGCTGTCAGGTGGCACGCGTCAGGCGCAGTGGTTCACCGGCCCCGGCGAAGAGACGGCGGGCGGCGTGGCGCATGACGGCGATGGCCACCGGCTGGTCGCCGCGAACTTCCAGGGGCGCCTGTCGGATTCCGTGGGCAGATTCGGCACGTCCACGACGCGGGCCTGCGCGCTGACGAAGTACCGCCCGGATGGGCAGCGGGTGTGGACTCGCATCGTGCCGGCCCCGGTGTCGGCGCTCACCACCAACCGGGAGCGGCACGTCCTCATCACCGGCGTCTTCGAGGGGAGCATCGACCTGGGCGGCGGTCCGCTCACCGCGGGCGACTTCCTGACGGGCCTCTTCTTCGCGGAGTTCGACGCGGCAGGAAACCACGTCTGGTCCAGGGCCTATCCGTTGGAGTTCTTCAGCTTCTTCGGCGCCCGTGCGCTCGTCACGGACGGCGAGGGGAACATCGCCGTCGCGGGCCTGCTGCGGGGCGGCATCTACTTCGACAAGCGCTACGTGGTGGCCGACAGCGCGCCGGTCCTCCTCCGGCTTTCCCCCGAAGGACGCTTCCAGTGGTCCTACGTCGAACAGCCCTCCTTCGGTGAGTCGGGGGGCGTCGCCGTGGACGAGGACGACCACCTCTACATGGCGGGGACCCTTCTCACGGACCTGTATCCTCCATTGGATCGCATCCCGTTCGTGAACCGGCTGTCCCCCACGGGCGTGCGGCGGTGGCAGCGGCGCGTGGACACCGTCAATGGACAGGGCCAGGGCGTGGCCGTGCATGGCAACCGCGTGGTGCTCACCGGCAGCTTCCTGGCGCCGCTCCGCTTCGCGGGGCAGACGTTCCGCCCGGTGCACGCGCAGGACGGATTCGTCGTCGCGTACACCCGCTCCGGGGATGAGCGCTGGGGACGGCAACTGGGCCTGGAGGGACTGGACGTCGCGATGGACCACCGCGACGACCTGGTCGTCGTGGGCCGCTACCAGCACGGAGATGACCTGGGCCGAGGGCCTGTCGAGGGCTCTCCCGGCAGTGACACCAACCTCTTCGCCGCGAAGTTCGACCGCATCGACGGCACGCTGCGCTGGACGCGCGGCTTCGCCATGGCCCACCCCACGGGCGTGTCGACCTTCGGGGACCGCTACCGCGTGTCGGTGGACGAGCAGGGAGGCACGGCGCTCCTGGGCGGCCTCATCGCACCCCTGGACGCCGGCCCCAGGACGCTCGCGCCCACGGACGTGCGCGACCTGTTCCTGCTGGACCTGAAGCCCTGACGTCTCCGGGCCCGGCTCACGGGCGGATGGCGACCTTGAGCACGCCGTCCTTGCGCTGGCTGAAGAGCTCGTAGGCGTCGCGGATGTCCTTGAGCGCGAAGCGGTGCGTGAACAGCGGCGTGAGGTCCACGCGCTTTGCCCGCACCATCTCCATGAGTCGCCGCATGCGCTCCTTGCCGCCGGGGCACAGCGTGGTGACGATGCGGTGGTCGCCCAGTCCAGCGGCGAAGGCGTCGTAGGGCATCTGCAGCTTGCCGGAGTACACGCCCAGGCTGGACAGCGTGCCGCCGGGGTGCAGCGTGCGCAGCGCGCTCTCGAAGGTCTGCTGCGTGCCCAGCGCCTCGATGGCCACGTCCACGCCGCCGCCGGTGAGGCGCTTCACCTCCGCCACCACGTCCTGGTTGCGGAAGTCGATGGCCACGTCCACGCCCAGCTTGCGCGCCATCGCCAGACGCGTCTCGTCCCCATCCACGCCGATGACGAGCGACGCGCCCATGAGCCGCGCGCCCACGGAGGCGCACAGTCCGATGGGCCCCTGCGCGAAGACCACCACCGCGTCTCCGATGCGCACCCCTCCGGACTCCGCGCCGCTGAAGCCCGTGGAGGCGATGTCCGCCAGCAGCAGCACCTGTTCGTCCTTCAGCTCATCCGGGATGGGGGCCAGGTTGGCCTGCGCGAAGGGCACGCGCACGTACTCCGCCTGCACGCCGTTCATCGTGTTGCCCAGCCGCCAGCCGCCCGCGGCCTCGATGCCGGAGCCGTGTCCGCACTGGGCTGGGTGGCCCCCCAGGCAGCCCCGGCACTGACCGCACGGCGTGATGGCGCCCACCAGCACGCGGTCACCCACCCGGTAGCCGGTGACGCCCTCGCCCAGCTCATCGATGACGCCCACCATCTCGTGGCCCACGGTCAGCCCTGGCTTCACCGGGTACTCGCCCTTGACGATGTGCACGTCGGTGCCACAGAGGGTGGTGAGCGTCACCCGGACAATGGCTTCGCCCACGCGGGCCTTCGGATGTTCGACCTCCTCCACGCCCACCTGGTTGACGCCTCGAAACACGGTTGCTCGCATGGAACGGCTCCTGGCGCGTGCGCGCCGGATGGATCCCCAGCACGGCTCAGGTGGTGTCGGGCCCCCGGGGGATGCGAAGGCTGGCCACCGGGTGCTTCACGCGCGCGGCATCCGCACCGTCACCGCAGGGCGGTCGCTGCGGGCCATCACCTGCTGGGCCACCGAGCCCAGGACGACCCGGCCCACGCCGCCCCGGCCATGGGTTCCCAGGCAGAGCAGGTCCACGCCATACCGCTCGGCGGCCTGGGTGATGACCCCGGCCACGTCGTCGCCGGTCAGCACCGACAGCTTCACCTGGTGGTCCCCTTCGTGCTCCGAGCGGGGCACGCGCTTCTCCAACTGGTGTCGGGCCTCCTGGAGCTGCTCCGGCGTCGCCCGCGCGGGTTCGACGTGCAGCAGGTGCACCGTGCCCCCGGGAGGCGTCAGCGCGAACGCATACGCGATGGCGCGGTCCCCCGCCGCCAGGAAGTCCGTGGTCGCCAGCACCGTGCGCACCCGGGGTGGCTCCTCTCCCATGCCCTGTTCGGTGGCGGGCACGGGCACGCTCACCACCGACATGGGGGCCAGTCGCCGGGCGTGGTGCGACACGCTCCACAGCCGCGCGAGCGCCTTGCGGTGGTGCGTGCCCACCACCAGCAGGTCCACCTGCTCATCGGTGGCCATCGCGACCAGGTGATCCGCGATGCGGCCCAGGCCCGGCTCCAGCCGCACGCGCACCGTCACGTCCTCACCGCGCAGCGGCTCCAGCAGGGTGGACACCTCCCGCGTCAGGGCTTCGCGCAGCTCGTCCGACACGTCCTTGTAGCTGTGCGGATGCACCAGCCCCAGGCGCTCGGCTTCCTCGGAGGCCCAGAACACCCGGCCGCCCACCACCTCCATCGGTCCGAATCGCTCAAGCTCCTTCACCCAATCCCGCGCGGCCTCGGAAGGCCGGGAGCGGTCCACCCCCAGCATCACCTTCAGGGGACGCTCGCAGCGCGCCCACGCTTCCAGGGCGGAGCCATCCCGGACCACCAGCAGGGGCACCTCCAGGGCCTGCGCCATCCGGTCCACGGTGCCCCCCAGGCCCAGGAAGGGCGTGTCCTTGCGAGGCGCGGCGACCACCACTCCCTGGAGGCCGCGCTGCACCACCAGCTCCGCCAGGGCCTTCTCCGGCTCACCCGTGAGCAGGACCCGGTCGACGGCCACGCCTCCCAGGGCCTCCAGCCGCCGGCCCTCCTCCAGCAACGCGGCCTGCGTGGCCTCCCAGATGGGCTGACCGAGCGTCCGGACGGCGTTGGCGGGAAGCACGTGGACCAGGCACAGGGAGACGCCCATCCGCCGGGCGAG
Organism: Corallococcus terminator; assembly: GCF_003611635.1. Lineage (GTDB taxonomy): Bacteria > Myxococcota > Myxococcia > Myxococcales > Myxococcaceae > Corallococcus > Corallococcus terminator. The sequence continues at coordinate 10,009 of NZ_RAVZ01000272.1, read as the reverse complement.
GAGGACCGCCGTCTCACTGGCACGCCGGGACGTGTCGGTGAGCAGGGTGGCGCAGGCGATGGTCATGGGAAGGCCTCCGTGTGGCGGATGTCTTTGAAGCTAGCCATCCCCCGGGGCCCTCATCGCCCGAGGGGAGGCAGGCACGGGCGCGTGTCGGGCCTCCTGCTCGCAGGGGACGCGCGCGTCAGGCGGGCAGCCGGGCCCGGCCCCTGGGAAGGGAGTCGTCCCGGCCGGTCCGTCTGGCGCTTCGCGAGCGCAGCCACTTCTCCAACCCCACGACGGGCAGCACCACGGCGCCGGCCAGCACGGAGCGGGCAATGTCCCCGAGCGACAGCGGCGCGGTGCCGAAGAGGCGCTGGAAGAAGGGCACGTACATGAAGGCGGCCTGGAGCAGCACCAGCGTGGCGATGCCCACGAAGACGGTGCGGTTGCTGAACAGGCCCACCTCGCGCATCGAACCGCTCAGCGTGCGGCACAGCCACAGGTAGAAGATTTGAAAGCTGATGACGGTGTTGACCGCCATCGTCTGGGCCTCGGCCAGGGGCCTGGGGTCCAGCGAGGCGTGGGCCCCGCCCTGACGCGAGAACTCCCAGAGGAACAGGCCAATGGCCCCCGCCGCCATCAGCAGCGCGACGAGCCCCGTGCGCATCACCACGAAGTGGTTGAGCACCGGGGCGTCGGGAGCGCGCGGTGGGCGGCACATGACGTGGCGCTCGCGGGCCTCGAAGGCGAGCGGCAGCGCCAGCGTGACGGTGGCCACCAGGTTGATCCACAAGAGCTGCGTGGGGCGCATGGCCATCAGCGGCACGTGCACGCCCGCGGCCTGCTGGATGGGGAAGAAGGCCACGCCCATGAGGAGGATGAGCGCGAGTCCCAGGTTGGTGGGCAGCACGAAGGCCAGGGACTTGATGAGGTTGTCGTAGACGCGGCGGCCCTCCTCCACGGCGGAGACGATGGTGGCGAAGTTGTCGTCCGTCAGCACCAGGTCCGCCGCCTCGCGGGACACCGCCGTGCCGGTGATGCCCATGGCCACGCCGATGTTCGCCTGCTTGAGCGCGGGGGCGTCGTTGACGCCGTCGCCCGTCATCGCCACCACGTGGCCCTTCGCCTGGAGCGCGCGCACCAGGCGCAGCTTGTGTTCGGGGGCCACGCGCGCGAACACGTTCGTGTCCATCACCGCCCGGGTCAGGGTCGCGTCGTCCAGTTCGGACAGGCGCGCGCCGGTGAGGCCCGAACGCCCCGGGGTGTGGAGGCCCAACTGGATGCCAATGGCCTCCGCCGTGGCCAGGTGGTCCCCGGTCATCATCTTCACGCGGATGCCGGCGGTGTGGCAGCCCTTCACCGCCTCCACGGCCTCCTCGCGGGGCGGGTCGATCATCCCCTGCAAGCCCAGCAGTCTGAAGCCGTCCTCCACGTCGCGAAGCGGGAGGGACGTGGCTCCGGGCGCGTCCTTGCGCGCGACCGCGAGCACGCGCATCCCCTGCCGGGCCATGCGTTCGACCTCCGCCAGCACGCCGTCCGCGTCCGTCTGAGGCGTGCAGCGGCGCAGCACCACCTCCGGCGCGCCCTTGAGGAAGATGAACAGTTCGCGGCCGTCCGCTCCGTCCGCGTGGAGCGTGGCCATGAACTGCTGCTCCGATTCGAAGGGGATGGCGTCCAGGCGGGGATGGCGTGCGCGCAGGTCACTCACGCCCAGGCCCACCTTCTCCGCGGCCACCAGCAGCGCGCCCTCGGTGGGGTCGCCGGTCATCCGCCAGCGCCCTTCCTGGGACTGGAGCGAGGCTTCGTTGCACAGCACGCCCGCGACCAGCAGCGCGCGCACGTCGTCGGGCGGTGTGTCCTGGAGCTGTCCCTCGCTCAGGAGCTGCCCCGCGGGCGCGTACCCCACGCCAGTGAGCTCATGGTGCCCACGCGGGGTCCACAGCGCGCGCACGGTCATCTCGTTGCGGGTGAGGGTGCCCGTCTTGTCGGTGCAGATGACGGTGGTGCTGCCCAGCGTCTCCACCGCGGGAAGCTTGCGGATGACGGCGCGGCGGGTCGCCATGCGTTGCACGCCAATGGCCAGGGCGATGGTGACGATGGCGGGCAACCCTTCCGGGATGGCGGCCACCGCCAGGGTGATGGACACCAGCACGGCGTCGCTGAACGTGTACCCGCGCAAGAGCCCCACGACGAGCAGCACGGCGGACAGCACGACGATGCCCAGCGTGATGAGCCGTCCCAGCCGCGCCAGCTCCTGCGTGAGCGGCGTGGTCAGGTCGGCGGTCTGATCCAGCAGGTGGGAGATGCGGCCCAGCTCGGTGGCGCTCCCCGTGGCGACCACCACCGCGGTCGTCGTTCCGGAGGTCACCAGGGTGCCTCCGAACGCGAGGCTCGCGCGGTCCCCCAGCTCCGCGTCCCCGGCGACGGCCACGGAGTGCTTGCTGGAGGGGACGGACTCCCCGGTGAGGGCGGCCTCCTCCACCTGGAGGTTGCGGGAGTGCAACAGGCGCAGGTCCGCGGGCACGCGGTCGCCGGACGCGAGTCGCACCACGTCGCCGGGCACCAGCTTCCAGGCAGGCAGGGCCACCGGGCGGCCGTCGCGCACCACGGTGGTGGACTCCGGCACCATGTGGCCCAGCGCCTCGATGGCCTTGCCCGCGCGGTACTCCTGCACGAAGCCGATGAGCGTGTTGAGCACCACGACGGCGGCCACCACCAGCCCGTCGGTCACCTTGCCCAGCAGGATGGCCAGCACGGAGGAGGCGATGAGCACCCAGATGAGCGGGCTGTTGATCTGCCGCCACAGCAGCTTCCATGCACTGTCGCCGCGCTCGCGCTTCAGTTCGTTGGGGCCGAAGCGCGCCAGGCGTTCCCGGGCCGCCTCCTCCGTGAGCCCCTCGGCGGTGCTGGACAGCCGCTCCAGCACCGCCTCGGGAGGCAGGGCGTGCCACGGCACGGGTGGCGCTTCACCACCCTGGATGCCCGGCTGCCCCCGGGTACGTGGCCCCTGCTGCATGGCGTGCCTCCCGGGAGGAAGGTGGCAACGCCGGGGCCATGAGACCCGGAGGGCCGTCGGCAAGGAAGCCCGGCCGCCCTGAGGGCTTCTGGGACCGTGGGCTCAGGGCGTGAAGGTCAGCGTGTAGTTGGTGGCCGTGCCTGTATCGAGCTCCCGGTAGCCGAGGCTGCGCGCGTTGGTGTTGCAGATGTTGTCGCAGTAGTTGAAGGCGGATTGCGGCGTGCACGTGGAGTAGACGCCAGTCCAGACCTTCCCACCTCCCTCGGCGTAGTAATACGAGTAGCGGCCCGGGAGGTTGGGCCCGAAGACAACCTTGCATTCACCCGGGTTCAGGCTCCACCAGCCCTGCTTCTGCCAGGGATTGCCGCCCGTGGGGTCACACGACGGCGCATACCACTGGTACGTGGTCCAGAGCGTGACGCTGGTGCCATTGCAGTACTGCATCCACGCGTGGGCCTGACCCGAAATGCCCAGCCCCAAAGCCAACGCCATCGCCGCCGCGAATTTTTGATTCGACACATGAACCTCCTTGGAAGGTGACGCGATGCCGGGGGGAGCTACCTGGGGGAACGCCGGGGGCCGTCGGAGCCCGTGAGTCCGGGGGACTCGGGCCGCGCCGCTTCCACGCCCGCGGAGATGCGCACGTGGGGCGCGGAGTCCGGAGCGATGACGTACTTCACCGGCACCGCGGTCACGGGCGCGGAGGTCCGCGTGGCCGCCAGCTCCTGTTCGGAGGGGCGGTCCTGCGACGGCGCGGCCTGGAGCGAAGCGGGCGACGGCGACGGGGCTTCTTCCCGGGCACCGTCACCGCAGCCCACCGTCAGCGCTGTCAGGCCCAGGGCCATGAACGTTGCATGCTTCTTCATTGTGCCGCCTCCATTGGAAATGCAGCCCCACCGCGGGCTGTCATTGGCATTTACTCCGGCGTCTTTCTTTATTCGTCCGCCCAAATCCTTTCGCTGGCCCTGGATGTTTGTGAATTGGTTGGACTTCAGGGGAAGGCTGGATTTTCAGGTTGAAGGCGGGAATGGTGGAAGGGCAGGCACGTCCCGCCCTGCGCATCCACAAGGAGCCGACCATGTTGATGAAGAACGCCCTGGGGGCATGCATCGCCGCCCTGTTCGTCACCGCTTGCGGAGGAATGCCGACCGAGGAGGAGGTTGCCGATTCCTCGCCCGTGTCCCAGGAGCAGGGTGTGGAGAAGTCCTGGAGGCCCTGTACGGGGCGGGAGAGTTTCGTCCGCTATTTCTACAGCGATGCCGCGATGTCCTCGACCGTGGGACGCCACGAGTGCACCTGCAATGGCACGACCTACGTGACTGGGACGACGTCCCAGTACTACGAGCACAGCGGCTTCAGGACCTGTCCCCGGTAGGCCCGGGAGGGCGCAGGGCCCTTCCGCGACCGGCGGAAGGGTGTTCCTCCTTGGGGGCACTTGCTCCCACCCCCCTTGGATCCGTGACGGCAGGCAGGCAGGCGAGGCAAGCGGGCGGGTGTCCTCCAGGGCACCTCCCCGTGCGACCGCCGCCGGCCTGGGGGCCGGCAATCTCCCTTTGAAATTCGGGGCGCCTTCCCGTAGTTTCCCCCGCGACTTCGAGGAGCGTTGCGAGGCCCTCCCGGCCCCAGGCTCGAAGCCGACTGACCCAACGGCGCTCACCTGTACGCGTTTCTGGCGAGGGTGAGTCCGGCCGCTGGGCCTGATGTCCTCTCTCGCCAGGACGGCGCGCCACCTGGACCCGGAGCCATTCCATGACCGCAGCCACCCCGCAGAAGAAGCAGGATTACGCCGTCGCCGACCTCAAGCTCGCGAGCTGGGGCCGCAAGGAGATCCGCATCGCCGAGAGCGAGATGCCCGCGCTCATGGCCATCCGTGACGAGTACGCGAAGCAGCAGCCGCTCAAGGGCGCGCGCGTGACGGGCTCGTTGCACATGACCATCCAGACGGCCGTGCTGGTGGAGACCCTCCAGGCGCTGGGCGCGGAAGTCCGCTGGGCGTCGTGCAACATCTTCTCCACCCAGGACCACGCGGCCGCCGCGCTGGTGGAGGCCGGCACGCCGGTGTTCGCGCACAAGGGCGAGTCCCTCAAGGAGTACTGGGACTTCACCCACCGCATCTTCGAGTTCGGCCCCGCCGGCAGCGACCACGAGGGTCCGAACATGATCCTCGACGACGGCGGCGACGCCACGCTGCTCATGCACCTGGGCAAGCGCGCGGAGAAGGACCTGGGCGTCATCGCCAACCCGGAGAGCGAGGAGGAGCGTGAGCTGTACGCCTCCATCAAGGCCAAGCTCGCGGAGGACGCGACCTGGTACTCGCGCAAGAGCGCCAAGATTCTGGGCGTCACCGAGGAGACCACCACGGGCGTGCACCGCCTGCAGGAGATGTCCGTCAAGGGCACGCTCCTGTTCCGCGCCATCAACGTCAACGACAGCGTGACGAAGAGCAAGTTCGACAACCTGTACGGCTGCCGCGAGTCCCTGGTGGACGGCATCAAGCGCGCCACGGACGTGATGATCGCCGGGAAGATCGCCGTCGTCGCCGGCTACGGCGATGTCGGCAAGGGCTCCGCGCAGGCGCTGCGCGCGCTGTCCGCCCAGGTGTGGGTGACGGAAATCGACCCCATCTGCGCGCTCCAGGCCGCGATGGAGGGCTACCGGGTCGTGACGATGGACTACGCCGCGGACAAGGCGGACATCTTCGTCACCGCGACGGGCAACAAGAGCGTCATCACCCACGCCCACATGGCCAAGATGAAGGACCAGGCCATCGTCTGCAACATCGGTCACTTCGACAATGAGATCGAAGTCGCCTCCCTGGAGAAGTACCAGTGGGAGGAGATCAAGCCCCAGGTCGACCACGTCATCTTCCCGGACAACAAGCGCATCATCCTGCTCGCCAAGGGCCGGCTGGTGAACCTGGGCTGCGGCACCGGCCACCCCAGCTACGTGATGTCCAGCTCGTTCGCGAACCAGACCATCGCGCAGATCGAGCTGTACTCGCACAGCGACAAGTACCAGGTGGGCAAGGTGTACGTGCTGCCCAAGCACCTGGATGAGAAGGTCGCCCGCCTCCAGCTCAAGAAGCTCAACGCGCAGCTCACGGAGCTGACGCCGGAGCAGGCCAACTACATCGGCGTGGAGAAGTCCGGTCCCTACAAGCAGGACACCTACCGCTACTAATCGCGGCCGGCGTCCGTGACACCCGGGGCACCGTGGGCCATGTCGCCCGCGGTGCCCTTCGTCGTTCCAGGGGCCCTCAGAACAGGCGGTTGAGGCCGTTGAGCGCGGCGACGCGGTAGGCCTCCGCCATGGTGGGGTAGTTGAACGTGGTGTTGATGAAGTAGTCGATGCTGTTGCCCGGCCCTTCCTGCGTCATGATGGCCTGGCCGATGTGGATGATTTCGGAGGCGTTGTCCCCGAAGCAGTGGATGCCCAAGATCTCCCGGGTCTCCCGCTGGAAGAGCAGCTTCAGCATGCCCACGGTGCGGCCCGTAATCTGCGCGCGCGCCAGGCTCTTGAAGAAGGCGTGGCCGACTTCGTAGGGGACACCCGCCTGGGTGAGCTCGCGCTCGGTGCGGCCCAGGCTGCTGATTTCGGGGCTGGTGTAGATGCCGGTGGGGATGTCCTTGACCAGCTTGTGCTCCAGCCGCCCCTCCACGATGTGCGTGGCGGCGAAGCGGCCCTGGTCATAGGAGGCGCTCGCCAGGGACGGGGCGCCCACCACGTCCCCCACCGCGTAGATGTGGGGCACGGACGTCTGGTACGCGTCGTTCACCTGGATGCAGCCGCGCGAATCCACCGCGATGCCCAGCGCTTCCAGGCCCAGGTCCTGGCTGTTGCCGGAGCGGCCGTTGGCCCAGAGGAAGACGTCGGCCTTGAGCCGCTTGCCGCTCTTCAGGTGCAGCACCACGCCGTTGTCGTGGGCCTCCACCTGCGTCATCTCCTCCTGGTGGCGGATGAGCACGCCCTGTTCGCGCAGGTGGTAGGAGAGGGCGTCGGAGATTTCGTCGTCCAGGAACGACAGCAGCCGGTCGCGCGTGTTCACCAGGTCCACCTTCACGCCGAGCATCCGGAACATGGAGGCGTACTCGCAGCCGATGACGCCCGCGCCGTAGATGATCATCGACAGCGGGGACTCGCGCAGCCGCAGGATGGTGTCCGAGTCGAAGATGCGCGGGTGGCGGAAGTCCACGCCCTTGGGGTGGTAGGGCCGGGAGCCGGTGGCCACGACGAAGGCCCCGGCCGTCATCAGCTCCACGGAGCCGCGGGGCTCCGTCACCTCCACCGTGTGCGCGTCCCGGAATCTCGCGCGGCCCACCACCAGCTCCACGCGGTTGCGCTCGTAGAAGGTGCTGCGCAACTGCACCTGCTTGGACACCACCGTGGTGGCCGCGCGCATCATGTCCTTGAGCGTGGTGTGCCGCGCCAGCTCCGCGCGCAGCTCCGGGTGGTCCTGCTGCACGTCCATGAGGCGCTGGATGGCGTGGCGCAGCGCCTTGGAGGGGATGGTGGCCGTGTGGGTGCAGGCGCCGCCCACCAGGGGGCTCTCTTCCACGGAGCACACCCGGCGGCCGGACTTCACCGCCTTCATCGAAGCGCCTTCACCGCCCGGACCGGAGCCGAGGACCACCACGTCGAACTGCCGAGCACTCATGGGGCGGGAGTGTTTCCCCACCCCGGCCCCGAGGAAAGAAAGCTGCCTCGGGGCCGGGCCTGCCTGCTTCCTCAGGGCGAGTAGACGGCCTTCAGTTGCACGCTTTCGTAGGCGGCGTAGCCCCGGAGCATCACGTGGTAGGTGCCCGCGGCCGGGAGGTTGATGCGGCACTGGTCGATGTTCCCCCCGACGTAGCCCCGGCAGTCGTAGAGGATTTCGGTCGGCTGCGTGTCCTTGCGGACGTACAGGTCGGCGTCACCCGTACCGCCGGTGGTGGTCACGTCCAGGTAGGACTGGCCCGACGGCACGACGATGGTCCAGTAGCTCAGGGAGCCCGCAGCGCCCGACAGGTTGGTCACCGCCTGGTTGTTCCTCAGCACCGTGCTACCGCCGCCGCTGCCAGTCGTATAGACGCCGCGCAGGGTCACCCCGGAGAGGGTTCCGGACTGGGACGAGTTGTAGACGCGCACGTGCCAGATGCCCGCCGTGGGCGAGGCAAGGGTGCAGGTCTGGGAGTTCGTGCAGTCGTAGGACGACGGCGTGGGCGCACTGCCGCGCTTCACGTAGAGCTGGCTTGAGGCCCCGGAGCCTCCGTACTTCGAGAACACGACCTGGGTCGCTCCCGCCGGCACGGTGAGAGTGTAGTCACAGGAGAGGGTGCCGGCGGCGGCCCCCACGTTGTACACGGGCGAGTCGTTGAGGAGCTCGCTGGTGGAGGTGCAGCCCGGATAGCCGGTGATGGAGTAGCTGGCCGTCAGGCTCGCTCCGGAGAAGGTGCCCTGGCCATACATCCGCGCGTAGTAGATGCCGGGCTGGGTCGTGGTCAGGGTGCAGGTCTCCGTGTTGGAGTATCCGGAGGACTTGCAGTCGTACGTGGTCTCGTTCGGAGAGGAGCCCCGGCGCACGTACAGGTCGCCGTTGCCAGAGCCCCCGCCGGTGACGAACTGCACGCTCGTCACGCCCGTGGGGACGGAGAACACATAGATGCAGGACCAGCTCCCCGCCGACGTGCCGATATTGCCCACCGGGACGCCGTTGGTCAGGGTGGTGCTGCTGGTGCAGCCCGCCGAACCCGACGGCGTGTAGGCGCCCGTCAGCTTCACGCCCGTGAAGGCGGAGTAGCCGTAGACCTTCACGTAGTACGTGCCGGCCTGCGCGGTGGGGATGGCGCAGGACTCCGCGCTGTTGCTCCCATTGGAAAGACAGTCATGCACGCCCGACGTCGGCTCCGCGCCATACTTCACGTACAGGTCCGCGTCTCCCGTCCCGGTGGTGCCGGTGTCGAAGCGGAGGTTCACGGCACCCGCCGGAACCGTCAGCGTATAGGTGCAGGACCACTCCCCCGTGTTCGCGGAGAGGTTGCTCACCGGGGTGTTGCTGGTGAGCGGAATGGGCCCCGTGCAGCCCGCGAGCGCGAACACCCGCTCCGTCGGAGGCGGGCCCTTCTCCTTCACCGGGGCCTGCTCCTCCTCCCCTCCGGTTTCGAGGGCCTCCTCTTCCAGCCCCGCTCCGCAGCCCGTCAGTGCCACCGTCAGCCATGCAGCGGCGAAGGCCTTCCATGCGAGACGCTTCAAGGGTTGCTCCTTTTTTGAGAAATCGTTGCGCCCGAGGCCGCGAAAAACTGTCGCCGCAAGCCTTCAGACAAGGAGCAACCTAGCAGTCGTGTCTGACATGGATTCATACCCGGAGTGGGTGGAATCCAGCGCGGTTCAGGACGCGGAGAACAGGCTGGCGCCGCTCATCAGGCGCTTGCGGACGGCGCGGGTGTCCAGCTTGATGAGTGCTTCGGGCGACTCCTCCGCCTGCTCTTCCTGCGAGAGCGAATCCCACTCCTCGGTGTCGAGCACCTCCGGGACCACGAGCGTGCGCAGGTCGGGCTGCTTCGGGGGCTTGATGGGCGTGCGCCCGTGCATCACGTAGTGCGTGAGGTGCTTCACGCGCAGCAGGGACGGGTCGCCAAAGAGGGTGAGCCACGCGCCCGAACCGGAGTCGAGCAGCTCCGCCTCCACGGCGCCCGCCACGTACGTGATGCTGTCCGCGGCCCGGCTGACGAGCGCTTCGCGCACGCGCAGCGTGCCGGTGCACACGAAGGAGAATCCGGCGTCCACGAAGAGGTTGCGGCAGGTGACGTCGCCGAACACGATGAGGACGCCGTCGTCGTGCTTGCCGGTCGACACGAGGACGTTGCCGTCGACCTCCAGGGGCCCCATGACGAGGGTGTAGGGATTGGATTGCATCCACGTCGCGGGGCCGGTGTGCTTCACCTGGGCGCGCTCGTCCCAGGGCTCCTCCACGTTGAGCGTGAGCAGGTTCCTGACGAACTCCTGGAGCTTCTCGGGGGCTGTCTGGAGTTGGGG
>NZ_RAVZ01000271.1 GCF_003611635.1 Corallococcus terminator | reverse complement strand
GGGACGGCAGGGGCGCCTCCGGCAACACCGCGTTGCAGAAGGCGCAGCGGCGCCGGGCCGCCGTCTGGGGGCGCCCGCAGGCGGAGCACATGACGAGCACTTCCGCGGGCACCGCCCCTCCCTTCCTGGCTTCAGCGTTTGGCGTCAGCCGACGACGAAGTTCACCAGCCGCTTGGGAACGAAGACGAACTTGCGCAGCGTCTTGCCCTCGAGGGCGGACTTCACCTTCTCTTCCGCCTCCGCCGCCGCGCGCACATCCGCCTCGCTCGCGTCCGCCGCCACGCGCACCTCCGCGCGCAGCTTGCCGTTCACCTGCACGGCGTACGGAATCACGTCGTCCACCACCAGCGCGGGGTCGAACTCCGGCCAGGCCTCCGACACGGTGAGCGCCTTGGCGCCGTAGGCCTCCGCCAGCTCGTCCGCGATGTGCGGCGCGAACGGGGTGAGGATGCGCGCGAGCAGCCGCACCGCCTCCGCCATGGCCGCCTTCTCCGCCTGCGTCTCCGGCGTGCCCACCGCGTAGAGCGCGTTCACGCACTCCATGATGCCGGCGACGCCGGTGTTGAAGGACAGGCGCTCAATCGCCTCGCTCACGCGCTTGAGGCACTTGTGCGCCGCGCGGCGCGTCTCCAGCGCCTTGCCCTCATAGGGGCCGTCGTACGTGACGTCGGCCACGGAGGCATGGTGCGTGGCGGCCAGCGTCCACACGCGCTTCAAGAAGCGGGAGACGCCCTCCACCTGATCCGGGGACCAGTCGAAGTCGCGCTCCGGCGGGCCCGCGAAGAGCACGTAGGTGCGCGCCGTGTCCGCGCCGTACTTCTGCACGATGGTGGATGGGGCCACGCCATTGCCGTAGCGCTTGCCCATCTTGCGGCCGTCGGCGCCGTTGACGATGCCCTGGGTGATGAGCCGCGTGACGGGCTCGTCCACCGGCGACAGGCCGAGCAGCTTCATGATCCGGGTCCAGAACCGGAAGTAGAGCAGGTGCATCGTGCCGTGCTCGGGGCCGCCCACGTACACGTCCACGGGCAGCCAGCGCTTGGCCACCTCGGGGTCGAAGGGCGCGGCGTCGTAGTGCGGCGACAGGTAGCGCGCGAAGTACCAGCAGGAGTCGACGAAGGTGTCCATCGTCTCCGCCTCCCGACGCGCGGGGCCGCCGCACTTCGGGCACTCGGTGTTGACGAAGGACGCGACCTTCGCGAGCGGCGGCTCGCCCCGGCCGGTGAGCACCTCCTGCGTGTCGATGTCCGGCAGACGCACCGGGAGCTGATCCAACGGCACGGGGATGCCCTTGCGCTCCGGATCGCACTTCTCGCAGTAGACGATGGGGATGGGCGTGCCCCAGTAGCGCTGGCGGCTGAAGCCCCAGTCGCGCTGGCGGTACGTCACCGTGGCCTTGCCCTGGCCCTGGGACTCCAGCGTCGCGGCCATCTTCACGCGCGCTTCCGCGGAAGGCAGGCCGGTGAAGTCCCCGGAGTCCACGAGCACGCCGTCGGCGGTGGCCGCCTCGGTCAGCGTCTCCCCCGCGCCCAGCTTGTCGCCCGTGGCCGGCTGGATGACCACGCGCACGGGCAGCGAGTACTTGCGCGCGAAGGCGAAGTCGCGCTCGTCGTGCGCCGGCACGCTCATCACCGCGCCGGTGCCGTAGTCGCTCACCACGAAGTTGGCGATCCAGATGGGCACCGGCTGCCCGGTGAACGGGTGCAGCGCGTGCGCACCGGTGAAGACGCCCTCCTTCTCCGTGTCCTCGCCCAGCCGCTCCGTCTTGTTCTGCGCCGCCATGCGCTTGGCGAATGCTTCCACGTTCGCGCGCTGCTCCGGCGCCGTCACCTGGGCCACCAGCTTGTGGTCCGGCGCCAGCACCACGTAGGTGCAGCCGAAGAGCGTGTCCACGCGGGTGGTGAAGACGCGCAGGGCCGCGTCATGCCCCTGCACGCGGAAGTCCACCTCCGCGCCATCCGAGCGGCCAATCCAGTTGCGCTGGCGGGCGGTGATGCTGTCCGGCCACTCCTTGAGCGTGTCCAGCGCGTCGAGCAGGTCCTGCGAGTACTTCGTGATGCGGAACGCCCACTCGGGCATCTCCTTGTCCAGCACCTCCGAATTGCAGCGCTCGCAGCGGCCGTCCTTCACCTGCTCGTTGGCGATGACGGTGTGGCAGCCGGTACACCAGTTCACCTTGCTGAAGCGGCGATAGACGAGCCCGCGCTCCAGCATCTGGAGGAAGAACCACTGGTTCCAGCGGTAGTACTCCGGCTGGCTGGTGTTCACCTCGCGCGACCAGTCGTAGCTGTAGCCGAGCGTCTTGATCTCCGCCTTGAACGATTCGATGTTCTCGCGGGTGCGGATGGCCGGGTGGACGCCGTCCTTGATGGCCGCGTTCTCCGCCGGCAGACCGAAGGCGTCCCAGCCCATGGGGTGCAGCACGTCGAAGCCGCGCATCTGGTAGTAGCGCGCGTAGACGTCCCCGATGAGGTAGTTGCGCACGTGCCCCATGTGCATCTGGCCACTGGGGTACGGCAGCATCTCCAGGACGTACTTCTTGGGGGCGTCCGGACGCCTGCCTGCCCGGAAGATGCCCTCCTCGTCCCAGCGGGCCTGCCACTTTCCTTCAATCGACTGCGGCTCGTAACGCTCGTTCATCGCCATGGCTTTTCAGTCTCTTAGCGGGAGGTGCGACATGCGGGCAACAAGTCTTGCCGCGTCGAAGGGCCCGACGGTCCGCCCCCGTACGGCCTGGCTTCCCCGGACGGCCTCCAGGCCCGGGAACCTGACCGGGACGGCCCCATGTGGGTGGAGCGGGCCAGAGGCGGCCTTCGCTCGGTGCTTGCCCTCCGGCCCGGGCACGACTAACTCGCCTTCCCGGTCTGGCGCAGAGGGAGAGCACCATGCAGGTCGTGAGTGTGAAGAAGGCCCTTTCGGGGTCGGTCGAGGCGGGCTCGAAGGTGGAGGTGCGCGGCTGGGTGCGGACGCGCCGCGACTCCAAGGCGGGCATCAGCTTCGTCAACGTGAGCGACGGGTCCGTGTTCGACCCCATCCAGGTCGTCGCACCCAATTCGCTGCCCAACTACGAGAAGGAGATCCTCCGGCTCACCGCGGGCGCCTCCGTCATCGCCAGGGGCACCCTGGTGCAGTCCCAGGGCAAGGGGCAGGCGTTCGAGATCCAGGCGGACGAGGTGCAGGTGCTGGGGCTGGTGGATGATCCGGACACCTACCCCATCACGCCCAAGCAGCACTCGCTGGAGTTCCTGCGGGACGTGGCGCACCTGCGCGTGCGCACGAACACCTTCGGGGCCATCACGCGCGTGCGCAACTCCGCCATGCAGGCGGTGCACCGCTTCTTCCACGAAGAGGGCTTCTGCTGGGTCAACACGCCCATCATCACCGCGAGCGACGCGGAGGGCGCGGGCCAGATGTTCCGCGTGTCCACGCTGGATGCGTCCAACCCGCCGCGCGGTCCGGACGGGAAGATCGACTGGGGCAAGGACTTCTTCGGCAAGGAGGCCTACCTCACCGTGTCCGGGCAGTTGAACGTGGAGGCGTACTGCCTCGCGATGTCCAAGGTGTACACGTTCGGCCCCACGTTCCGCGCGGAGAACAGCAACACCACGCGGCACCTGGCCGAGTTCTGGATGATTGAACCGGAGATCGCCTTCGCGGACCTCAACGAGGACGCGGCGCTGGCGGAGCGGTTCCTCAAGTACGTGTTCAAGGCCGTGCTCAACGAGTGCGCGCCGGACATGAAGTTCTTCGAGGAGCGCCAGCAGAAGGGCGTCACGGAGCGGATGGAGAAGTTCATCGGCTCCAGCTTCGAGCGCATCGACTACACGGACGCCATCTCCATCCTCCAGAAGGCGAAGAAGAAGTTCGAGTACACGCCGGAGTGGGGCAAGGACCTCCAGACGGAGCACGAGCGCTACCTCACCGAGGAGCACGTGGGCCGGCCCGTGGTGGTGATGAACTACCCGGAGGCCATCAAGGCCTTCTACATGCGCATCAACGAGGACGGGAAGACCGTCGCCGCGATGGACGTGCTGGCCCCGGGCATCGGGGAGATCATCGGCGGCAGCCAGCGCGAGGAGCGGCTGGATGTGCTCGACGCGCGCATGGTCAAGTTCGGCCTGAACCCCGAGCACTACCAGTGGTACCGCGACCTGCGCCGCTACGGCACGGTGCCGCACGCGGGCTTCGGGCTCGGGTTCGAGCGGCTCATCGTCTACATCTGCGGCCTGCAGAACATCCGCGACGCCATCCCCTACCCGCGCGTTCCGGGCTCCGCGCAGTTCTGAGTTCCACGCAGTCACGGACCGTGGGCGGCATTCACCGCCCGCGGTCCGCAACCTCCGGGGGCTGCATCGCCCACCGTGCCTACTGGAGGACGGAGGGTTCTGCCTCCTCCTTCTTCTTGGGCGCCTCGACGCGGGCGTAGTCCTCCGCTCCGGTGAAGTCCACGGCGCGGCAGGGCTCCTTGCCCACGACCCAGGCATCGTGGCCCGGGGGGATGAAGGCGACGTCACCCGGCCCCAGGTCGAACTCCTGGCCGTCCCGCATCTTGACGTGCAGTTGCCCGGACAGGATGCAGGTGGTGTGGATGACCTCGCAGAAGTCGGTTCCGGCGAGCGGCTTCACGTCCTTCGACCACTGCCAGCCGGGTTCGAAGACCCCACGGCCGATGGTGAGCTCGCCGAGCTTCAGGACATCCGCGGAGCCGTGCGCGACGAAGGGCCGGTGCTCGTCCGAATCGCTGACCTTCTTGATGATTGCGCGTGCCATGGCTGTCTCCTCCAAGAAATGGAGGCCGTGCTCAGCCATTGCTCAGCCGACCTCGGGTCCATGGGAAATCTGGGGGTCGCGCGCTCGGGAGCACAGGTCGCGCCCGTGGGTCCTCCAGATGGGCCCTCGTGACCATGGCCGACGGGCAGCGCCCCGGTTGGGCCGTCCCGAGCGCCCAGGGTGCTCATCCTGACAAGGGAGGCCTGCGTTTGACGGACGCGGCGCCCTGGCTACGTTGGGCCCCGTGTCCTGGCATGCGCGGCAGGTGGCTCGCTGGTTGAGGTTGGCGCTGGCGTGCGTCGCGCTGGCGCTGGGCGCCGGTGCCTCCGCGCATCCCCTGCCAGGGCCCGAGGGCGTGGTCGCGGTCCTCGTGGACCGACGCGCGCCCGAGGCACGACGTCCCGCCGAAGTGGCACCCGCCCGGCGTCGGGTCTCCGCACCGCACATCCGGGAGGCTCGCTCACGGGCCACCGTTCACCGCGTCGCTCGTACGCCCTGGAAGCCAGGGCCGCCACGCCCGCTCTTCCTCCTGCACCGGGCACTCCTGCGCTGAGCCCTTCCAGCGGCCCCTGTCCCTGGAAGGTCCTTCGGTTCCTGGAGTGTCTCCCCATGTCGCTGCTCTCGAACGCGGGGCGCGCCTGCTGGCGCGTCCTCAAGGCGAGCTTGCGCAGGTGCATCCGCGCCTGCCGGCTCGTCCTCATCCTCGTCCTGGTCGTGCTGCCCAATCCCCTGGTGATGGTCCTGTCGGTCTTCCTGACGTCGGAGCGCCGCAACCTTCCCGCGGAGGTGCTGCGAAAGAAGAAGTGAGTTCCCTCGGGGACAGGGCCTCCCGTGGCATGTGCTCGGGAGGCCCTTCGCCTTCTTCTCAGGACTTCTTCTTCAAGCCCGCACGGTCCCGCGCGAGTTCGCCCAGCGCGGACCAGTCCTCATCCCCACGTCCCTGCGCGACGCCGGTGAGGAAGTGGTCGCGCAGGAGGCTGGCCAGCGGCAGTGGCACCTCGGCGGCACGCCCTGCTTCGAGCGCCAGCGTCACGTCCTTGAGGCCCAGGCGCAGCGCGAAGCCCGCGGGGGTGGTCTGCCCCTTCGCGATGGCGCCCGCGTAGTTCTCGAAGATGGGCGAGCGGGCGAAGACGGACTTGAAGACGTCCAGGAACGCGGCGCGCTCCACGCCGGACTTCTCCGCCAGGGCGAAGGCCTCCGACAGGGCCTCCATCATCGACGCGATGAGGAAGTTGCCGGACAGCTTCACCACGTTGGCGGACGAGGGCTTCTCCCCCAGTTCCGTGAGGCCGCGCCCCAGCGCCGTGAGCAGCGGACGCACGCGCTCCACCTGCGCCTTGGGACCGGCGGTGATGACCCAGAGTTGCTTGCCCTCGGCGGCTTCCGGACGACCAAAGACGGGGGCGGAGACGTAGCCCTGGCCCGCGTCCGCGTGCGCCTTCGTCAGGCGCTCCGAGAGCGCGACGGAGATGGTGCTGGAGGAGACGTGCACCGCGCCCTTCGGCAGGGCCCCGACGATGCCGTCCGGGCCCAGGGTGGCGGCTTCGGCGGCGGGGTCATCCGCCAGCATCGACACGACGACCTCCGCGTCACGCGCCGCCTCGGCGGGCGTCTTCGCCACGCGCGCTCCCTGCTGTTGCAGCGGCTGCGCCTTGGAGGCGGTGCGGTTCCAGACGGTGACTTCATGGCCCGCGCCGAGCAGGTTCTTCGCCATCGGCGCGCCCATGTTTCCCAATCCGATGAAGCCGACCTTCATGGGGATGCTCCCTTCGTGCTCGCGTTCAACCTTCGTTCGACTGTTCCTCGGACACGTCCAGCCGTTCGAAGGCGCGGCCCAGGACGGCGACGCCCAGCGCCACCTCCGCGAAGAGTGCCCCCGCCGCCACCAGCCCCGCGAGCGGTACCGCCCAACGGCCCACGACAGTGAACAACGGATAGCCCACGAGGAGGGCCACCACCGCGGCAGGCAACAGTCCCAGGAAGGTCACCACCAGCGTACCCACCAGCGTGAGCAGACGCTGGCCCAGGGCCTCCACGCCGCGCGCCCGCTCCGAGTCCGCCGGAATCCACGCGGGCAGCAGCACCACCGCCGCGTTCTGCACCAGCAGCCCCGCGAGCCCCAGCGCCGGCAACACCGACAGCAGGCCCAGCACCACCGGCGTGGACCACGGCGCGAGCGTTTCGTCGTCCATGCCCACCCCCAGCACCAGCGCCACCAGCAGCATCACCCACTGCGCCGCGCCCAGCGTCAGCGCCGACGCCGCCAGCTCCGCGCCCACCACCTGGCGCCCCGTGAGCGGCAGCGCGCGCAACAGCTCCAGCTTCGGCAGGTCCATGCGCAGGTCGGTCCGGAACGCGCTCGGGCCGATGACCGCCATCGCCACCGCGACCATCAGGCTCATGGGGCCCAGGAGCTCCCGCGTGTTGGAGAACATCCGCGTGTCGTTGAGCACCAGCGCCACCAGCGCGCCTATCAACACGAAGCCCAGCAGCATCACCAACCCACCGCCCAGGCGCTTGCGGGCGATGAGGTTCTTCCACACGAGCGCCACCTCCGGACGCCCCCGGGCCTTGAGCATGAAGGGCACCCGCCCCACACGAATGTTCCCACCGCGCGCGGACCGGTTGCCCCGACGGGCCTGCTCGCGCGTCCGCGCATCCGCGCCGGCCACCGCCGAATCCTCGAAGGGCGTCTCCACCGCCATCACCCAGGCGTAGTGCGCCGCCAGCAACGCGAGTGACGCGGGCAGGTAGCGCAGGAAGTCCTGGGTGCTGCGCGCCATGGAGGGGGCCACCAGCGCACGGCCCGGCCACAGCACCGCCCGGGTGCCGGGTGCGTTCAGCACATCGCGCAACCACTCACGCACGGCGTAGGGGGCGCCCGCGTTCGCTGGCCACGGATGCGCCTCCAACGTCGTCACCAGCGTCCCCATCACCGCCACGAGGACCAGCCCCACCACCGTCCAGCGCACGGCGCTGCCCCAACGCCCCCGGGACACCAGCCACGCGCGCACGAAGGACGCCGCGGTGCCGTGCAGGTACAGCGTGCCCATGGCCAACGCGGCGCCCAGGAAGAAGAGCTCCGGATGGGGACTGGTGAAGCGTCCCACGAAGACCGTCGCCGCCAGCGCCGCCAGCGCCGCGCTCAACAGGCCTCGCAGCAGCTTGTAGTGCAGCAGCGCCTTGCGCGTGACGGGTGCGGGGAAGAAGTACTGCACCTCCGTCTGCGTGAAGGACAGCGCCGGCCGGTCCGCGCCCAGCACCCACGCCGTCACCAGCGTGCCCAGCACCGACACCTCCAGCGAGAACTCCGCGAACATCCGCGCGTTCGGGGACACCCCACGGCCCGTGCCCTGCACGAACACGCTGCGGCCCACGAGCGAATACAGGTACGCGGCGCCCACCAGCGCGCCCAGCAGGTAGCGCGGACGCTTCAGCCGCTGCACCTGTCGCACCAGTCGGTTGCGCCAGGTCCGCACCCACAGGAACGCCACCGCCCTCGAAAAGCTCACGTGCCCCCAGGCCCCGGCCCGGCCGCGCCCGACTCCTCCGAGGCCGCGCTGGTGATGCGCACGAACAGCTCCTCCAGCGACGCGCCGCTGCCTTCCCCTCCGGCCAGTTGTTCGCGGATCTCCGGCAGCGTTCCCAGCGCCACCGCGCGGCCTCCGGCGATGATGAGCAGCCGGTGGCACAGCTCCTCCACCAGCGGCAGCAGGTGCGAGGACAGCACCAGCGCGGTGCCCTCCTCCGCGCGCCGCTTGAGCGAGGCCTTCATCCGCCGGATGCCCAGCGGATCCAACCCCGTCAGCGGTTCGTCCAGCAGGATGAGCCGGGGCTGGTGCAGGAAGCCGCACGCGATGGACAGCTTCTGCTTCATGCCCCGCGACAGCTCGCCCGGCAGCGACTTCTCCCGGCCCGTCAGCTCCATCTCTTCCAAGAGCGCGCGGCCCCGCTCCTCCCAGTCCTCCACGCCGTAGAGGCGCGCGGTGAAGTTCAGGTGCTCCCAGACGGTGAGGTACTCGAAGAAGCGCGGCTCATCTGGAAGGAAGGCCAGCGCCCGCTTCGCCTCCACCGGCGCCAGCGCCAGGTCGTGCCCCGCCACCCGCACGCGCCCCACGGAGGGCGGCAGGATGCCGGCGAGGCAGCGCAGCGTGGACGTCTTGCCCGCGCCGTTGGGTCCCACGAGGCCCAGCACCTCACCGGGCGCCACCTGGAACGTCAGCCCCCGCACCGCCTGCACCGCGCCGTACGTCTTCTCCAACCCCTCGACGTCCAGCGCCGGTTCCATGCGTGCGTGGGCCCCAGAAGCTCAGCCGAGCTTCAGCAGTTCCTTCACCGTCTCCAACACCACCCGGGCCTGCACGGGCTTCACCAGGTAGGCGCTCGCGCCCAGGGCCATGGCCCGCGCCCGGTCCGCCTCCGCGCCCTCCGTCGTCACGACGATGATGGGCACGCCCCGGTGCTCCGGCGCCTTGCGGATGTGGCTGATGAGCTTCAGCCCGTCCATCAGCGGCATGTTGATGTCCGTCAGCACCAGGTCGAAGCGGCCCTGGGTGGTGAGCATCTTCAGCCCCGCCACCCCGTCCTCGGCTTCGATGCAGACGACGCCCGTGAGCCGCTGGAGCGCGTACATGATGCTGCGGCGCATGGCCTGCGAGTCGTCCACCACCAGCGCGCGGATCTGCTGCTCCGACATGCCCGACAGCCTAGCACCCGCGCGCGGCCCGTCTCGGGATTGTGCGGGGGCCCTGTCCGGGAACCACCGATTCACTGCCCGGAAGACTGCCTCCGCCTGCGCACCAGCGCCGCCAGCTCCGGCCCCATGGAGTCCAGGGTGAGCACCCGCGTCACCGCCCCGGTGGCGATGGCCTCCTTGGGCATGCCGAACACCACCGCCGTGTCCTCGGATTCGGCCCAGGACTCTCCGCCCTCGCGCCGCACGTAGCGCACGCCCTGCGCCCCGTCCGCGCCCATGCCCGTCAGCACCACCGCCACCGCGCGGGAGCCCAGCACCTCCGCCGCGCTCTCGAAGAGCCGGTCCACCGACGGCGCGTACTTGTCCGCGGGCACCGGCCCCGGCGTGCGCAGCTCCATCCGTCCCCCGCGCTCCGTCAGCACCAGGTGCCGTCCGCCCGGCGCGATGTAGACGTGGCCCGGCGCCACCACGTCGCCGTCGCACGCCTCCGTCACCGTGAAGGGGCCAATGCGATCCAACCGCTCCGCGAAGGCCCGGGTGAACTGCGAGGGCATGTGCTGGCTCACCAGCACGCTCACCGTGGGTTCGCTTGCCAGGCCCTCCAATATCCGCTGCACCGCCGGAGGCCCCCCCGTGGACGCCCCCACCGCGATGACCTGGGGCGCATCCCCCGACAGGACGGAGGTGCGCAGCGCGGCCCCGTGGCGTCCGCCCGACTTCACGTGGCGGGCCGCGAACACCTTGTCCAACAGCTCGCGCCGGAGGATCTCCAGCGCCTCCGGCGTGCTCCGGGGCGGCTTGGCGATGAAGTCGAACGCGCCCAGCTCCAGCGCCTTGAACACGTCCGACTTGTGCGAGTAGCTGGAGATGACGATGACGGGCGTGGGCGCGGCGCGCATCAAGAGCCGCAGGAAGGTGTGGCCTCCCAGCCTGGGCATCTCCAGATCCAACGTCACCACGTCGGGCTTCAGGTCCAGCACCTTCTTGAGCCCCTCCTCGCCATCCCCCGCCCAGTCCAGCACCATCACCTCGTTGGACGACTCCAGGAGCGTGGTGAGCGTGCGGCGGTTGGTGGCCGAATCGTCGATGACGAGCACCGTGAGCGGGCGTCCCATCAGCGGCCCTCCCCGTTCGGCAGCTCCGGCCGGCGGTACACGAGGTCGCCCTTCAGGTGCACCAGTTCGAAGTCCGCGCCCAGGCTGAGCAGGTTCTCCGCGTGGCCCAGCAGCAGGTAGCCTCCGGGACAGAGCCGGTCGCGAATGACGCCCAACACCCGGCGCCGCATGGCCTGATCGAAGTAGATCATCACGTTGCGGCAGAAGACGACGTCGGTGCGAGGCACCAGTTGGCTCGTCGCTTCGTCCGCCAGGTTGTGGTGGCCGAAGCTCACCCACGCCCTCACGTCGTCGCGCACGCGCACGCGGTTCACCCCCGCGGGCACGAAGAAGCGCTCCAGCAATTCCGGCGGCGTCGCGCGCAGGGCGCTGGGCCCGTATTCGGCGCGGCGGGCCACGGCCAACACCCGGCGCGACAGGTCCGTGCCATGCACCTCCACGTCCCAGTCGTCGAAGCGGCCGCTGTCCTTCAGCAGCATCGCCATGGTGTACGCCTCCTCGCCGGAGGAACACCCCGCCGACCACAGCCTCAGCCTCCGGGTGCGCGCGTTCTTCTTCTCCAGAAGCGGGAGCAGCTCCTCGCAGAAGGCCTTGAGCTGCGCGGGTTCGCGGAAGAAGTACGTCTCGTGGGTGGTGAGGGATTCGACGGCGGCTTCCAGCTCCGCGATGCGCTGGGCGTCGTAGCGCAGGTAGCGGTGGTAGGCGCCGAAGTCCGTGAGCCCCAGCGCTTCCAGCCGGGGCCACAACCTTCGCTCCATCACGAACTTCATGTCCTCGTGGATGAGGATGCCGCAGTGGGCATAGACGTGGTCGCGCAGGAGCCGGAACTCCTCCAGCGTCATCTCCGGACGGCCTTCGTCGAAGCGTGGCATGCGCGGCCTTCCCTCAACGCCCCGACAACAGTGCCACCGCGTCCACCAACGCCTTGCGGGCCAGCGCGTCGTGCTCCACCGCCAGGGCCTGCTGGAGCACGGACAGGCATTCCGGCCGTCCCAGGTCTCCCAGCACCCGAGCCGCCGCCGCCCTCACGTCCCAGCGGGGATGCCCCACCAGCGACACCGCCAGCGCCGCGCCGTCCGCCGCGCCGTCCGCCGACGTCAGGGCCGCCAGCGCCGCCTTCACCACCTCCGTGTCGGGATGGCCCAGCGCATCCCACAACATGCCCGCGCCCACCTTGCCCAGCTTCGCCAGGGCGCGTACCGCCAGCACCGCGAGCGCACCGTCGCCATGGCGCACCAGCGCTTCCAGGTCCAACGCGCGCTCCGTGGCGCCGCCCACGCCCACCGCCTCCACCGCGGCCAGCCGCACGGCGCGGTCCTCGTCCTTCAGCGCGAGCCCCAGGAAGTTGCCAGCCTCCTTCCCGCCCTGTCGTCCCATCGCCCGCACGGCCGCGATGCGCACCGGCGCGGACTCGTCCGCCAGCGCGCCCCGCGCCAGCTCCAGGCCCGCCTCGCCACTCACCCGGCTCGCCGCCTCCACCGCCGCCGCGCGCCAGGGGGCGTCCACGTCGCGCGCCAGCCGCCGCAACAGGGGCAGCACCTGCACGCCGCCCAGCCGTCCCAGCACCGCGACCGCCACGGGCGTGGTGCGCTGCTCCACCGCCGTCTCCAGCGCGGCCAGGGCCGCCAGCGGATGCACCGCGATGAGCTGATCCAGGGCTCGCGTCGCCGTGCCCGACAGCGACGCATCCGCGAGCAGGCCCACCAGGGGCAGCAGCGCCTCCGGAGAGCGCGTGCGCCCCAGGGCCCGCACCACCACCGCGCGCAGGTCGTCCTCCGCCCACTCCAGGAGCGCGCACAGCTCCGGCACCGACGTCGCGTCCACCAGCAGCACCAGCGCCTCCGCCGCCACCGTGCGCGCGGGCAGCGACAACGCGCCCATGTTCTTCAGCAGCAGCCGGCGCCCCTCCGTGCCCAGTTGCCCCAGCGTGAAGAGCACCTCGCGCAGCAGCCGGTCCTCGCGAGCCACCTCCGCCACCGCCAACGCCAGCGATGCTTCGCCCAACGCCCCGGCGGCCACCAGCGCTCCGGCGCGGATCCGCACGTCCTCCACGTCCAGCGCCTGCGCCACCCGCTCCGTCATCTCCGGAATGTGGGCCAGCACCGAGCGCGCCACGGCATCCAGTTCATTGCGCTCATAGGGCCCCAGGCCCGTCGCCTGCGTGCCCAGCGCGACGAGGGCCGCCTCTCGCACCGAACGCACCGACGAGGCCAGGGCTCGGCAGATGCGCTCGGTGGACGCGCCCGGAGGGCACAGCCCCAGCAGGCGCAGCGCGCTGCGCTGCAGGAGCGGTTCTTCCACCAGCGCCATCACCCGGGTGGTGGACGGAGCCTTGCGCAGCGCCGCCAGTCCCTCCAGCGCGGCCAGCCGCAGCAGCGACGTGTCCGCGTCCAGCAGGGCCTCCAGCGCCCGCACCGCGGCCTCGCCACCGATGCGCCCCAGGGCCTCGGCCGCGGCCACGCGCACGTTGAGGTCCACGTCGGAGAGCGAACGCAGGATGACGTCCTCCACCTCCGTGCTGCCCGACTGCCCCAGGATGTCCACCGCGAGCTTGCGCTGATCCGGATCCTCGTGCTCCAGCAGGAGCACCAGCGGTCGCAGCGCCACCGTGCCCATGCCGGCCAGCGCCTCCGCCGCCGCGTTGCGCGCGCCCGTCTCGCCGCGTTCGCCCAGCACGGAGATGAGTCGTGTGACGACGCCTTCCGCGTCCGGCAGGCGCCTCAGTCCTTCCGCCGCCGCGTGCCGCACGCGCCAGCTCTCGTCATGCAGTCCCTCGGTGAAGGTCTCCAGGGCCCCGGGCGCGCGGGGATCCACGACCTGCAGGGCCCGGTACCGGGCCTCCTCCTGTGCCGCGAGGGACTGCACCGCGTCGCTCATCCGCCGTACTCTCCCGGGGGCAAAGCCTGCGTGAGCCCCCATCCTGCCCGAAGAACCCGGGGGTGTAGATCCCCACCGCCATCCGAACGTCGACACGGAACGAAAGCGCCGGACTCAACCCGCCGTCGGCCCCCGCAATTCGCGGTCCAGCTCCGAGCGCAGGAGCGCCTTCAGGTCCAACAGCAGCCGGAGCCGCTCCGGCGGTCCACACACGCCCACGACGAAGGGTGTGCGGCCCGCGGCCATCAGCGCGGGCGCGGGCTTGATGTCGCCCTTGCGGATGCGCAGCACCTCCGCGACCCGGTCCACCCGCACCGCCACGCGCCGCGTCCCCAGCCGGCACACGAGCAGCCGCGTGCGCTTGGTCTCCGGAGCCACCTGCCCCAAGAGGCGCCGCCGCAGGTCCACCACCGGCAGCATGGAGCCCCGGAGGTGCAGCACGCCCTCCACGAAGGCGGGGGCGTGGGGGATGGGGAT
>NZ_RAVZ01000270.1 GCF_003611635.1 Corallococcus terminator | reverse complement strand
GGGGGCTGGCGAGCGTGAGCCAGGCGATGAGCAGGGAAGCGGCGGACATCGGGATGAATCACTCCAGCGGGCGTTGGCGCGGGAGGGGACTCTACCCTGAAGCGGACTTCGGCAAGACGGTCGCTCCCCGGCCCGCCCGGCGTCGGAGGGGGTAGCGGCCCCGAGGGTGGCCCGGGGCGGGCGCCATCCCCACTTTGTTCCCTGGACGGTCGCCTGGGCCTGGAGGCCCGGGCAGAAGAAAGGTGGAAGGCACGATGGCTTACGGACAGGCGGAGGATCCGGCTCGCTCCATCACCCCGCATCTGGACGCTGTGGACTACCCAGCGACGCGGGACGAGCTCGTCGAGGCCGCCGGCGACAGTGGTGCCCCGGTCGATGTGATCAACCTGCTCAAGTCGCTGCCCCAGAAGGAGTACATGCTGCGCGAGCACGTGCTGCGCGACCTGGCGGAAGCGGAGCGCCGCTTCGGCATGAACGGGCTCAAGGACGACGACGGCGTGGATCGCGACCGCCGCAACATCGGACGGGACAAGCTGGAAGGCGAGGGCCGTCACCCGTAGCGGCGACAAGCGCCTTGTTTTCGCGGCACGCACCCCTGAACCGAGCAAGACGCTCGCGGGCGCCCCGGCTTTCTGCCAGCGTTCGCGAGCGCATGCGTCCTGGTCTCCCGTGGTGCTGTCTCGTGCTGTCACTGGTCGCCGGGTGTTCGTCCCGGTATCCGCCGCTCAACCCCGCGCCGGGGCTGCCGCCTCCGGTGCGTCTGGATTTCAAGCCGCCCGTGGACCGCCTCCTCACCGAGTCCGTGCGCGCCACCCGCACCTTCCAGCCCGCGGGGCAGCCGGAGGTCCGCGACCTGGCCGAGTTCACCACCGAGACGCGCTTCACCCCCGCGGACGGTGGCTGGCGGGTGGCCCAGTCGGTGCGCACGCCCCGACAGGTGCACGACGGCCAGGACGTGGTGTCGCTGCCCGGTGCCGTGCTGGAGCGCTTCACCCTGCGCCTGCAGCTTGCGGCGGACGGCACCTTCGTGAAGCTCGTGGCGCCGGAGGCCGCGCAGGAGGCGCTGCGGCAGGTGGCGCCCGCGGGTTCCGGGCTGCCGGAGCTGGAGCGCTTCTTCTCTCCGGACGCGCTGGAGACGCGGACGCGCCGCGAGTGGGAGGCGAAGTACGGCGGGCTCCTGCAACGCAACCTGGTGGAGGGCCAGCGCACCTGGGCGGTGGATTTCCTCGACGTGGGGGGCGTGGAGCGGGCGTACCTGCTGGAGCGCACGGTGGAGGGCACGCGGCTCACGAGCTTCGGCGACGCGGTGGTGCTGTCGCTCAAGTGCATGGACGCGCTGCCGGAGAAGGCCCCGGCGGAGCTGCGGTCCGTGTGGGCGGAGGCGGGGTCGCCCGAGCTGCTGAAGGGGGTGACGTGTGCAGGGGAGCAGGTGGTCGCCTGGGGCCGGTTCGTGCCGGTGCGCCGGTTGTTGAAGGTGAACGCGGTGGGGGATGGCGGGACGCTGACGCTCACCACCGAATCGCAAGCGGAGACGCTTCAGGAGGAAGGGTCATGAGCCACGTGGAGAACCTCATCGAGGACGAGGCCGGCGTGAAGCGCGTGGTGCAGGACGCGCGGCGGGTGGCGGTGCTGGGCATCAAGACGGAGGACCACTCCGGGCAGCCCGCGTACTACGTGCCGGAGTACCTGGCGAAGGCGGGCGTGGACGTGGTGCCGGTGCCCGTCTACTACCCGGACGCGAAGCAGATCTTGGGCAAGCCGGTGTACCGCAAGCTCGTGGACATCCCGGGGGACATCGACCTCGTGGACGTGTTCCGCAGGGCGGGGGACATCGACCAGCACGTGGACGACATCCTCGCGAAGAGGCCCAAGGCGGTGTGGTTCCAGTCCGGCATCCGCAACGACGCGGCGGCGAAGAAGCTGGCCGCCGCGGGCATCCGCGTGGTGCAGGACCGCTGCCTGATGGTGGATCACCGCCGCTACAGCGGACGCTGAGCTCCACCCGGGGCACGGACGCAGGAAGGCCCCCCGCACCCGAAGGTCCGGAGGGCCTGTCCACGCCGCTCACTGAAGTGCAGGGCCCAGGACGCGGGCCCCATGAGACGGCGCGGACCGGAGACGCCACGCCAGGACGCCTCCAGTCACCGGGGCTTCAACCGGCGCTTCAGTAGTTGCCGGAGATGACCTTCGGCAGCGCCTTGGCCAGGTCCGGCAGCGGGCCAATCTGGCGCGTGTCGGCGGCCTGGGCGGTGCCGTTGTTGCGCAAGAGGCCGCGCATCTGCACGGACGTCAGGAGCCGGCCGTTGGCGCGGGCCACACCCTGGGCGCTGACCGCCGCGCCCACCACGATGGGCGACGCGCTGGAGGTGCCGCTGAACGTGGACGTGTAGTACTGGTCCTCGCCGTAGGTGCGGCCGAAGCGGTCGCCGTAGCCGGTGGTGACGACGGACTCTCCCCAGGCGTGCACGTTCACGCGCGCGCCGAAGTTGGTCCAGCACATGGGCACGCGGGTGGTGGCCGTGCTCGCGCCCACCAGGATGGCGCCCGAGTCGCGCGTGGCCGGGTTGAAGCGCCCGCCGTACGCCGCCGCGTCCAGGTTCGCGCTGCCGTTGCCCGCCGCTTCAATCACGATGACGCCATTCGCGGTCGCGTTGCGGACGGCGTCGTACTCCGCCTGCCAGTACTCCATCGCGATGTAGTTGCACTGGCCCGTGTTGCACGTGCACGCCGTGCCGTCCGCGGGGCCCTGCGCGTGCAGCTCCACCAGGATGATGCCGCCCGCGCCCAGCGCGCCCGCCGCGTTGGTGATGGCGCTCGCGGCGCTCTGCGCGCCAATGGCCTCCACGCCCGCCGTCGCCGCGCTGGCGATGCCCGTCACGCCGTAGCCGTTGTTCGCGCCGATGATTTCACCCAGCACCGCGGTGCCGTGGTTGCGCCAGCCCAGGTCGTTGAACTGCGTGCCGCCCACGCGGAAGAACGTGGGGAAGTCCTCGTGCGTGGTGCGCCAGCCGCCTTCGATGTCCACGAACTTCACGTTGTTGCCCCGGCCACCGGTCTGCGTCCACGCGTACGTCGCGTTGATGCCGGCGGGCGCCGCGTTCAGGTAGCCCTGGTTGGCCTGGTACAGCGGAGTCGCGGGCGCGATGTCCGCCGCGGACAGGAGCGTGCGCAGCCCCTCCTCCATGCCGAAGTTCACCATCGCGGGCTCCGCGGGCGGCTGCGCGTACGCGGCCTCCACGCTCTGCACGCGGTTGAGCGCCTCCACCAGCTCCACGACGTTCTCCGCCGTGGTGCCCGGGAGCAGCGGGACCTCGAAGTACAGGTTGAGGTCCGCCAACTGCTGGCCGCCCTTCGCCTCACCAGACAGCTTGCTCGCGTCCAGCGCGGCCTCTTCGGCCTGGATGAGGCGCGTCAGCGAACCGATGCGCGGCGCGCGTTCCAACAGTGCCGCCACCTCCGCCACGTCCGCCTCCACCCGCGCGTCGTCCAGGCGCAGGCCCGACAACAGCTCGCGCTCGGCGGTGCCCCGCTCCGAGGCCAGGACGCGCAGGCCGTCGTCGCGCAGGCGCACGTGGCTGCCCTCGTGGAACTTCACCACCAGGCGCTCCACGAAGGTCTTCGCGGGCAGCTCACGCCCCGTCGGCTTGGGCGCCAGTGCCCGCGGCGCCAGCCTGGGCGCGGCACCGGCGACGGGGGCCAACGCCAGCAGGGACACAGCCATGACCGCGCCACGCAGGGGGCGCAGGGACAGCGTCGACTTCAGCATGGACTTCCTCCGGGATGAACAGCGTCCCGAACATCGCATGCCGGTCTGTCATTCAAGTCGAGTTATTCACACATTTCTGCTCTGGTGTTTTATTCGCATCCCGTTGAATCCGTGGGGATGCGTGTGTTTCACGTGCTCTGCTCGAAGGGCACCGGGGGCCGGGCCAGGGCGCGCTCCGCGGAGAGCCGGGCCTGATCCAACGCGTCGAAGCCGCGCTCCAGGGTGGCGGGGGTGACGGGCGGCAGGTTGGAGACGACGACGTAGACGGGCACGTTGCGCTGCTGGAGCACGGTGAGCTGGAGGCGGAAGTGGTCGCGGCGGAGCGCGGCGGAGCCGGCCGCGAGCCCCTGCGGATAGGCCATGGGACCGCCCACCACCTTGCGCGTCTTGCTGGGCAGGAAGTGCACCAGGATGGCGTCCAGGTCCTTGCCAATGGCGCTCTCGTGCAGCGACAGCGCGGGCGCCTTGTCCACGAGGCCGCCGTCCCAGAACAGGTTGCCGTCCAGGGGCACGGCGCGAAACAGGCCGGGATAGGCACAGGTGGCGTGGACGCGCGGCGCCAGCTCCCCGGTGGTGAACACCTGGTGCGAGCCGTGGGTGAGGTTCGCGGCGGTGAGCAGCAGCGGGTGCGGCGTCTCCTCGAAGGTGCGCACCGGCAGCGTGTCCTCCAGGAGGCGCCGGAAGCGCTCGCCCTTGAGCAGGCCCGTGAAGCCGTGCCCCGCGGACGCCACGTTGAGCACCGCGCCAATGGGGTCGGGGTCCCAGAAGTTCGCGCGCGTCTGGCGCAGCACCAGCTCCTCCAACTGGTTCATGGGCATGCCCGCCGCCGCGTACGCCGCCACCATCCCGCCCGCGGACGTGCCCGCGTACGCGTGGGGCTTCAGCCCGGCGCCGTGCAGGCCCTTCAGGAAGCCCGCGTGGCCGTAGAAGCCGAAGTAGCCCGCGGAGAGGACCATCCCGAAGCGCTTGCCTTCGAGCAGGGAGTGCAGCGTGGAAGAGGGCGTCATGTCGGATTTTTACGGGAAGGGTGTGACCGAAGGCAACGCATTGCGTCGCCGGGGTGATTGTGTGGAAGTCAGAGCATCGATATATGTTGATGCGGCGATATGGACGTCCTCTCCCAATCCTTTCGTGTCCTGGGGGACACGACCCGGCTGCGCATCCTCCGGCTGGTGGCGCAGGCGCCGTTGAACGTGACGGAGCTGGTGTCGCTGGTGGGAGTGGCGCAGTCGTCGGTGTCGCACCACCTGTCGAAGTTGAAGGGCCTGGGGCTCATCCGCGAGGAGCGGCAGGCGGGCTTTACCTACTACTCGCTGGCGCTGGAATCAGATGACACGCGCTGGCCGCTCGTCCGGCTGGCGCGCGAGGCGGAGGACGCGGCGGGGGATTCCGCCCGGCTCAACGACCTGTTGCGCGCCCGGGAGGACCGGCAGGCGCTCAACGAGCGGCTCCTGGAGCCGGGGCAGTCGTGGTTCCTGTGGGCGGGGGCGCTGGCGTCGCTCTTGCCTCCGCTGGACGTGGCGGACTTCGGCTGTGGCACGGGCGTGTTCAGCCGTGCGCTGGCCCGGTGGGCGAAGCACGTGTGGGCCATCGACCAGAGCGAGGACGCGCTGGCCCAGGCGAAGGCGCATGCCCAGCGTGAGTCCCTGTCCAACATCACGTTCCTGCGCGAGGACCTGCACCGGCTGTCGCTTGAGGGCGGGCGCATGGACCTGGTGGTGATTTCGCAGAGCCTGCACCACGTGGAGTCTCCGGCGGCGGTGGTGTCGGAAGCCGCACGGCTGCTCAAGCCTGGCGGCCGGCTGGTGGTGCTGGAGTTGCTGCCCCATGAAGAGAAGTGGGTGCTGGAGCGGTTGGGACACCGGCACCTGGGCTTCGCGCCCGAAACCCTGGAAGCGGCCCTTCGCGAGGCCGGCTTCACGTCGTTCACCCGCGAGACGCACGCGCGCGACGGGGCCAGTCCCTTCCGCGTCTTCCTGCTCACCGGAGTCAAACCA
The DNA here is from genome assembly GCF_003611635.1 of Corallococcus terminator. Lineage (GTDB taxonomy): Bacteria > Myxococcota > Myxococcia > Myxococcales > Myxococcaceae > Corallococcus > Corallococcus terminator. The sequence goes on along the minus strand of NZ_RAVZ01000270.1, from coordinate 8,261 downwards.
TCATGACGAGCCATCCTGCCCCCCCCCTGCCGCTGCCCCCCGGGGACCACGGCCTGCGCGTGGAGGCCCTGAAGGCCGCGATGCGTGAGCGCATCCTGGTGCTGGATGGCGCCATGGGGACGCTGCTGCAGAACCACAACCTGGTGGCGGCGGACTTCGGGGGCCCGGAGTACGAGGGCTGCAACGAGAACCTGGTGCTCACGCGCCCGGACGTCATCGAGGGCATCCACGCGAAGTACTTCGCCGCGGGCGCGGACGTGACGGAGACGGACAGCTTCGGCGGCACGCCGGTGGTGCTGGCGGAGTTCGACCTGGGGCACAAGGCGATGGAGATCAACATCGCCGCGTCGCGCCTCGCGCTGAACGCCGCCAAGGCCGCGGAGGCGAAGGACGGCCGGATGCGCTGGGTGGCGGGCTCCATCGGGCCGACCACGAAGGCCATCAGCGTCACGGGCGGCATCACGTTCGAGGAACTGGTGGACAACTTCGCCCTCCAGGCCGAAGGGCTGGCGCTGGGCGGCTCCGACTACCTGCTGGTGGAGACGGCGCAGGACACGCGCAACGTGAAGGCGGCGCTCATCGGCATCGACCGGGCGTTCCACAAGCTGGGCTGGGCGATTCCGGTGGCGGTGTCGGGCACCATCGAACCCATGGGCACGATGCTCGCGGGCCAGTCGGTGGAGAGCCTGGCCACGTCGCTGGAGCACACAGACCTGCTCTACCTGGGGCTCAACTGCGCCACGGGCCCTGACTTCATGACGGACCACATCCGCACGCTGTCCGCGATGTGCGGCTTCCCGGTGTCGTGCGTGCCCAACGCGGGCCTGCCGGATGAGAATGGTCAGTACCTGGAGTCGCCGGAGATGATTGCCCGGTCGCTCAAGCGCTTCTGTGACAACGGCTGGCTCAACGTGGTGGGTGGCTGTTGTGGCACGCACGCGGGCCACATCGACGCGCTGGCCGCGATGGTGAAGGGCCTCAAGCCGCGCACGGAGGTGCCCAAGCCGCGCTCTTCGCTGTCCGGCGTGGACTACCTGGAGGTGACGGACGAGCAGCGCCCCATCATCGTGGGCGAGCGCACGAACGTCATCGGCAGCAAGAAGTTCAAGGAACTCATCGTCGCGGGCCAGTTCGACGATGCGTCGGAAATCGCCCGCGCGCAGGTGCGCCGCGCCGCGCAGGTCATCGACATCTGCCTCGCGAACCCGGACCGGGATGAGCTGGACGACATGCGCCAGTTCCTGGACGTCGTCGTCAAGAAGGTCCGCGTGCCGCTGATGATCGACTCGACGGACGAGAAGGTCATCGCCATGGCGCTCACGTACTGCCAGGGCAAGGCCATCATCAACTCCGTCAACCTGGAGGATGGTGAGGAGCGCTTCGAGAAGGTCGTCCCGCTGGCGAAGGCGTTCGGTGCGGCGTTGGTGGTGGGCTGCATCGACGAAATCGGCATGGCCGTCACCGCCGAGCGCAAGCTGGAGGTGGCCGAGCGCAGCTTCGAATTGCTCACGAAGAAGTACGGCATGCGCGCGGAGGACCTGTACTTCGACCCGCTCGTGTTCCCCTGCGCCTCCGGCGACGCGCAGTACACGGGCAGCGGCGTGCAGACCATCGAAGGCGTGCGCCTCATCAAGAAGCGCTTCCCGCAGTGCCGCACGGTGCTGGGCATCAGCAACGTGTCCTTCGGCCTGCCCACCGCGGGCCGCGAAGTGCTCAACTCCGTGTTCCTGTACCACTGCGTGCAGGCGGGCCTGGACATGGCGCTCGTCAATTCGGAGAAGCTGGAGCGCTACCCGTCCCTGCCGGAGGAGGAGCGCAAGCTGTCCGAGGACCTGCTCTACAACCGGGGCACGGACCCCGTGACGCCCTTCGCGGCGCACTTCCGCGAGCGCAAGCCCGCGCGGGCGCAGGTGAGCAGCCTGCCGCTCAACGAGCGGTTGCAGCGCTACATCGTCGAAGGCACGCGCGACGGACTCTTCGCGGACCTGGACCTGGCGATGAAGGAGATGCCGCCCCTGGAGATCATCAACGGGCCGCTGATGAAGGGCATGGACGAGGTGGGCCGCCTCTTCGGCGCCAACGAGCTCATCGTCGCGGAGGTGCTCCAGAGCGCGGAGTCGATGAAGGCCGCGGTGAGCCACCTGGAGCCGCACATGAGCAAGACCCAGGCGGCATCGCGCGGGAAGATCGTCCTCGCCACGGTGAAGGGCGACGTGCACGACATCGGCAAGAACCTGGTGGAGATCATCCTCGCCAACAACGGCTTCCAGGTGGTGAACCTGGGCATCAAGGTCCCGCCCGAGCAGCTCGTGAAGGCGGTGAAGGAGCACCAGCCGGACATCCTCGGGCTGTCGGGCCTGCTGGTGAAGAGCGCGCACCAGATGGTCGCGACGGCGGAGGACCTGAAGCGCGCGGGCGTGGAAGTGCCCATCCTGGTGGGCGGCGCCGCGCTCAGTCGCAACTTCGTGGACCGCAACATCGCCCCGGCCTACGGCGGCGGCACGGTGGCCTACGCCCAGGACGCGATGAACGGCCTGGAGCTGGCGAAGCAGATCGTGGAGCCCGTGGCCCACTCGAAGCTGCGCGACGACCTGGCCGCGCGCCGCCTCAAGCTCGCGCAGGAAGTGAAGGAGCGCCCCGCGCCCGCCGCCCCGGTGCGCCGCCCGCGCAGCACGGAGGTGCCGGTGCTGGCCTCGGTGCCGCCCGCGCCGGACTTCGCGCGGCACGTGCTGACCAACACGCCGTTGGACCACATCTGGAAGTTCATCAACCCGGTGATGCTGTACGGCCGGCACCTGGGCCTGCGCACGTCGTCGCGCGCGCTGGGCACCCCGGCGGAGGCGGAGCTGGCGAAGACGGAAGAGGGCCGCAAGGCGCTGGCGCTGAAGGACGCGGTGGAGGAGCTGAAGGCGCTGCTGCGGGGTGGCGTGATGCATGCGCGCTCCGTGTTCCAGTTCTACAAGGCCGCGAGCGAAGGCGACCGCGTGCTCCTCTTCGACGGCACGACGGGCGAGCCCGTCACGACCTTCGACTTCCCACGCCAGGACAAGGACAACGGCCTGTGCCTGTCCGACTACGTGAAGCCGCTGGAGAACGGCAAGCCGGTGGACGCGGTGGCGATGTTCGTCACCACTGCGGGCTCGGGCATCCGCGAGCTGGCGGAGGGCTTCAAGGCGAAGGGTGAGTTCCTCAAGATGCACGCGGTGCAGGCGCTGGCGCTGGAGACGGCGGAGGGCTACGCGGAGCTGCTGCACACGCAGTTGCGCAGCATGTGGGGCTTCCCGGACCGGGCGGAGATGTCGATGCTGGAGCGCTTCCGCGCGGAGTACACCGGCAAGCGCTACTCGTTCGGCTACCCCGCGTGCCCCCGGCTGGAGGACCAGACGAAGCTGTTCGCCGCGCTCAAGCCGGAGGAGATCGGCGTGCAGCTCACCGACGGCTGCATGATGGAGCCCGAGGCGAGCGTGTCCGCCATCGTCTTCCACCACCCGGGCGCCACGTATTTCTCCGTGACCTGACGCGTCGGGCCCGGGCGGATGGAGAACCCCGGGCCCGGTTCTACCGGACGGGTTAGATTGTCCCCATGCCTTCGCCCACCATCCGTCGCGCCGTCCAGCTCCTGCCCGCGTGTGCCACCACGGGCATTGGCAGCCTGCCGCACACCCAGGTGGAACTGGGTCTGCAGGCCGCGCTCGCCATGGACATCCCGTTCCTGCCGCAGCTCCCCGTGGGGCACCCCGGGGAGCTGATGATTCCCGCCGCGCTGGAGGGCCTGCCGGGCCTGCGCTTCGACGAGGATGGCGTCTGCACGGTGGACGTGGCGGAGTGGACCGCGGGCCGCGCGGCCTTCGAGGCGAAGCTGGAGCAGGCGCTGGCGTCCGGGAACCTGGAGGCCTTCGAACCCACCCCGGAGGCGTGCCGCGCGTGGAAGCCCTTCCTGTGGGAGGTGGAGCACCGCAAGCTCGCGTTCGCGAAGGCGCAGTTGTCCGGGCCCTTCACGGTCCGCTCGGTGGTGCGCACGACGACGGGCGAGCCGGTGCTGACGGTGCCGGGGCTGGATGACGCGTTCTACCGGCTGGTGATGGTGCGCGCGCTGGCGATGGTGCGTGCCCTGAAGCGCACCGGCACCACGCCCCTGTTCTACCTGGACGAGCCGGGCCTCTACGCCTACGTGAAGATGAACCCGCAGCACCTGCTGGCGCAGCAGGAGTTGCGCCTGCTGGTGGTCGCCCTTCAGCGCGAGGGCGCGCTCGTGGGCATCCACTGCTGCGGCAACACGGACTGGGCCGTGCTCCTGGACGCGCAGGCGGACCTGGTGTCCCTGGACGTGCGGCTGTCGCTGGACGCGATGCTGGAGGAGCGCGAGGCGCTGGAGCGCTTCCTCGCGTCCGGGGCGACGTTGAGCCTGGGCGTCATCCCCACGGACCTGGCGTCCACGTATTCGGTGGAGGAGCTGGCGGACTCCGTGGAGGCATCGCTCAAGGCGGCGCTGCCCCAGGGCATCGGCTTCGCGCAGGCGGTGTCCACGGTGCTGCTGACGCCCGCGTGCGGGCTCGCCATGCGCTCGGTGATGGACGCCGAGCGCATCCTGGAGGAGCTGAAGCAGTCGCAGCGCCGGCTGAAGCGGGCGCTCGAGTTCGAGCGCCCGGCCCACCAGAATCCGACGCACGCGCACTGAAGCGCGGCTACTGACGGCCGAGCTTCAACTCACGCTCGGCCTGGAACCAGTCCTGTTCGGAGCTGCCGTGGGTGCCGCCCCGGGCCTGGTAGATTTCGAAGGCGCGCCGGGCAATTTGCTCATTCGTGGGGGCGCTCATGTTCGCGCTCGGCTTCTCCGGGGTCCGTTCCGGCGTGGACTTCGGGGCCGGGGTCTGCGGCGTCTTCTGCGAATTCTGACGGGCCATGGGGACTCCTCCTGGGAAAGGCGGCCGAAGCTTCAGGCGGCCCCCCGTGACACGGAAGTGACCCCGCGAGTCGGAGGTTGTCGGCGCGACACCGCACGTCGCCTTTTGTTGGAGGTTGGACGGCCCGCGAGAGGCGGGAAGTCCCCGCGCGAAGCCCATCCGTACCGTCGGTCCGGGACGTGAAGCCGCCGGGCGGATCAGCCCCCGGTCGCCTTCCTGGTGGTGCGCCCCGCGGCCTTCTTCTTCGCGGGCGCGGGTGCGGCGGGCGCATCTCCACCCAGCACACCATGTCCCAGCACCGCGTCGAGCGCGCGCTGCATCGCGGTGCTCATGCCCAGCGCCTCCGCCTCTTGCGGCGTGCACCAGCGCAGCTCCTGGAACGCGGCGGACTTCGTGGGGCGCGGGCCTCCGGATACGCGCAGGAGGCGCAGCGTGAGGTCGCGGTGGGTGAGCTGACGGCGCACGCTGTCCAGCGTGCCCTCCAGCGCGAGCGTCGCGCCCAGCGTCGACGACAGGCGCTGGACGGCTTCGGCCTCCGGCGTCTCCTCGTCCACCTCCACCGCGGGCAGCTCCCAGAGGCCGCCGAAGAGCCCCTTGTCCGCGCGCCGCGCGAAGAGGAGCGTGCCCGCGTGCGGCCACACCGCGAGCGCCAGGAACAGCTTCCGGGGTGCGGCGCGCACCTTGGCCGGGGGCAGCTCGTGCACGCGGCCCTTGCGGTACGCGAAGCACCCGTCGCGCACGGGGCACAGCAGGCACAGCGGGGACTCCGGACGGCACGTCGTGGCGCCGTGCTCCATCAGCGCCTGGTTGAAGTCACCAGGGCGTTCGCCCTTCGCCAGCTCCGTGGCCAGCGCCCACAGCGTGGCCTCGCGGTCGCGGTCCCCGGGCAGGCCCTCCACCTCGAACAGGCGCGACAGCACGCGGGCGACGTTGCCATCCACGATGGGCGCGGGCTCACCGAAGGCGATGGAGGCCACGGCCCCGGCGGTGTAGCGGCCGAAGCCGGGCAGGGTGATGAGCTCTTCCGCCGTCGGAGGGAATTTCCCGCCGAAGCGCTCCACCACCTCCTGGGCGGCGCGGTGCAGGTTGCGCGCGCGGGTGTAGTAGCCCAGGCCCTTCCACCCGGAGAGCACGTCATCCAGGGGCGCCGAGGCCAGGGCCTTCACCGTGGGAAAGCGCGCGAGGAAGCGCTCCCAGTATGGGATGACGGTGGAGACCTGGGTCTGCTGGAGCATCACCTCGCTGAGCCAGATGGCGTACGGGTCGCGGGTACGGCGCCAGGGCAGGTCGCGCTTGTTGCGGTCGTACCAGGAGAGCAGCGGGCCCCTGAGGGCCGCGTGGCGCTCAGGGGAGACAGGAGGGGGAAGGGCGGCGGTGGCCGTGCGCTTGCGTGGGCTCATGTGATGGTTCGCGGTGGCTGTCGGACACCATACCCGTACGGTCGGGTGGGGCCTGCGTGTTTCCACATTCCAGGCGGTTGTCTCTCCGCTCGTCGGCCTTCTGGCGGGACGGGCGATCGTCTATAGGATGCGCCGAGTCCATGGCCCGTCCTCCCCTCCACAACGACTTCTCCTGGTCCAAGAGCCGCCACGAGAAGTTCTCCGAGTGCCTTCGGGCCTACTACCTCTACTACTACCGCTCCTGGGGCGGCTGGGAGGCGGAGGCCGCGCGGGACGTGCGCGAGCTGTACGTGCTCAAGAAGCTGTCCAACCGCTACACGTGGGCGGGCAGCATCGTGCACGAGGCCCTCAAGGACGTGCTGCTGGACTGGCGCGCCGGCCGCGAGGTGGATCCGAAGGCCGTGGAGGCCCGCGCGCACAAGCTGATGCAGGACGACTTCCGGCACTCGCGCTCCAAGGCGTACTGGACGCAGAAGTACCGCAAGCCCTTCACTGGCCTCGCGGAGCACGAGTACGCGGAGGAAGTCCCCAACGAGGCGTGGAAGCAGAACTTCGAAACGGTGCGCTCGGCGCTCGCGTGGTTCTTCCAGTCGCGCTGGCCCGGCATCGCCAAGGGGCTCAAGACCGCGCAGTGGCTGGAGGTGGACGCGGGCTTCGAATTCGCCCACTTCATCCACGAGGGCGTGAAGGTCTTCGCCATCCCCGACCTCGCCTACATGGATGACGCGGGCTCGCTCGTGGTGGTGGACTGGAAGACGGGCCGCTCGCGCGAGGGCTACGACGAGCAGGTGCTGGGCTACGCGCTCTATGTCGCGCAGAAGTACCGTCACCCGCTGGAGAAGGTGCGCGCGTCGCTGGTGTACCTGAACGAGGGCCTGGAGCACGACGTGGCGGTGGACCCGTCCGCCATGGACTCGTTCCACCAGCACTTCGCGAAGAGCGTGGCGGGGATGCGGGCGCTGCTCGTGGATCCGGCCGCCAACACGCCGAAGGGGGCGGAGGCCTTCCCCCAGACGGACAACCTCACTGCCTGCGCGCGCTGTGTCTTCCGCCGCCCGTGTGGCCGTGAGGCGGCGGTGGCGGAAGTGCGTTCGCGCGTAGCCTGACGGCGACTACCGCGTCGCCGCCAGCCTGCGCACCACGACGCCCGCGGCGTTCATGCCGAACGCGGAGGTGACGAACGCCACGCTGCCGTCAATCTGCGTGCGGTGGTCGCAGGTGTGGAACTCGTTGTCCTGCGGGCAGACGCACAGGAAGCCGTCGGTGGCGTCGTCGTAGTTGAGGGCGACGGGCTGGCGCCGCGTCTCAATCGAGTACACGGCGGTGATGCCCGTGTGGCGCTCCGTCTCCACGCCGTACTTGCGCTTGAGCAGCTTGCGGATGTCCTTGGCGAAGGGGTCCATGTGCGTCTCGCACAGGTCCTCCACGCGGATGGCCGTGGGGTCCAGGCGGCCCGCCGCGCCCATGGAGCTGACCACCGGCACGCCCAGTGTCACGCACCGGTGCAACAGGTGCAGCTTCGCCTTCACGTTGTCGATGGCGTCCACCACGAAGTCGTAGCGGCCCGCGGGCAGCAGGCTCTCCGCCAGCTCCTCGCGGTAGAACTCGCGCAGTGCTTCCACCTTCGCCTGCGGGTTGATCTCCTGGCAGCGCTGCGCCATCAGCTCCGCCTTGGACTTGCCCACGGCCTTCACTGTCGCGTGTAGCTGGCGGTTGGTGTTGGTGACGCAGACGTCGTCGTGGTCCACCAGCGTCAGCCGGCCCACGCCGCTTCGCACCAGGCCCTCGGCGGTGAAGCTGCCCACGCCGCCCAGGCCGAACACCACCACGTGCGAGTTGGCCAGCCGCTCCATGGCGTTGTCGCCCAGGAGGCGTGCCGTCCGGTCGAAGCGCCGCGACAGCTTGAAGGGCTTCGCGAGCGACGGCTCGGCGACGGCGTTCGGAGCGGCCGAGGGGG
>NZ_RAVZ01000026.1 GCF_003611635.1 Corallococcus terminator | reverse complement strand
TCCCCGACCACCCCGGCCCCGGCCGAAGCGCCGAAGGTCTCCTGGTACCGTCGGACATACCTGCGCGTGGAAGCCGCCGCCTCCACGCCCCACGCGCTGGCCACGATGATGGCGGTGTCGGTGGTGGACGGGTCCGTCTTCCCCATCCCCCCGTTCGCCATCCTGGTCCCCATGGTGCTCGCCCAGCCGAAGAAGTGGGTGCGCTACTGCCTGCTGGGCACCCTGGCGAGCCTGGTGGGAGGCCTCATCGGCTACGGGCTGGGCGCGTTCGTGGGGGAAGGCATCACGCAGTTCCTGCACATCGACCTGAACGTGCGCGTGGACCGCTTCGGCGTGTCCGGCACGGTGGGCGAATTGCTGGGGCGCAACTTCTGGGTGCTGGCGCTCTTGTGCTCCATCCTGCCCACGCCGTTCAAGATCGTCGCCATTGGCAGCGGGCTGGTGTCCGTGCCGCTGGGGCAGTTCCTGCTGGCGTCCGTCATCGGCCGCTCGGTGCGCTTCTTCCTGGTGGGCAGCGTGGTGCGCTTCTTCGGGCCCACCGCGCGCAAGTGGCTGCGCGTCTGACGCGCTAGCCGTGGCGCGTGGCGCCCACCGCGTCCCGCGCCGTCACTTCCGGGGGCCCGCCGCCGAGCGTGGCCTCCACCGTGGACAGCAGCACGTCCGGACGCACCGGCTTCTCCAGCACCCGGTTGGCCACCGTCTCCACGAACGTCCTCGCCTCCGGTGAAGACGCGCCGCCGGAGATGAACACCAGCCGCGACACCAGCGCGGGCGCCAGGTCCAGCAGCCGCCGGTGCACCGCGATGCCGTCCATGCCCGGCATCTGCAGGTCGCACAGCACCACGTCGAAGGACTCGCCCTGCATCACCCGAGCGAGCGCGGCCTCGCCGTCCGTGGCGGTGACGACGTCGTGGAAGGGCTCCAGCAGCAGGCGCATGGACTGCGCCAGCCGAGGCTCGTCGTCCACGATGAGCACCCGTCCCCGCCGCGAGGAGGAAGCCGGCAGCCAGGGCGCCTCCACGTCCCGCGCGCCCGGACGGGAAGAAGGCAGGGGCAGGGAGGACACGCCCGCGCTCTGCACGGGCGCGGGCGGCAGGAGCAGCGTGAAGGTGGCGCCCTGGCCCTGAACGCTGTGCACGCGCAGTTCGCCCCCGTGCGCGCGGACGATCTGCTGGCAGATGGCGAGCCCCAGGCCGGTGCCCTCGTCGCTGCCCTTGGTGGTGAAGAACGGGTCGAAGATGCGCGGCAGCACATCCGGCGGAATGCCCCCACCGGTGTCCTCCACCTCCACGCGCGCGTGGCCGGAGGCCTCCGTGCCGGTGCGCACGCGCACCTCGTGGCGGCCGGGGTCGCCTTCGGGGATGGCCTGCATGGCGTTCACCAGCAGGTTGAGCAGCACCTGCCCCAGCCGCGCCTCGCTGCCCAGCACCCGGGGCACCGGACCGAACGACTCCACCAGCCGAGCGCGGGGCCGCAGCGCATGGAGCACGACGCGCGCCGCGGGTGGCACCAGCGCGTTCAGGTCCACCAGCCCGTGCTCGGGCGACTCCTCGCGGCTGAACACCCGCAGGTCCTTCACGATGAGGCGGATGCGCTCGGCGCCCTCCTGGGCCCCTCTCACGCTGTTCAGTGCGTCGCGCACGCCCTTGGCGGCCGCCGTGCCTTCCGCCGCGAGCGCGCGCTCGGCGGCCTCCAGGTTCAGCGCCAGGTAGGCCAGCGGGTTGTTGATTTCATGGCCCACGCCCGCGGCCAGCGTCCCCACCGCGGCCACGCGTTCGGCGGCCACCAGCCGGGCCTGCAGCTCCTTCGTCGCGGTGACGTCGCGGTGGGTGGCCACGAAGTGCGTCACGCCCTGGCCGTTGGCGCGCACCGGGGACAACTGCATCTCACTCCACACGCGCGTGCCGTCCGGCCGGCTGAGCACCACCTCCGCGCGCAGCGAACGCTCCTCGCGCAGCGCCTCCGCCAGCCGCCGGGGATCCTCGCCGTCGCCCGACGTCAGCAGCGCTCCGGGAGCGGCGCCCACCAGCTCCTCTCGCCGCTGGCCCACCAGCGCGCACAGCGCCTCGTTGACGAACACCGTGCGCAGCACGCCCGGCTCGCGCACCTCGCAGATGAGCACGCCTTCGTGCACCGCGCGCACGGTGGTGGCGAGCAGCTCCAACATCTCCACCGCCTCGCGGCGCTCGGCCCGCGCGGCCGCGAGCAGCAGGCCCGTCAGCGTGGTGATGCCGATGAAGAGCTGCAACACCACCAGCCCGTGGGGCGGGGAGTCCGCCGTGAAGAACGGCCCCAGCCCCCGCGCGGTGCCGGCGATGGCCGTCAGGGCGATGAACAGCGAGGCCAGCGCCGCGCCCCGGGGCCCGAAGCGCAGGGCCGCCCACGCCGACAGCGGGAAGAGCAGGAACATCAGCGCGTGCGCTTCCCCGGAGCCCGGCCGCGGGAAGGCGAAGACGCCCACGCACACCGCCACCGTCGCCACCGGCAGCACCCACGCCTCCCACGTCCAGCGCACGCGCCAGGACCGGAACAGCAGCAGCAGCGGCGGCGTCACCAGCAACATGCCCAGCAGGTTCGCCATCCACCACAGCCACGCGGACGAGACCCACTGCGCGTGGGGCACGCCCCCTCCCAGCACCAGGCTCAGCGTGCCCAGCCCCGAGCCCAGGAGCGCGCCCAGCGCGGCGCCACCGCCCAGCCACACGACGTCGCGCACCCGGTGCAGCTCCCGCGAACACGCCACCCGGCGCAGGAGCAGGGCCCCCAGCACGGCCTCCAACGTGGCCCCGGCGGCGACGCCCAGTCCCACCAGCGGGGACACGTCCACCGCGAGCGCCACCGTCCACGCGCCCAGGAACACGGCGGGCCAGCGCGACACGCCCCACAGCAGCAGTCCGCCCAGCGCCACGCCTGACGGAAGCCAGACGGCGCTGATGTGGGTGCCCTCCGCGGAAAGCGAAAGGCCCGCGCGCGCGGCCGCGAGATACACGCCCGCCAACGCGATGACCTCGACGAGGCCCCCACCCTGGAACGCCGCCGCCACACGGGCCTGATGCCGAGCTTGGATGATCACTTCCCCCCGTGCCTCCGAGCCAGACATCCAGGCCGGAAGAACATGCGTCATGCTAGCGGGGACGCGGAGGCGTTGCACCCCATGCTTCCACCCGCCTGCCTGGCAGGCAGGCGCTGTCCAACAGGGGATGCAATGGGCGCCCCGCCGGGCCGTATCAGGGAACAAGGAGGAACGAATCCATGTCGCGTCCCGGTGTTGCTGCGCTGCTGTCGTTCTTCATCCCTGGCGTGGGGCAGATCTACAACGGAGACATCCTGCGCGGGGTCTTCTGGCTCATCATCACCCCCGGCTTCTGGCTGGGCACGGGCGGGCTGCTGGGCTGGGTGTGTCACATCATCGCCGCGGCCACCGCCTACAACCGCGCGGAGGACAAGGACCGCGAGCGCCTGCGCTACGGCACCGGCTGATCCACCGTCCGGACATGAAAAAGGGGCCTTCCAGCCCCTTCTCTACCGCCGCCCCGGCGCCTTCACAGGCCGGGGCGGTTTTTCATGCGCACCGCATCAGTCGTTGAACGCATCGGGCAGCGGCTGCGGCCCGGGGACGATTCCGGCGATGTCTGGATCGACGTCACCGGCAACGCGCTCGGGACGCTGATCCTTCTCCGTCTTGCGCTCGGCCTTCTTGGTGTCCTTCTCACGCTGCTTCTGCTGGCGCGCCATTTCCTTCTGCCGCTTCGTGGACCTTCCCTGCATGGGACCTCCCGGGAGAAATTAGCGAAAAAGAGGTCCGGCCTCGTCAAGGCCGGACCTCGTGGGTGAGTGAAGAGGCAGCCGAGCCGGAGGGCTCAGACCGGGCGGACGTTCTCCGCCTGCAGGCCCTTGGGGCCCTTCTTCACTTCGAACTCCACCTTCTGGCCCTCGGCCAGGGTACGGAAACCATCCGCTACGATCGCCGTGTGATGGCAGAACACGTCCGGCCCACCACTGTCCTGCGTGATGAAGCCGAAGCCCTTCGCATCATTGAACCACTTCACCGTACCGCTTGCCATAATCTGCTTCCTTGTCCCACTGGCAGAAAGGCTTCATCGCCAGCCTGCCCGCCCCTGCTTTCGGGGCCTAGACGGCGCCTTAACCCTGAACAGGCATGAAGTCGAGCCGGGAACCACTCCCGTCCTGGCTTCACGCCGTCGAAGGTAACAACCCAGGTCGTGCGGTGAAACGCCTTCTTGGGCGGGTCCATTTCCCGCTGGCCGACGCTCCAGCCAGCCAGGAGTAACACCCCTCGGGCGGCTGGGTGTTCAGGAATAGTTTCCAGGCCTGAACACTTCCACTCCGACGTCGCCTATCCTGGGGACGCTGGTCCCATTCTACCCCTGCCGTCCCGACCCGTGAGGCGTACCCCCCTGTGACCAACCCCACCCGTGTGACCTTCGGACAGCGCGATGCGTCCTTCGCCGAGGACCTGAAGCGCAGGGTCTCTGAATACTTCGAGACCCGGAAGCTGTCCCAGCGGGCCAACGGCGCCATGTACGTGAAGGCCCTGGCCATCCTGGGCTTCACGTTCAGCGTCTACGGGTTGCTGCTGACGGGCTGGTTCGGTCCCTGGGCCATGCTGGGCATGGCGGTGCTGATGGGCGTGGGCATCGCGGGCATCGGCTTCTGCGTGGGCCACGACGGCGTGCACGGCTCGTACAGCGACAACGCGCGCGTGAACTCGGTGGTGGGTCTGGCGTTCGACCTCATCGGGGCGAACAGCTACATGTGGCGCATCACGCACAACGTGCTGCACCACACGTATACGAACATCCAGAACATGGATGAGGACCTGACGGTCAGCCCGCAGTTGCGCCTGTCGCCCCACTCCGAGTGGAAGCCGTACCACCGCGCGCAGCACCTGTACGCGTTCCTGGCCTACTCGCTGACCACCGTCTTCTGGGTCTTCGCCAAGGACTACAAGTACTTCTTCCAGAAGGACCTGGGCCCCTACAAGGACAAGAAGCACGCGCCGGCCGAGTGGGCGCGCCTCATCGTCATGAAGGCCGTGTACTACGGCTGGACGCTGGTGATTCCGTGGATGGTGCTGAACGTCACCTGGTGGCAGTTCGTGGTGGGCCTGCTCGCCATGCACATGACCGCGGGCTTCATCCTGGGCATCGTCTTCCAGTTGGCCCACGTGGTGGAGACCACCGAGTTCCCCCTGCCGGACGCCACCGGCAACGTGGAGGACGCGTGGATGGTGCACCAACTGCGCACCACGGCGAACTTCGCCCGCAAGAACCGCCTGCTGAGCTGGTACGTGGGCGGGCTCAACTACCAGATTGAGCACCACCTGTTCCCCAAGGTGTGCAGCATCCACTACCCGGCGCTGAGCGAAATCGTGCAGGCCACCGCCAAGGAGCACGGCCTGCCCTACCCGGAGTCGGAGACCTTCCTGGGCGCGGTGGGGTCGCACTACCGGATGCTCAAGCAGCTCAGCCGCGCGCCGGTGGCGGTCTCCGAGCCGAAGCTGGCCGTGGCCGCCTGAGCCACCGCGGGTAACGCCGGGAAGCCTCCAGGGGCCGTCCTCCTTCCAGGGAGGCGGCCCCTTCGCTTTGGGGCCTCAGGCGGCGCGCAGCGCGGCCAGCAGGGCCGCCGCCGAGGACACGACGGCCTTCGCCCCGTGCGCCTCCAGCTCCGCGGGCCGGAAGCCCCAGGTGACGCCCACGCCGTACATGCCCGCCGCCTTCGCGGTGTCCATGTCCACGGAGGTGTCCCCCACGAAGCCGCACGCGGCGGGCGCCACGCCCAGCTCCGCCGCCAGGGCCAGCGCCGCGGTGGGGTCCGGCTTGCGCGGGATGCCCGGGCGCTCGCCGTACACGGCCGCGAAGGACACCCCAGGCAACAGCCGCGCGGCCAGCCGCTTCACGAAGTCGTCGGACTTGTTGCTGAGCACGCCCAGCGGCAGGCCGTCCGCCGCGAGCGCCTGGAGCATCTCCACCACGCCCGGGTAGGGGCTCGTGCGGTCGAACAGGTGGGCGTCGTAGTAGCCATGGTACGTGGAGAGCACGCGACCCTGGAGGGCAGGGTCCGCCCCGCCGGTGGCCCGGTGCGCGAGCTGGGACACGCCCTCGCCCACGAAGCGCAGGTAGGCGGCCTCCGGGTGCGGGGACAGGCCGTGGTGCTCCAGGGCGTGGTTCATCGCCGCGGCGATGTCCCCCAGCGAATCCACCAGCGTCCCATCCAGGTCGAAGAGCACGGCGCCAAGGGGCATGACGAAGGAAGCCTTTCTTCAAAACGAGAACGCCCCGACCCACGAAGGGGTCAGGGCGTCCGTGAACTTGAGGAGCGAAGCGTCGAAGCCTACGGCGTGGCGGCGGCGGTCTTCTCACCGGCGGCAGCGCCACCGGCCTGGATGACGGCGAAGTTGATGTTGCTGTAGCCCGCCGTGGCGCAACTGAACATCACGCGCTTGATGACCTTGAACTGAACGTCCTTGTTCGCCTGGATGTTCACGTCACCCTTGAAGGTCTCCGTGCCACCCGCCATGGAGTGGAGGTCCTCGAACTGCTTCTTCATGTCCCGCAGCTTCTCTTCCAGCGCGGGGATGTTGAGGTACTCGTCCTTGGTGAGGTCCTCCACCCGGCCGACGATGGTGCCCGACACGCTGACCTGGTCGTTGGACACCATCACCACCGGGTGCATCTCCACTTCCTTCACGTTGACCGCTTCGGGAAGGACGATGTCCTTGGTCATCATCAGCACCTCGCCCGTCGCGGAGAAGTTCGCGATGAGGAAGAGCACGATGATGACGAACATGTCGACGAGGGGCGTGATGAGCAGGTCCGCGTTCCCGTTCTTCTTGCCGTGCCCGCCGTGGCCGAACACCTTGGAGTGCTCCAGCCGCTTGCCGTACCGCTTGCCCGGAACCTTGATACCCATGGCTTGAAGTGCTCCTGTTAGCCCATCGCCGCGGACACGGACACCTGGGGCAACCCAGAGCCAATGCACTCGTCGATGATGCGAACCAGGTCCTCGTAGCGGACCAGGTCCTCGGTCTGGAGGGTGATGGCGGCCTGATCCGGAAGCTGCGCCTTCAATTCCTTGAAGCGCGCCACCAGCTTGGTCAGGTCCGGCCGGCCCTTGTCATCCCGGGTGAGGGGAATGGGGTCGAAGGCGCTCTGGTCGGCGGTGAGCCGCATCTCCGTGGGAGACACCAGGAGGGTGAGCTGGACCGTCTTGGTCTTCTCTTCCTCCTGCTGCTCGTCCGAAGAGGCTCCGCCGGCCTGCGACACCTGGAGACGGCCGATCTGGGTCCAGACCGCCGTCATGATGAGGAAGCTGATGGTCACTGCCATCAGGTCGATGAAGGGCACCATGTTGATGGCGGTATCGAGCGGCTTCTTGCCACCCTTCCCACCTGTGCCCAGATCCATTCCGCCGGCCATGGCGACTACCTCCCTGCTCTACCGCGCTCTTCGCGCACGAACGACGTTTCAAGAAGACTCTGGGAACGGACGCGACTGTCTGGGTCCACCACTTCGGGGCTACCAGACAGCGCGCCGGTGCATCCGGTTCCAACCCGGCGCTGCTTTGAGGAGGACTACTCCTCGGCGTGCGCGTGGGCGGACGCGGGGATGTTCAGGTTCTTGAACTTGTCGCGGTTGGCCACGATGAGGTTCAGCACGGAGACGCTGGTCTCATTGATGTCGTTGATGATGCTCTGGGTGCGGCCCATCAGCACGGAGAAGGCGACCAGCGCCGGGATGGCGGTCAGCAGACCGAAGCCCGTGCAGTTCATGGCTTCAGAAATACCGTTCGCGAGAATGGTCGCCTTGTCGGCCGGGTTCACGTTCGCCACGGCCTCGAAGCAGGTGATGAGACCGTTCACCGTTCCGAGCAGACCGGCGAGCATGGCCGCGTTGCCGAGCATCGCCAGGTAGCCCGTGCGCGCCTCCAGCCGAGGCGTCTCACGCAGGCTGGCCTCGTCGAGCGCCGCCTGGACCTCGTCCTGGCCCTTGGGGACGTTCATCAGACCGGCCTTGACGACGTTCGTCAGCGGCGTGTTCTTCTGGCCGGCCACGTAGTTGATGGCCTTGTCCAGGTCACCCGCGTAGATGTGCTTCTTCAGCCCGCGCAGGAAGCCTTCCTTGTTGATGGAGGCCTTGCCGAACAGGACGATGCTGCGCTCGACGATGATGGCCAGCGCCACCACGAGGCAGAGCGCGATGGGGTACATGCCCGCCTGACCGGACTCCCAGCGGCGACCCAGCTCCTGCATGAACGACTCGTTGCCGCCGCCTGCGTTGGCGAGAATGGACAGATTGGTCACAAACCCCAGGTTCATCACTGATGGCCTCCAAATGGGCGGCGAAGCTCGCGCTTGCGAGCTGTTCCGGACTGCTTCCCGCCGGGTGGACATCCACCCAGGCAGTTAGCAGGAATAAGGGATCACGGTGGCGCGAGTCTAGGAACCGCTTCCGGACGTGTCAAGGCAGCCACCCCCAGCGTTAGTTACTGAAATCTCACAGGAATTTTGCGTTGGCGCGCGGCTTGCCAAGCTACTGGACAGGTTGCATGGCGAGCCCTTCCCAGCGGCTTCCGCGACAAGCGGGCCAGCGATTTGGGCACCTCCAGAGGCCGTGCTAGGGCGGGAAACCATGGCCAGGAAGCGCATCGGGGAGCTGCTGGTGGAACGTGGCGCGATCACGCCCGCCCAGCTTGAGGCAGGGCTGACGGCCCAGCGGCAGACGCGGCAGCGGTTGGGCGTGACGCTCATCGGTCAGGGCGCCATCACGGAGGCGACGCTCGCCCAGGCCCTGAGTGAAGCGCTGGAGATGCCCCAGGTGGACCTGGCGGCGATCACCCCGGACTGGGCGGCGGTGCACCTGCTCCGGGCGCGCTTCTGCGAACAGCACGACCTGTTCCCCTTCGCGCTGGAGAGCGTGGGCGGCCGGCGCCAGTTGGTGGTGGCCATGGCGGACCCGCTCAACCTCACGGCAATCGAGGAAATCGAGTTCACCAGCGGACTGAAGGTCAGCGGCCGGGTGACAGCGCTGTCCGCGGTGCGCGGCGCCATCCTGCGCTACTACCACAAGGTCCCCGTGGCGGCCGGGCCCCGGACGGGCGCGGCGCCTGCAAGGCCTGCAAGGCCCGCTCCGCCGCCCCCGCGCGCGCCGGTGCCGGTGGACGACGACGAGGAGGTCATCGTCGGGGAGGAGCTGCCGGCGTCGGAGAAGACGCAGCGCACGTCGCTGGCGGACCTCATCCGGGAGCGCGAGGAGCAGGCGAAGCGGCGCCGGAGTGCTGGCGCGAGCCCAAGCCCGGCGCAAGACAAGCCCAAGGCGCCCGCGGGCGGTGTCCTTGACGACCTGGACTACCTCTTCGGTCAGGCGGCTCGCGAGGAGCCGGACCGACTGGAGGAGCTGGAGCGCCGCTTCTGGGCGCTGATGCGCATCATGGCGCGCAAGGGACTGCTGTCGAACGAGGAGTTCCGGCGCGAACTGGACGACGAGGCCGGCGAGGGCTGAAGCCCCCCGCGCGGCCCTGGGGACCGTCAGTCCACGGCCAGCGGCAGTCGCACGGTGAAGGTGGTGCCCTGCCCCACGGTGCTCTCCACGGTGAGCCGTCCGCCGTGGTTCTCCACGATGCCCTGGCAGATGGAGAGCCCCAGGCCGGTGCCGCGCCCCTCCGGCTTGGTGGTGAAGAAGGGCTCGAAGATGCGCGACAGGTTGCGCGGCTCGATGCCGGTGCCGGTGTCGCGCACGCGCACCACGGCCTCCTGCCCATCCTGCGCGGTGACGAGGTGCACGGCGCCGCCCGGCGGCATCGCGTGGCACGCGTTGGTGATGAGGTTGACGAACACCTGCACCAGGTTGGCGCGCACGGCGGCCAGCGGCGGCACGTCGCCCGCGTACTCGCGGTGCACGGTGACGCGCGCCTGGGACACGACGTGCTCGCAGAAGCCCACCGCCATGTCGACGACGGCGTTGAGGGCCACGCGCTCCGGCCGGTCCTGCGCGGGCCGCGCGTAGCTCACCAGGTCGCGCGTGAAGCGCAGGATGCGGTGGCTGCTCTCCAGGATCTTGCGCAGCTTCTCCTGGTCCGCCGGGTTCGCGCCCGGCGTCAGGCGCGAGCGCTGGAGCAGCGCGTCCGCGTAGGTGGCCACCGCCGTCATGGGGTTGTTGATTTCATGCACCACGCTGGCCGCGAGCTGCCCGATGGAGGCCAGCTTCTCCGCGTGGATGATGCGCTTCTCCAGCTCCTTCACCACCGTGACGTCCTGGCCGATGGCGATGACGCCCTCCACCTCGCCCGGCTGGGTGAGCATGGAGGAGGTGGCGAAGGACACGCGCACCTCGCCACCGTCGTGGGTGAGCAGGCGCGTCTCGAAGTTGTTCACCGACTCGCCGCGCATGGCCGCCGCCAGCACCGGGGCGAGCCTGAGCTGCTCGCTGTCCGCCACGAGCGAGGACAAATCCCGCCCCAGCACCTGCTCCTTGGAGAGGCCGGTGAGCGCGCTCAGCGCCTCGTTGAAGACCACCACCTGCTTGTCCCGGTTCACCACCAGGATGAGCGCGTTGGCCTTCTCCAGCAGCTCCTCCAGGTACTTGCGCACGAACGTCAGCTCGTCGATGAGCTTGGCGTTCTTCACCGCCACGGCGACCTGGCTTGCGAGTTGGAGCAGCACGCGCTCGTCGTGCGCGATGTCCGCGTCCAGGCCGTCCGGGTACTCCATGTTGATGGCGCCGAAGAGCTGACCGCTCGCGACCAGCGGGGCGCTCACCGCGCGGGTGCTGCCGTGGAAGAGCAGTGGCACCTCTTCCGAGATGGACACCCGGCCCTGCGGCAGGGAGGTCAGCGACAGGTTCGTCTTCTCCACCGAGCGCTGGGAGAGCACCAGCGGTTCGTGCGCGCCCTCCTTGAGCCGGCCTTCGGCGTAGAGCGACGTCAGGCCTCCGGTGCGCGCGTCCACGATGCGGATGCAGAAGGAGCGGGCGGGAAACAGCTCCTTCACCCCGCGCGCCACCGCGGCCACCAGTTCCTCCTCGCCGCCCACCTCCGCCACGCTGCGGCCCAGGTCCAGCAGCACGCCTTCGGTGCGCGCCTGCTCCAGGAGGGCCCGCTCGGCCACCACCAGCCGGCCGCTGATGACCTCCGTGTCCACGCGGGCGCGCACCGCCACGGTGTCCGCCTTGCGCGACAGGGTGAGCACCAGCGAGGTGCCGCTCGCCAGCACCAGGTCCACCTCGTGGGCCTGACCGTCGTCGGGAGCGCTGGCGCCGGACAGGGCCTCCTCCACGACATCCACGCCAATGCCGTGCGCCTCGCAGAAGCGGCGCAGCGCGGGGTTCACGGCCGAGACGCGCAGGGACGCGTCACAGAGCGCCGCGGGCTCGTCGAGCGCGTCGAAGAAGGCCTGGAAGGCGTCCGGAGTCGGGGTTCCGGGCGGGCGCACGGCGCGGACCTCACTCTTCATGGGACGTCGCCTTGTCGAGGTCGAGGATCTGCTGCGCTCCCACGTACGACTTCGTCTCGTAGCGGGTGATCTTCCCGATCTTCCGGACGATCTCCGCCATGCGCTCCGCCTCGCGGTAGATGATGTCCACCGGCCTCCAGGCGAAGTCCTCCTCCTTGAGCTTGCGCTTGAGCAGCTCCGCGTAGCCCATCACGGAGGTGAGGGGCTGGTTGAGCTCATGGGCCGCGGTGCCGGCGAGCGCGACGATGACCGCGCTCTTCTCGCTCTCCTCCAGCCGCGTCTCCACGTCCGACAGCTTGCGCTCCAACTGCACCCGGTCCCGGAGGTCGGTGAAGATGCCCACGCTGAAGGACTCGCGGCCGCCCTCGTAGACGATGGAGGCCGTCATGTTCACGGGCACCCGCTCCCCGGAGCGGTGCACCAGCTCCTGGCGGATGAGCGACAGCCGGCCGCGACCGCCCAGCTCCGGGCTGCGGATCTGCGCCATCACCCGCTGCGCGACGCCGGGCGGATACAACTGGAGGACGGTGAGCTTCTCCTGGGCCTCGGCGGCGGAGTAGCCGCACATGGCCTCCGCGCCCTTGTTGAAGAGGATGATCCGCCCCTTCAGGTCCGCGGCGATGATGGCGTCCACCGACGAGTCGATGAGCCGCTCCAGGAAGTCCTTCGTGTTGCGCAGCTCGTCCTCCAGCTTGCGCGCGTCCGTCACGTCGCGGAAGGACAGGATGGTGGCCGCGTCCTCGTCGCGCAGCGGCGCCGCGGACATGGACAGCGTGAGGCAGCGGCCCGCGGGCGTGCGCACCACCACGTCCACGCCCGAGCGCGCCTCGCCCCGCGACGCGGACGTCACCAGCTCCATCAGGACGCCTTCGTCCAGGGGCTGGGTGATTTGATTCAGGTGCTTGCCGCGCGCTTCGTTCGCGGGCGTGTCCAGCATCTGCGCGCCGGAGGGGTTGAGCGACAGCACCCCGGCCTTGTCGTCCAGGATGGCCACGCCCTCGCTCACGTGCGCGAAGAAGAGCTGGTAGGGCTTGAAGGACGCGGCCTTCTCCTCCGCCGCCAGCCGCGCGGTCTGCACCGACTGGAGCACCGAAGCGCTGCGCAGGGCCACCGCCGTCGCGTGCGCCACCGTGGTGAGGAAGTCGATTTCGCGCGTGCTGAAGGTCCGGCGCCGGCCCGCCGCGCGCAGCAGCAGCACGCCCCGCACCTCGCCGCGGATGGGCAGGGGCAGCGCGGCGATGGCGTGGATGCCTCGCGCGGCCACGGCCCGGCGCTCCAGGTCGCCCAGCAACGGATGCGTGGCGGCTTCCTGCATCACCACCGGCTTGCCGGTGCGCACCACCTCGCGGATTTCGGGGTAGCGCGCCAGGTCGATGCGCAGGTCCTTGAGGCCCGGGTCGTCGCTGGCGGCGACGATGATGCCCTCGTCCGCGCCGCCGCCCAGCATCACCAACGTGGCGCGCGCGATGTCCAACTGCTCCGCGAGGCGCCGCGTCACGCCGTGCAGGAGCGCTTCCACGTCGGAACTCTCCGCGTAGTCGGCGGTGAGCTCCAACAGCAGCGCCAGGTCCGTCTGGCTGCGGGCCTGTTCCTCGCGCTCGCGGTGGCGTTCGGCGGCGCGTTGCAGGCGCCAGGTGAGCTCGTGCGGCAGCCCCTGGTGGGTGAGGATGTCGGTGGGGCGCAGCGTGTCCACGGCGGCGAAGCCGCGCGGATCCGGCGACACCAGCGCGATGAGCGTGAGGTGCGGACCGTTGAGGGACGTGAGCAGCTCCACCACGGCCGGGCCGCAGCCCGGAGCGGTGAGGTCCACCAACGCCAGGGCGGCATCGTCCGGGTTGTCCACCACGCGCAGCCCCGCGCGCTCGGCGGCGGCGTTCAGGGGTTCTCGGGCAACCGAGACCGGTGGGACGAGGACGATGCCGAAGGCGGGTTCCGACGGGGCCGACACGGTGGGCGGAAGACTCCGGAGCGAGGGGGCCCGGAGTCTACACGCCCCGTGGGGTCAGGGGCAGCCCGACTCGAAGGCGCCCTGGTCCGGCGCGGCCCCGCAGAAGGGCAGGCCCAGCGACAGGCCTGATTCACGCGCGGCGGAGGCCGGGGTGAGGTGGTAGTCGTCCCTGCCCGTGTCCACGAAGCCGGGGGCGCGCTCCTGCGAGCGCTTGTCCAGGCCAGCGTTCGAGCGCCACGCCGCAAGCCCCATCGCGGCGTTGTCCAGACGGAACGTCACCGCGCTCCCACTGGAGAAGTAGAGGTTGCCGTCCATCACCGCGCCGCTCCGGCCCGCCCCTCCGCGCGCGCCCAGACCGCAGCCCGCGAAGATGTTGTTGCGCACGTCCAGGCCCTGGCTCGCGCCCGTGGAGCCCTCGCCGAAGATGAGACACGCGCCGCTCAGGTTCCACACGGTGTTGTGCTGCACCTTCACGTTCACGGAGGCGTCCACGCGGATGCCGGTGCCCTCCTCGCCCTCGGACTCCCCCAGGCCGTCGTGGATGAGGTTGCGACGGATGATGACGCGGGTGGGAGGGGCGCCCTCGCGGTAGCCGCCAATCTGGATGGCGCGCGCGTTGGCGTAGAGGACGTTGTCCTCCAGCGTGACGTCCGTGGGGGACAGGTGCACGATGATGCCCTCGCCCGCGGCGGAGGACACACTGCGGTGGTTGTAGATGGTGTTGCCGCGCAGGGTGACGCGCGTGCACGTCTTGATGTCCACGCCGTTCTCGCGGTTGTCGTGCAGCTTGTTGCCTTCCACGAGCAGGTTGTCGAACGGCGTGCCGGGCAGCGTGGCGCCGCCTTCCGGCCCCAGGCACTGCACGCCGTCTCCGGAGTTGTGGTGGATGTCGTTGCCGCGCACCACCACGTTGCTGGCGGAGGTCTGCACCGCGACGCCGTGGCTGTCGTCGTCGCCCTTGTCGAAATGGGAGATGTCGTTGTCCGCGATGAGGACGTCGTGGGCCTTCTCCGTCACGTAGACGCCCGCGCCCTCCGTGCCGTTCTTCACGATGCTCTTCTTCAGCACGCCGTGGTGCGCGCCCACGCCCCGCCACATCACCGCGAACGTGGCCTCACCGCCCACGTCCACCGTGAGCCCCTCCACGTTCCAGTACGCGCCGCTCACGTCCACCAGCGCCGTCTCACCGATGGAGCCGCCCTTGAGGATGGCCGTGGCGCCGGGCGCGGACCGGAGCGTCAGCGGCTTCGCCGCCGTGCCCTGCTTCTCCTGAAGCTTCACGTGCTCACGCCACGTGCCCGACTGGAGGAACACCGCCTCGCCGGGCTTCACCAGCGACAGCGCTCGCGCCACCGTGCGCAGGGGCAGGCCTTCCGTGCCGGCCGCGGTGTCATTTCCGGTGGGCGACACCCAGAGCACGCGCGTGTACTGCGCCTCCGCGGGCGGCGGATTCGTCGGAGGCGGCGGGTCGGTGGGTGGAGGAGTCGTCGGGTCGGCGCTGCCACTGTCAGGGACACCGGCATCGGCATCGGCACGGGTGCCTGCATCGGCGGTGGGCACCGGACGGTTGACGATGGGCGGCGTCGCCGTTCCCGGACTCCGTCCTATGGGCGCGGGTTCCACCTTGCCGGTACAGCCGACGAGGCCCGCCATCAACCCGGCGGAACAGACGATGGTCGTCAGGGGCAGGCGGAAGCGCATGCGGACTCCTCGTGGGTTCACGGCGCGGGAGGGCGCTCGCGGGGTCGGCCGGCAACGGCAACAGTCACGGCGCGCATTCCCCGGACTTCAGGGCCGCACCGGTCGCCTGCCTGCTGTGCCATCATGCAGGGAGCGTGAATCCGCGCGGTTGGGCGCGGCGCCAGAGAACCGCGGATGTGGCGCGGGGTAGGCACCGCGCGCAGGACAGGCGGCACCCACCTTCGCGAACATCCACGGGCATTTCCTCGTCACCGAGGGGCGACAAAGTCAGCCTCCTCCCCGGAAATGACCACTGAACGGAAGTACCAATGCGGGGTGTCTGAAAGACTCGAGCCGCGCCCGGCGGGAGGATGCCTCCCAGTACGGACACGGCTCGAAAGACGACGGATGAACCCGGTCAGAGCGCGGTGGGCGACGGGGCGCCGCCGAGCAGCCCATCCAGTTCGCCACGCTCCTCCAGCGCATACAGGTCATCGCAGCCACCGACGTGGCGACCCGCGATGAAGATCTGCGGCACGGTGTGACGGCCGCAGCGCTCCTTCATCTCCTCGTGCCGCGCTTCGTCCGCGGCGACATTCACCTTCTGGAACTCGCAGCCCTTCTCGTTGAGCAGGTCCATGGCCTGGCGCGAATAGGGGCAGGTGGGCTTCATGTAGACGACGACGTCGGGCATTCACGACCTCCTGCGTCGAAGGGTGTGGACGCCGTACTGCCTCCGCCACCCAACGAAAGGACGTCCGCTCCCCTGCCCGCCTGCTCCTACGAAGCGCCAGACGCAGGCACGCCCGACGGCAGCCTCGCGTAGGTGCACGGCCTCTCCGCCCAACGGATGGAGAGACGCATCCGCGAAGTGCGAAAGGAACACGAGCAGCATCACCGTGCCCCGCATGGCATCCACCGCTTCCAGCCATCCAGGGGCGGACCCCACCCCGGACCTCTGCTCGCGCTCCATTGGATGTCCCTTCTGGAAATGGCGCGGCTCGACCTCCAGAACAATCACAAACATCCGACCACACGGTTCCCCTCCAACCGAAACCCTTGTCACGCAAGAGAATCCGTCTCGTTTGGAGTCCTACGGGATTGAGCGGGATTGGGGCCTTTTGCTAGGTAGGGGGCATGTCTTCCCGACGCCCCGAAATCCTCGCCCCTGCTGGTGACCTGGAGTCGTTGCGTGCCGCCCTCACCAGTGGCGCGGACGCTGTGTACTTCGGGCTCGACGAGGGGTTCAACGCGCGCGCCCGCGCGGAGAACTTCTCGCTCGAACGACTGCCGGACACGGTGGGTCTCATCCACCGCGCCGGTGCACGCGCCTACGTGACGTTGAACACGTTGGTGTTCGAACCGGAGCTGCCGGTGGTGGAGCACCTGCTGCGCGGCGTGGCGCGGGCGGGCGTGGATGCCCTCATCGTCCAGGACCCGGCGGTGGCGCTGCTGGCGCGGGCGGTGTGCCCTCAGTTGGAGTTGCATGCGTCCACTCAGATGACGCTGTCCAGCGCGGAGGGGGCACGGTTCGCCACGGGCCTGGGCTTCACACGCATGGTGGTGCCGCGCGAGTTGTCGGTAGCGGAGATCCGCCGGCTGGCATCCCAGACAGACATCGAGCTGGAGGTCTTCATCCACGGCGCGCTCTGCATGTCTTGGAGCGGCCAGTGCCTCACGAGCGAGGCGTGGGGCGGACGCAGCGCCAACCGGGGCCAGTGCGCGCAGTCCTGCCGGCTGCCTTACGACCTGGTGGTGGACGGCGAGACGCGCGACCTGGGCGAGGTGAAGTACCTGCTCAGCCCCAAGGACCTGGCGGGCGTGAGGGCGGTGCCGGAGCTGGCGGACATCGGCGTGCACAGCCTCAAGATTGAGGGTCGGCTCAAAGGACCGCAGTACGTCTCCAGCACGGTGCAGGGCTACCGCCGCTGGCTGGACGGCGTGATGGCCGGGAAGCCCGACGGCGCGCGGCTGGCGAAGGACCTGGCGGAGATGTCGCTGTCGTACAGCCGGGGGTTCTCGCACGGGTTCCTGGCCGGGTCCGACCACCAGACGCTGGTGGAGGGGCGCTTCCCGAAACACCGCGGGCTGTACCTGGGCCGGGTCATCGCGGTGGCGGGCAAGGACGTGCTGGTGGCGCCGGATGACCGGCCGTGGACGGGTGCGCTGGGCTTGGGCGAACAGCGGCCGGAGTCCGCGACGGGAGCGGTGTCCGCGCCACTTTCAGGCGAGCCGGATCCGGCGGATGTGGATCCGCGTCCGGGCATGGGCGTGGTGTTCGACGCGGGCGCTCCCGAGGACAAGCATGAGCCGGGCGGCCCCATCTTCCGCGTGGACCGCGAGGGCGATGCGTGGGTGCTGGGCTTTGGCCACCCCGGGCCAGACCTGGGCCGCGTGGAGCCGGGGCAGCGCGTGTGGCTGAACAGCGACCCCGCGCTCGCACGACGCACGGAGGGGCTGCTCGCGGAAGGTGAGCCCGAAGGCCGCATCCCGCTGTCGCTGTGGGTGTCTGGCGTGGAGGGGGCTCCGCTTCGCGTGCGGATGAGCGCGGGGCGGTTCGTGCGGGAGGCGGTGGGGACGACAGTGCTCGCGCCTTCGCGAGGTGCGGGCGTGGACGCGGCGCTGCTCAAGGACAAGCTGGCGGCGCTGGGTGGGACTTCGTTCCATCTGGCGGCGCTGGATTGCTCGGGCCTGGCGCCGGGGCTGCACCTGCCGGTGTCGGAGCTGAAGGCGCTGCGCCGGCAGTTGGTGGCGGAGCTGACGGCGGACGTGGAGCGGGGGCCAGCGCGGACCGTGAGCGCCGACGCTGTGGAGGACGGGGTCCGCCAGGGATTGCTGGCGCGGGTGGAGTCACGGCCCGTGGACGCGGGACCGAGGTTGCTGCCGCTGTGCCGGAACGAGGCGCAGTTGGAGGCGGCCATCGCGGCGGGCGTGGGCGAGGTGGAGCTGGACTGGATGGAGATGGTGGGGCTCCAGCGCGCGGTGGAGCGGGCTCGGGCGGCGGGGCTTCGCGTCACCATCGCCACCGTGCGCGTGCAGAAGCCGGGCGAGGAGGGCTACGACACGCGCCTGGACCGGCTGCGCCCGGACGCGGTGCTGGTGCGGCACTGGGGCGCGATGATGCACTTCCTGGAGCAGCCGGCGGGGGCGTCACGGCCGGCGCTGCATGGGGACTTCTCGCTCAACGTCACCAACTCACTGACGGCGGCGCACCTGCTGGGGCTGGGGCTGGACACGCTGACGGTTTCCCACGACCTGGACTCGGATCAGCTCTTCGCGCTCCTGGAGAAGGCGCCCGCGCACCGGTTCGCGGTGGCGCTGCACCACCACATCGCCACGTTCCACACCGAGCACTGCGTGTATTCGCACACGCTGTCCAACGGGCGCGACTACCGGACCTGCGGACGGCCGTGTGAGAAGCACGCCATCGCGCTCAAGGACCGGCTGGGGCTGGAGCATCCGGTCGTCGTGGACGTGGGGTGCCGCAACACGGTGTTCAACGCGCAGGCACAGAGCGCGGCGTCGCTGGTGCCCAGATTGTTGGAGCGGGGCGTGCGGCGGTTCCGGGTGGAGTTCGTGCGCGAGACACGCGAGGAAGCAGCGCGCGTGCTGACCGCGTATCAGGAGCTGCTCGCGGGACGGCTGTCACCCACGGAGGCCGTGAAGCGCGCCGCCGTGCATGAGCAGTTTGGCGTCACGCGCGGCACCATGCAGGTGCTCAAGCACCCGGCCGCGACCGCTCGCTAGATGAAGAAGGGCCAGGCTCCTTCCACGAGCCTCGCCCCTCCTTGTCCGTCAGGTTGCGTGGGCTCCAATGTGGAGCACGTCCCGGTAGGACGAATCGTTCCGCAGCCACCGCACCCGTAAGAGGGCTCCAAGCACCGTCATCGCGGCGAACAACCCCCAGGTGAAAGGGGTATCGACCAGCAAATTGATCAGGGAGCCTCCGAGCATCGCGTCGGCAGGGTCGAAGAATATCGCATCCGCCTTGATGACGACGGCCATGGCGACCAGCACCGGCCCGCTGAAGAGGACCGCCAGGCAGGCCCAGCCCATGAGGTCTCGGAAGCCCTGGAAGAAGCTTCGGGGTGGCGCCGACGCTGAGCCCAGGACGTCACGCCCGTCGCGAGGGCCCTGCCTCAACCAGAGCACCAGGGGGATGCCCACCAGAAACAAGGCGAAGAGCATTGTCATGAAGAACTGCTCAACAAGCGATGGTGAGCACTCAACAAGCGTGAACTGCATGGGTGCGTCCTCCCTCCCACGCAGTCTACGCCGTTCAGGCCGCGCGTGCCGGAGAGGACTCGGCGGCGGGTGCCGGGAGGTTTACCGGCTCACCGTCCGGGCCCAGCACCACCGGGGCGATGCCCAGCTTGCGCTCCACGAACGTGTGCCCCAGGTAGATGAGCGGCGTCAGGCCCAGCGCCACCAGCAGCTTCGCCGCGTACGACGTGTAGATGATCCGCACGATGACGTCGTGGGGCAGCACGCCCGTCCACGCGATGTACTGCACCACCGTCGTGTCGATGAGCTGCGACACCACCGTGGAGCCCGTGGCGCGCAGCCACAGCATCCGGTTGTTCGTCGTGCGCTTGAGCAGGTTGAACATCCCGATGTCCGCGAACTGGCCCACCAGGTACGCCACCATCGACGCCATCAGGATGCGCTGCGAGCCGGCGAAGACGTTGTTGAACGACCCCGCCACCGTCCCGCTGTAGTCCTTTGCCAGCGTCATGGGCGCCCACTCCACCCGCACCGCCACGGCGATGACCGCGAAGGTGAAGATGGCCATGAAGAAGCCCACCCACGTGATGAAGCGCGCGGCCTTCTTGCCGTAGAACTCGTTGAGGATGTCCGTGAGCAGGAACGTCACCGGGAACGTCAACATCCCCGCCGACAGCACCACCGGCATCGAGCCCAGGTGCACTTCAAACAGCTTCACTCCGATGATGTCGCCCACCACCAGCGAGGTGATGAACACCCCCGCGAGCACCATGAAGAGCTGAATCCGCCTGTCCAGGTTCATCCGACGAGTCCTTCGTGCGCCAACGCCACGCCCAGGGGGCCGTCCCCGGAACACCCCGGAGCTAAGCACACCCTACCGGGGGCGTCGCCTGGCCGCCCACCCCCGAGGCGAGCGATGCTGCCTACTCGGGCAGGTAGTACAGCGTCCCCGGCCCCGGCGCGGCTTCCACCGCGTCCGGACTTCCCTCCCCCTGCGGCACGAGGCGCGGCCGGTACACGCCCAGCACCGTCTGCTCGGTGGTCGTCGGGTTGTCGTAGCGGTGCACCCGGTCGCGCGGCACGTGGAAGGCCATGCCCCGCGACACCGGCTGGCCCTGGAGCAACAACCCCGCACCCAGCACCAGCTCACACCCTTCGGTGTGCCCGTCCGTGCGCACGGGGATGCGTCCTCCCGAGTCCACCCGCAGCCGGTAGATGCCGTAGGTCGCGCCCTCGTGGATGACGTCCACCCGGCCGAAGGGCTTCTCCTCAGTACGGAAGAGCATCTCCTCCGCCGTACGGTGCACCTGGAGCGAGGGGATGGCCCACCCGCCCAGCGCCTCCGGCTTCGTCACGCGCACCGTGGCTGCCCGCACCCGCGCGTGCGGCGCGGCGTCCGTGGGTGGCGCCAGGATGTACCGGCACACCGCCTCCGCCGCGGACTCCAGCAGTTCGAAGCGGCAGGCATCCAGGAGGAATCTCAGCTCTCCGGCCAGCCGTCCGTAGTGCACCGTGTTCGCCAGCTTCCCGCCCACCGCCGCCTGCCTTGCGTCCAGGAAGAGCGCCACGTCCAGGCGCAGCGGCTGCGGCGTCACGCGCTCGCGGTTGTAGAGGCCCACGATGCAGTCCACCGTGAGCCCGCGCAGTTGCATCACGTCCAGCGGACGGCCCTGCGCGTCGGTGACGAGGGGGTGGATCAACGCGGGCTCGTCACTCACAGTTGGGCGCTCCTTCCACCGTCCAGGGCAATGACCTGTCCGGTGAGGTACGGCGCCTCGCGCGCCAGGAAGAGGACCGTGCGCGCGACATCCTCCACGCTGCCCTCGCGGCCCATGGGGACGCGCTGGAGCTCGGCCTGTCGCGCCGCTTCGTCGAAGTGCTCGGGGAAGGCCACCACGCCCGGGGAGATGGCGTTGACGCGCACGTGCGGCGCCAGCTCCACCGCCAGCGCGCGCGTCAGCATCACCAGCCCCGCCTTGCTCACCGAATAGTGCGCGTAGTGGTTCACCGCCCGCTCGCCGCCGATGTCGGTCAGGTGCACCACCACGGGGTCCTTCCCCGCGCGCAGCGACGGCAACAGCGCCTGCGTCAGGAAGAAGGGCGCGTCCACGTTCACGCCGAGCATCTTGCGGTACTGCACCCGGGTGATGGCCGCGAAGGCCACGCGCTCGTACAGGCCCGCGTTGTGGACGACCACGTCCAGCGCGGGATGCGCCCCCGCCACCTTCGCGCCCAGCGCGTCCACCGCCTCCGGGTCGGAGAGGTCGGCGCTGTAGAGCGTGACGTCGCGGCCCAGCGCCCTCAGCTCGTCCGCCAGCGACTCCAGCGAGCCCACGGAGCGGTTCGCGTGGAGCGCCAGGTCATAGCCGGCACGGCCCAGCGCGCGGGCCACCGCGCTTCCGACGCGCACGCCCGCGCCCGTGATGAATGCGGTCCCCATATGCGGGCCCTGCCTAACAGGCCCGCTCGCGAAAGGCACCCGGCGCCTTCGGCTACAAAACACCGCGGGGCGACACCTGGAGACCCCCTCTCCAGGTACCGCCCCACGTGTCCCCTGCCTGCTGCGTTCGTCCCCTTGCTGCGTTCGTCCCGTGCTGCCCTCAGAAAGCTTCGACTACGGGTAGTAGGCCGCCGCCTGCACGGTCACCCAACGGCGCCCCGCGTACGGCACCCAGACCCACTCCGTCACGGCCTGGTAGTTGGCCGGGATGAGGCGCTGGTCGTAGTAGCCCGGCGTGCAGCGCACCTGGCGACCGCGGCGGCCGCGGGACACGCACTGCTCCGGCACCCAGACCTGCTCGTAGCGCGCCGGCACCCAGCGCTCCACCGTCTGCAACTCGTAGCGGCCCCGCGAGTCCACCGGGCGCGGCATCGGGCGGGCATCGCAGTTCGGGCCGCGGCACCCCATGAAGCGGCGCGTGCGCGCGTCGTCATCGTCGTAACGGAACGCCTGGCCCTGCGGAGCCTCCCAACCGCCCCGGCTCTGGTGTCCCCAGTTCGCATCCGCACGGGTCTGGCCGCGCCAGTCTTCCGCGAACGCCGTGGAGGAACCGAGCAGCAGTGCACCGAAGGCCAGGGTCGAGAGCGCAGTCTTGAAAGCCATGTCTTCCATCCTCCGTTGTGTTGCTTGTCCTGACTGACGCAGGCCCCGCCGAAACATTCAAAGTCGGTCGGGTCCCACGCCCCCCAGGTGACGGAAGGCGGTGGATGTGGGTACACCTCATCCCATGTTCCACCGCGATGGCCCCACCTTCCGGGAGCTGACCCGGCAGGCCCTCACCTCCGTCGAGCAGGGCTATGACCTGCTCGCCCCCAAGTTCGAGCACACCCCGTTCCGCACGCCGGATGCGGTGCTCAAGGCCTCGCTCGCGCAGGTGGGCCCGGAGAGGAGCGTGGGCGCCGCGCTGGACGTGTGCTGCGGCACCGGCGCCGCGATGCGCGTGCTGCGCCCGCTGTGTCGCGACCGCGTCGTCGGCTTCGACCTGAGCCAGGGGATGCTGGACGAGGCTCGGAGGCTGCTGGGGGATGCGCCCGGGGACGCGAGGCTCGACTTCGTGCGGGGTGACGCGCTGGAGCTGCCCTTCACGGCGGAGTTCGACCTCGTCACCAGCTTCGGCGCCTTCGGACACATCCTGGAAGAGGACGAGCCGCGCCTCGTGAAGGGCATCGCGCGAGCGCTGAAGCCGGGGGGGCGGTTCGTCTTCGTCACCGGCCATCCGCCGTCCGCGCTCAACCCCGGCTACTGGGTGGCCAAGGGCTTCAACGCGGCCATGCGCGTGCGCAACGCCCTCTGGAAGCCGCCCTTCGTCATGTACTACCTGACGTTCCTCGTGCCCCGGGCCCGCACCCTGCTGGAGGCCGAGGGGTTCACCGTCGAGGTGCGCGAGGGCGGCATGCCGAAGCCCTTCACCGGCCTCGTCACCGTGCACGCCACGAAGCGCTGAGCGCCACTCATGGCCCCGGCGCGGACACTTCCGACTCCGCGTACTCCACCGCGAGCAGTTCGTACTCCACCGGGCCGCGCGGACGCTCCACCAGGACGACCTCTCCGGCCTCCTTGCCCAGCAGCGCGCGCGCCAGCGGGGACTCCACGCTCAACCGCCCCGCCTTCACGTCCGCTTCGTCCGGCCCGACGATGCGATAGCGCAGGGGCTCGCCGTCCTCGTCCTCCAGCACCACCCACGCGCCGAAGAAGACGCGACCCGCCTGCGAAGGATCCGGCTCCACCACCCGCACCTCCTCCAGGATGGCGGCGACCTCACGCGCCCGGCGCTCGCGTTCGCGCTTGCGCACGCCCGCCTCCAGCTCCGGCCAGTCCTGGGGGATGGGCCCCTGCGAGGCCAGCAGCTCCTCCTGGAGCGCGCGGTAGCCTTCCGGGGTGATGTAGCGCCGCTCCCCCGACGCCGACCGGGGACGCATGGGGGTGAGCCCCTCGTCACCGCCCCCGTCTTCCTTCGTGAACGCCTTCGACATGGGTCACGCCCTCCTGCCGGGAGATTTCTCAACGTTTCCCGGGATTTGCACGCCGGGCACGCCCCCCTGCCTGATTTCACTCCGACGCAATTTTATTGCCGAAGCGGACTCTGCCAGACTGGGCGGCATGCACCTGCCCCGAACCGTGCCCCGCTTCGAGCATCGCCTGGCTGTCCGTCTGCGCGGCATGCTGCCGGTGTACACGCGGGACGTGTCGGCGAGTGGCTTCTGCGCGGACATGCTCCAGCCGATGAAGGCGGGCGACGTGCTGGAGGGCGCGCTGCTCCTGGGGGACGAAGAGGTTCCCTTCCAGGGCGAGGTGATGTGGACGCGCCGCTCCGCCGGGGAGCGCGCGCGGGGACGCTACGGCGTGCGCTTCGTGAGCATCGACGGGGACTTCCAGCGACGGCTGGTCGCGTACCGGCGCCTGCAGGGCAAGCGCCTGGTCCGCTGGTTCACCTGAGCGCGGCTCAGGTGCCGCTGGCGGGCGCCGGCTGGATGGGCGTCTCGGTGGGGGCACCGGGCGCGACGGGCGCGACGGGCTCGGTGGGCGCGGTAGGAGCGGCGGGGGACGTGGGCTCGTTCGGGATGCTGGGGGGCGCGACGACCGGAGCGCCTTCGGAGGCAGGGGCCTCACCGGAGGGCACCAGGTTGAGCTTGTAGCCGTGCACGCCCTTGGGCAGCACGACCTCCACCAGGGGGTTCTCGGTCAGCAGGGCCTGGTTGACCTTGAGGGACACCTCGCCGTTCGCGTCGCTGACGGCGTTGAGGCGGTTGCGGTACTCACCGCCGGACACCTTGGCGCCCTTCACCGGCTGGCCCGTCGCAGAGTCCGTCACGCGCAGGACCACGAGCTGATCCTCGGTGAGCTGCGGGCCGCTCGTCTGGACCAGGTCCTTGTAGCGCGGGCGCAGCGAGAGCGAGCACGCCGACAGCAGCGCGGAGGAGAGAAGGGCGACGGTCAGCAGGTTGCGGCGAAGGCTCATGGGGTCCATCCAGGCTGGGAAGCGGTACGTCAGAGGCGCGGCAGCATAGCCGCCAGCTACCAGACGCCAAGTCTCCGATGCGTCACGGCCCCGGCGTGCGGCAGCCGCCCCCACGCCGCGTCGCGAAAATTCCCGGCGGGCAGGCATGGCGGGCGCCCTTCCTCTCGGGGTCCGGAGGGGCCGTCAGCCCTTCCACCTGCCCGCTTCCAGCACCATCTCAAATCCTGTCCGGGCACCGTCCTTCCCCCGCCCGCACGGAGGCCAACGCCCCATGGATGAGACCTATACGGACGCCCCTGAGCGCCAGAGGCCCTCGCACCGCCTGCCGCCGCTGCCGAACGAGACGCTGGAGTATGAGAGCCACCCGGCGAACACCCGGGTGATGCACGCGCACATTGATTGGAAGCACAACCGGTTCAAGGTGAGCGTGGTGACGATGGTGCTCATCAGCCTCGCCACCTTCTTCGCGCCGCTGGTCAACGGCTTGCTGGCGGGTGTGTTCGGCGGCTTCCACGCGGGCAGGCCGCGCCGTGCGCTGGGGGCCGCGCTCGTCACCGCGCTCGTGGTGCCCGGCGTGCTCTACACGCTCTTCTACGTCTTCGGCGTGGGCAGCGTGCGCATCTTCTCCGGCCTGGGCTTCACGACGTGGAGCGTCCTGCACGCCATCGGGGTCTTCGTGGGCGCCATCTCCGGTGCCGCCAGCCGGCCCGTCTTCAGCGGCGAGGTTCCCATCCTCACCGTCCCGCGCGTCAGCGGAGCTCCACTCCTAGCGCAAGGCGACGCCGCGCCCATCCTTCCGGAAGGCTCGCACGACTACTCCCGGGACCTGACCACGACGCAAGTCGTCCCTCCCAGTGGACCTGTGCGCGGGGAGTGAGCAGCACGCTCCAATGGGCGATTTTCCCCAGGTACCACTCCACCTGGAGCGTCGCGTCCGCTTCGTGCGTGAAGCCCGACGTCGTGCCCGAACGCCACGCGGGCACGTACGCGGCCTCCAACCGCAGCGCGCTGCCGCCCGGTCCGGGCAGGCCCGCGCGGTGGGACAAGGACAGGCGGGGGCCCACGGCCGGCGCGGACTGGAACTGGCTCCAGTCCATCGTGGCCCGAGCCCCCACGCCCACCGCGAGGAAGGTGTCGAAGCGCTCCGACGAGGCCACCACGCCCAGCGCCTCCGCCTGCACCGAGACGCGGTAGGGCAACAGGCGTTCGAAATTCGTGGACATCCCCGCCTCCGCGCCCCAGCCCAGTGAGTCCGAGACCGAGCGCCGTTGCTGGGGCAGCTCCGGTAGCAGCGTGCGGTAGCCCACCAGCGTCAGGCGCGAGCCGAGGATGCGCGGCACGCCCCAGCGAGGCTCCACCGAGAGCTCCCCGTCCAGGACGCGCAGCTCGCTGCTGGACTGGAAGCCGTGCAGGCGCGCGTCGCCCAGCGCTTCGTTCATCGCGGAGGTGCGCAGGCTCACCACGGGCCTTGCCTCTCCCATGTCCGGGAAGTCCATGCCGGCGCTCACCACCGTGCGGGATGCGCCGGATTCGCGCAGGGCGCCCTGGGCCCAGGTGGCTTCGGCTTCCGTCTTGCGCTGACGGTCCCGGGCGAGGAACGCGCGCGGATCCACTTCCGCCAGCGGTCCATCGTTGAGCGCGCCCTGTGCCTCGGTGGCGGCGGCGAAGGCGGCCTCGGTGTGTTGCGCACGCACCAGCGCCTTGAGTTCATCGGGTGTGGGTGGGCGCTTGGTGGCCGAAGCCAGTGCCTGTTGAAGCACCGCCGTGCGGTCCAGCACCGCGAGCTTCCGCTGCAGGGCGTCTTCGCGCTCGAAGAGGCGCTGCCGGTCGAGCGCGTTGTCGGAGGCCTTGCCGTCCTTCAGGTCGAGGGCGAGGAGCCGCTCGCGGTCGATGGCCAGCGTCTCCGCCTCCGACTGATCCACCGCCGCGCGCTCGACCCGCACCGCGTGCGCGACGTAGGCGTGCAGGGCATCCCGCACCTCCGCGCGCGATGCAGGACGGGAGGAGGCCAGCGCCGTCGTCACGGCCTGCGTCAGGCGTTCGTAGCCATTGCGGCGCACGTCGGGTTCGGCGGACTGGAGGATGCGGTGCACGCCGCGCAGGGGCTCCAGGGCGTGGGACGGAAGCAGCGTGGCGAGCGTGGTGAGGATCCGCTCCTGTTCCGTGAGGGCGCGCCGGGCCCGGTCGCCCGTGGATTCGAGCGCATCCGGGAGGTGCTCCAGGAGCGACACCGCGCGTCCGTTCGCGTCCACCACTTCGGTCTTCGCCAGCGTGTCCAGCGTGGCGGTGGGCAGGACCCACAGCGTGCCGGGGGCTCGCACGTAGCGGTCGTCTTCCAGCGCTCCGTTGAGGAGGAAGAGGAGCGCGGCGGCACAGTTGTCGGTGAAGAAGTAGTAGCCCAGGTACCCGCGCCGCTCGAGTTCCCAGGTGCGCTCCAGCATGCGTCGGGCTTCGCCTTGCGTGAGGTTCAGCCGGAAGCGGCGGATGGTGCGCTGCTCCAGCTCCAGCGATTCGTGGGAGATGTCGCCCAGGGTGCCGGTGAGGAAGACGGTGCTGAAGCCGCCCGTCATGCCCTTCATCAGGTAGCCCAGGCCCTTCGACTCCAGGCCGGTGAGGGCCACCAGTTGCACCACGCGCTCGAAGCCGGGGCCCTGCACCACGGCACCCTCGCGCCACACCGGACGCAGGAGGATGTGGCCAAAGAGGGACTGGGGTTGCCGGCCCGTGGCCGCGACCAGCAGGACCTCCAGGTGGGAGAGCGCGTCCGCGTCCGCCCAGGCGTCGAAGGCAGGGCAGTCACCTCGCGCGGGCAGGTCGCCCAGGTGGGCTTCCGCGACGAACTCCGACAGGGCGCGCGCCTTGGACATCTCCTGACAGCGCACCTGATCATCCACGGGCAGCGCGTCCGCGCGCAGGGACTCGGCGGGGATGAACAGCTCTTCCGCGAAGGTGACGAGGTCCAGCGAGGCGCTGACCTGGCCTCGCGCGCGGCTGAAGGCTCCGGCGTAGGTGATGCTCGCGGACTCCTTCCACGTGAGGGGGCGCTCGAAGGGGAGGATCCACCCGTCCAGCCGGCGCCACTGCCGACTCCGGCTCCAGTTCTTCAAGTCATCCCAGCGCTGCATCACCGCGTGCACCACGGCCCGGCGGCGCCACAGGTGTTCGGCCTCCGCCTCCGTGAGACGTGACAGGCGCAGGGTGGCACGACGCTCCGCCGTGGGGGCGTAGCGGTAGAGGTGGAACTGCTCGCGGTCCTCGGACCAGTCGGGGTGCTCCTTCGAGCCGTCGCCCAGGCCCAGCGGCGCGGACTCCGGATGGAGCACGAGTTCCAGGCGGCCTCCGGGAGGACGGCGCATCGCGGGTGGCAACGCGGCGAGGCCTGCTTCCACGTCGGAGATCAGCTCGGCATCCCGCGCCGCCGCGCCGTGCAGGATGATGCCCGTGGTGGCTTCCAGCGCGGCCACGCGGGACGCAAGCGAGAGGGATTCAACGGGACCACTGCGGGGCTCTTCGTCGAGAGACTCCGCCGCCTGCATCACAGGGGGCTTCGCGCTCGGGAACACCGCTGCGTCGTTCGCGCTCGCCCCGGCGCTTGAGACGGATGGAACCTGGGACGGGGTGCCCGTGCCCTCGTCCACGCTGGGCGCATGGACCGGGCCGGATGCGGTCGTCACCTCGGACGGAACCTCCGAGGCAGCCTGTTCACCAGCCCAGGCTCCGACGGGCAACACCAGCAGCGCGAGCAGGCCCATCCTGATCCGGAAGCCTCGCGCCGGGAGCGCCGCTTCACGGGGCCTCAACGCGTGACCTCGACCGACGGAGCCTCCCCTTCCTGCCGCAGGAGGAACGCCTGACGGTCCTCTTCGAGCCGCGGTTCGGTGCGCGCCAGTTCCCCCACCCGCTCCAGCCACTCACGGGCCCGGTCGGGCGTCAGGGCCTTCGTCTCCGCCATCGCCAGCAGCTCCTTTCGGTGCGAGCGCAGCAGCCGGCCAAAGACATCCAGGTTCTCACGGCGGATGCGCGCCGCCTGGGCCAGGTCCTCCACCGTCGGGCCCGCGCCCAGGGCCAGGTCCTCACGCAGTTGGTGCGTGCGCGCGCGCAGGTACACCTGGGCCGCGCGCCCCACCTCCTGCGGTGAGGGCTTGAACCCCTTGCGCCGCTCCGAGTGCTCGTGCACCTGCCAGATGACGACGCCCAGGCCCAGCACCGTCAGGGCCACCGCGGCGGTGCTCAGCAACTGGTTGCCCCGCTCGTTGCTGCTCGCGCTTCGCGAGCTGGAGTCCTCGCCCTGGTCCGCCTGGCTCGACTTGCTGCTGTCCGAGTTGCTGTTCTCGCTCGACTCCGAGTGGCTGGCGTGGCCCTCGCGGGAGCTGCCTGAATCCGACTCGCTGGAGTTGCCCGAGTCCGAGTCGGTGGAGTCGCTGGAATCACTGGAGCCCGAATGGCTGGAACCCTCTTCACTGGTGCCACTGGACTCGGACCGGCTCGAATCTCCGCCGCTGGAGTCCCCCGACCCCGACTCGCTCGAATCACCGGAGCCGGAGCGGCTCGAATCTCCGCCGCTGGAGTTGCCCGAGTCCGACTTGCTCGAATCCCCCTGGCTGGAGTTGCCCTGACTCGAGTTGCCCGAGTCCGACTTGCTCGAATCACCCGCGCTGGAGTTGCCCGAGTCCGATGCCCCCGCGGCCCTGAGGCCTCCGGCGGGCGTGCGACAGCCCACCGCGAGCACCACCATCGACACCATCACCACGCGTTTCCACGAGTGCTCCATCCGCATCCATCCCCCTCGAAGGTCATCACCGCGTCCTGCGCGGCCCTTCCCTAGCCAACCGCATGCCGGCTCGGGACGGGTGCATTATCAGCGGCTTGGACGATGACCTCGCGCGTCAGGCGCGCAACGGATGTATCAGGGTGCGTCGCGGATTTCGCGCCCGTGTGCGTCAGGCAGGCCGGCGCTACGCGAGCCGTGCGTTCTCGGATTCACTCCGCGCACGGGCAGGCTGTTCCTCCACGAAGAGACGTCGCAGATAGGGATTGAGGAACCGTCCCTCCGGGTCCAGTTGCTCGCGCACGCGCTGGAAGTCGTCCCAGCGCGGATACAGGTGTTTCAACGTCGCCGCCGTCTGCGTGTGCAGCTTGCCCCAGTGCGGCCGGCCCCCGTGGTTGCGGAAGATGGCCTCCGCGCCGGAGAAGTACGGCTCCAGGGGCATGCCCTGGTACTGGTGCACCGCGATGAAGGCCCGGTCCCCGCCGTGCGCCGGGCTCAGGAACACGTCGTCCCCGCGCACGAAGCGGTACTCCACCGGGAAGTGCACGGGCAGCTTCTCGCGCGTGATGTATTCGGACAGCTCGCGCAGGCAGTCCGGGCCCCGCTCCACCGGCACGCCGTATTCCATCTCCTGGAAGCGGACCAAGCGCGGCGTGGCAAATAACGCATGGCTCTGTCCCGCCAGCACCCCTTCCGACGCCAGCTTCGCCGACAGCCGGCTCACCGGCGCGCACCACGCGGGGTTCATCCGGCACGCGCGGCTCACCGCGCCGAAGACCGCGTTCTCCATCACCATCTCGTTGAGCCAGCGCCCCACGCCCACCCCGTGTGGCGCCTCGTCGGTGAGGTCCATCGCCTTCGTCATCACCCGGTCCGAGTGGGGGAACCAGAAGAACTCGTAGTGCCGGTGGCGAGCGCGCGCTTCATCCAGGCCGGAGAGGCATTCCTCCAGCCCCAGGTTCCGCCGCGTCAGCCGCAGCCGGTACGCGGGCAGGAGCCGCAGCCGCACGCGCGTCACCACTCCCAGCGCCCCCAGCGATACGCGCGCCGCCTGGAGCAGCTCCGGCGCCGAGTCCTCCGAACCCGTCACCTCCTCGCCGCTCGCGGTGACGAGCGTGATGGCCTTCGCCTGCGTGGAGAGGATGCCCAGCCCCACGCCCGTGCCGTGCGTGCCCGTGCCCAGCGCGCCCCCGAGTGACTGCTTGTTGATGTCGCCCAGGTTCTCCATCGCCAGGCCGTGCGCCGCGAGCAGGGAGCCCAGCTCGCGCAGGTTCGTGCCGGCCCACACGGTGGCCTCGCGCGCGGCAGGCTCCACCGCTTCGACGCCGGAGAGGGCGCCGAGCGACACCATGGTTTCGTCCGTCGCGCACAGGGGCGGGAAGGAGTGGCCGCTGCCCACCACCCGCACGGTGCGACCCCGTGCCTGGGCATCGCGGAGCGCGGCCTTCAGTGCGTCCACCGACGCGGGCTGGAGGAACTCCGACGGGTGGGCCACCACCGCGCCGGACCAGTTGCGCCACGTCTTCGTCTTCGCCGTCACGGACGCCATGCCCTCATCCCCACTCGCCCCGGTAGGTCGGGACTTCATCCACCACACGTCCCTCCGAGATGAGCAGGAGCGTGCGGAAGTGTTCGCAGATTTCGCCTGCCTTCGCGTGCCGGAAGAACACGGGCGCGCCCAGCGGCAGGGGCACCGGCCCCGTGTACGCGATGGGCGTCTGCACCTCGCCCGCGCCTTCCAATGGCAACAGCTTCGCGCCCTCGGGCAGGTAGGGCACGGGCAGCTTGTCCGCGCCCGCCGCTCCAGACGCCACATAGCCGCCGCCCTGAAGGGTGAAGAGGCCCGGGCCGGGACGGCGCGTGACGGGGATGGCGAAGGCCACCGCGGGCAGGTGGTGGAAGCCGCGATAGCCGTCGAAGAGCGCGGGGGAGTACAGGCCGCTGCCCGCGGTGAGTTCGGTGACGCTCGAGTCCTCGCGCGTGGTCTCCAGGCTGCCGGTGCCGCCGCCGTTCACGAAGCGCACCGGGAAGCCCGCGTCCTTCAGCGCCGCCACCACCGACTGTCTTCGCGTGCGCACCGGCCCCACGGAGGCCCGCTTGAGCGCGCGGATGGCCAGGTTCTTCGCCCGGGCGTGCGGCGCCGCGTCCGGCACGCCCGCGAGCTGCGCCTCGTAGCCCATGACGCCCGCGAGGAACACGTCACCTTCCGCCGCGATGCTCCGCGCCACCGCCAGCGCGTCCTCGGGCGTGCGCACCGGGGAGCGGTGCACGCCGAAGCGCAGCCCCGGCAGGTCCACCGACAGGTCCACGTCCAGGCACAGGGGGACTCGCGTGCCTTGGCGCCGGGCCGCCCGGGCCGCGAGCACCACGTGCTCCTGGCAGTCCACCATCAGCGTCACTGGCGCCGGGGGCCGGCAGAGTTCCGCCAGGGCCTCCGGATCCACGATGGGGTAGCCCATGAGCAGGTCCGTAAAGCCGCGCTCGCGCAGCCGCACGGCCTCGTCGGCGCTGAAGCACATGAGGCCCTGGAAGCCGGGATGCCCGTCGAGCACCCGCCGCAGCAGCGCCACGCACCGCACCGACTTCGTGGCCAGGCGCACCGGCCGGCCCCCCGCGCGCCGCACCAGCGCCGCCGCGTTCTCACCCAGCAGGTCCACGTCCGCGAAGGCCAACGGCAGCCGCCGCCCCTCCAGCGCCCGGGCGTAATAGGCATGGTCACGCGTCACGTCAGGACCTCCTCGGTGCGGGCAGGCAGAGAGAGCAGCCATCATCGCCGCGCCACGTCACGCCCTGGCGCGATATGACACCGGATGCGTGGGGTGTCGGACACGCACCGGCGTTCCAGGAAGGGTCGTCGGAAAAAGGGGCAGCGCGCCGGACATCCCTGGGGGAACGCCGGCGCGCGCACACACGGTTTCTTCGACTCCAGGTCGGCCCACCCCCCCGGAAGGGCACGGAGCGGCATCGTGCCCCCCGCCGAAAGCCATTTCTATTGAGGAAAGCACGCGAGTCCTAAACGACTCGGTATGCCTGGAATGACTTCCCACCCGGACAGAGGGAAGGGCTGTGGATTCCACTTCCGACCTCACAAGTCTTCCAATTGGCGCCAATGGATATACTAAGAAACCGTGATTGATTTGATTTCCGAGGACCAACGCCTGCTGAGGGAGTTGGAGGGCCTGCTGGGGGTGGTGGAACCCGGCTCCGAGGCCCTGCCCACGGTCCTCGTGGCCCTCCGGGACGCCTTGCGCGCGGAGCGGACGGCGGCCTACGGGGTGGACGCAGGTGCGGACCGCTACCACACCACCTTCGTCCACGGCGTGGGCTTCCCCGAACCGCCCCCGGTGCTGGCGGAGCTGTTCGACGCGTCGTTGCCGCCGGCGGGGAGTGGCTTTGGCTACTTCGACCCGGCGCGGCCGCCACCGGCCCAGCGCAACCAACCGATGCGCTTCTCCGCGCTGGGGCTGACGGAGACGCTGCGCGCCCTGCCCCTGGCTGGCAACGGCACGCTGTGGGAGCGGCTGGGGTTGAGCGAGGCGGAGTGGGAGCGGGCCCGGACCCAGCTCGCCGTCCACGCCATGGGCCTGTACCAACGTCTGGGGTTGGAGCACATGGCCCAGTTGCGGGTGCTGGTGTGCGAGGGCGAGACGCTGCTCGGCTGGGTGGGGGCCTTCCGCCCCGAGCCCTTCACGGAGCGGGAGCAGCAGATGCTCCAGATGCTGACGCCGGCCATCCAGCGGCGGATGGCCATGGACCGGAGGCTGCGGGAAGCGGGGCTCCTGGGTTCGGCGCTGGGGGCGGCGTTGGAGGTGCTGGGGCGGCCCGCGTGGGTCGTCACGTTCAGCGGCCGGGTGATGCACACCAACAAGGCAGGCCGGACCCGGTTGGACCAGGACGTCCAGGGCCTGACGGCGCAGGTGCGCGACTGCATCCGGAGCCCTCCGGGCACGGGGCCCCTCTTCTCCTCCGGGCCGCTGCGCACGGCGGGACTGCCGGACCACTATCTGGTGCTGGATCCGGGCCCACCGGCCATCGAGCCGAGCGCGAAGCTCCCGGTGCTGGCCCAGCGCTGGGGGCTCACCGCCCGCGAGGCGCAGGTGTTGGAGCACGTGGTGCAGGGGGAGACGAACAAGGCGATCGCCCTGCACCTGGGTTGCGCCGAGCGCACGGTGGAGGTGCACGTCACGCACCTGCTGAACAAGGCCCAGGTGGAGAGCCGCTCCGCGCTCATCTCGCGCTTCTTCCAGTCCTGACGCGAGGCCCCTCCGAGGCAGGTGGGGCGCCGCGCGGGGCATGCGTAGGATGAGGGGATGGACGAAGCGCTCCTCAAGAAGGCGTTGGCCCGCGCCGACGCGGCCGTGGCGAAGGGGCCGCATGCGACGCCCCCGGACGGGCGCCGCCGCACGCGGCATGTGGCGATGGGAGATCCGCAGGCGGACTTCGAGCGGGTGATGTCCATCCTGTCGCTGCACGGGTTGCTGGGCGAGGACGGAGGGCTGCACCCGGACGTGTGCCTGGTGTCCGTGGGCGACCACTTCGACTGGGGCCCCGCGTCCGAGCGCGAGCGTGTGGCCCGAAGCGGCCTGCGATTGGTGGCGTGGCTCGCGTCGCATCCAGCGGATCAAACCGTGCTGCTCCTGGGCAACCACGACCTGGGACGCGTTGGGGAGCTGGCGGACTTCACCGATGCGACCTTCCGCGAGGCGCAGGTGGAGGCGGATGGGCTCTACCGGGGGGACGACACGGACGCGGCGGCCGAACGGGACTTCATCGCGCGCTGGCCGGGGCTGCCCACCGTGGAGCTGGTGGCGCGGGACTTCAGTGCGTGGAACGAGGAGCAGCGTGCGTGGGTGGAGCACCTGCTGCGGGCGCGGCGATTCCGCGTGGCGCATGCGGCGGGGGCGGCGCTGCTGGTGTTGCACGCGGGCGTCACGCGCGAGGACCTGGAGGTGGTGGGGCTTGAGCGCGAGCGATGGGCGGATGCGCGCGCGGTGGCGGACGCGCTCAACGGCGTGATGGACCGGACGGTGGCGGCGTGGACGGACGGGCCGCTGGTGCTGCCGCGATTGCACCACCCGGGCAACGCGGCGTCGGGCGAGGGAACGGGCATCTTCTACCAGCGGCCCAGCCTCCAGGCGGAGGACGCGGAGCGCGTGCGCGGGACGCCCCGGCGGCGGTTCGATCCCCGGCGGCTGCCCCTCGGGTTGACCCAGGTGGTGGGCCACACGCGCGACAAGCGGGTCCGAGAGCTGGTGTCCCCGGGGCCGGTGCGGGACGGAGTGCTGCGCCATCTGGTGACGGAGGGGACGCGCGTGGAGTACGCGCACGGGCCTCCGCGGGACACAGGCCCGAGTGAAGCGGTGATGGTGTTCACCGATGGCGCCATGCGCGAGGGCAGGGCCGAGGACTTCGAACTGTTCGACCTGGAGACGCGGCGCGCGGTGCCCCTGGCTTCTTGAGGCTGCTCGGCACCGCTTCAACACGGGCTTTGCGCCTGCGCGAGGCCTGACTCCGCATCGAGACGCCGAACCCAGGCCCAACGCTCTTCGTCCGCGCGGGTCGACGCTCCGAACCGCGTGGACCCTTCGCGCGGTCCGGATTCACGGCACGCGCGAAGGGGATGCTCTGGACTGCGGACTACGGCGCCGCGCCTGGAGATGCGGCCGGAGTCTTGAGGCCGGCGAGCTTCTTCTCAAGCCCTTCGACCTGACGCGGCGACACCTGG
This sequence comes from Corallococcus terminator, assembly GCF_003611635.1. Classification (GTDB taxonomy): domain Bacteria; phylum Myxococcota; class Myxococcia; order Myxococcales; family Myxococcaceae; genus Corallococcus; species Corallococcus terminator. Next base: position 11,549 of record NZ_RAVZ01000026.1, on the reverse strand, counting down.
GCAGCGGGCAGCGTCTTCACGAAGGTGAGCGCCTCCTCCAGCGTCTTCGTCGCGGAGGCGGTGTCCTTGCGGGCCACGTAGATGTCCGCGCGGCCGGAAAGGACGGACAGCCGCCGCGCCCCCTGCACGCGCGCCAGGGCCCGGTCGTTCGCGGCGAGCGCGTCATCCAGCCGCCCCGACAGGCGGTACAGCGTCGCGAGCCGCGCGGGCGGGTTGTAGTCCTTCGGCAGGTCGCGCTCGCTCTGCTCCAGCGCGGGGATGGCACGCTGCGGCTGCTCCAGCGTCATCGCCGCGAGCATGCGGTGCGAATCGAACACGGTGCGCGCCTCGGGGTTGGGCGCCTTCGCGGCCTCGCCCTCCAGGAATGCGAGCCACTCCTCCGCCACCTTCTTCGCGCCCGCGGTGTCCTGGTCCGCCTTGCGCGCCTCCACCAGCACCTCGTACAGGCCGGAGCGGTCATCCGCGGCCATCGCGATGGCGGGAGGCGCGAGCACCTCACGCGCCTTCGCCTCCAGCGCGTGGCGAAGGTCGGCGGCCTCGGGTGTGCCCGCCGGAATGGCCAGCGCGCAGGAGAGGCCGTTGAGGACGCCGTTGGCCAGGTTGAGCGAGCGCGGCACCTTCGGCAGCTCCGCCACGGCCTTCTGGGCACACGGCACGTACTGCTTCGCGCCGTATTGGGCCATCAGCAGCGACTCCAGCGCACGGCCCCGGCGGGACCAGTCGGCGGGGGCCTCCGCGAGCGCGAGCGACAGGGCCTCGGCGGCCTCCGCGGGCTTGCGCTCACCGTAGAGCGCGTCGCCCCGGGCGAGCAGTGCATCCGCGCCCGTGGCGCCGCCCTTGTACGCGAGTTCGCCGTCCTCGAAGAGGCGCTCCAACTGGGGCACCGTGGCGCTGCCGGCGAAGCGCAGGAGGGCCTTCTCCTCGCGCGGATCGATGATGAAGAAGGTGGGCCAGAACTCCACCGGATACTTCTCCTGGAACGTCGCGTTCTGGGTCAGGTCGGTGTTGAGCTCCAGCCAAACGAAGCGGTCCGCGTGCTTCGCCAGGGCCTTGTCGGTGAAGACGTAGGCGCGCATGGAGCGGCAGGTGTGACACCACGGTGCCCACGTGTCGACGAACAGGGGCACGCCCTTCGCCTTCGCATCGGCGAGCGCGCGGGCGTAGTCGTCCGGGATGAAGGGCAGCGGGCCTTGAGCGTGCGCGTCGGCCACGGGCGCGTTGGCGTGCGTGGCGGTGCAGGCGATGGACCCCGACAGAAGCAGGCAGACGAGGAGGGAGCGCATGCGGCGCACCCTACCAGCGCGGCGCGGCACCGTCGTGGATGTCCCCGGTGGACAGTGCGCGCACACATTGTCTGGGCACCGGCGCGCGTGCGTGCTGTCCTGCGCGGGCCCCTATGCCCATGAAGGACCCTCGCGCCCTGCGCACCGCCCTCGCGTCCGCCCTGGAAGCCCTGCCCGCCTCGGAGCTGTTTCCGGAAGGCACCGATGCCGACATGGCCCGCCGCCTGGCCGAACGCCTGCGCCGCGACCTGTTGCCCCGCCTGGGCTCCGGCACGGCGGACGTGCCCCTGCTCCTCGTGGCCATCGCCGGACCCAACAACGTCGGCAAGTCCACGCTCTTCAACGCGCTGGCGAAGGCGTCCCTGTCCCCCGCGCGCCCCGAGGGCGGACTGACCAAGCAGTGCCTGGCCGCGGCGAATCCGGAGACGTGGACGGGCGAGCTGAAGGACGTGCTCACGCAGCGCTACGACATCGTCCCGGTGGTGGAGGGCACGGTCGCCCCCGTGGATGCGCCCGGGCCCGCGGGCCGGCTGTACCTGGTGCTGTCGGACGCGGTGCCACGCGGACTGCTGGTGATGGACACGCCGGACTTCGACAGCGTGTACCGCGACAACCGCGAGCGGGCCGAAGCGCTGCTCGTCACGGTGGACGTGCTGGTGTTCGTGGTGAGCCGGCAGACGTACCAGAACGCGGCGCTGGTGGACTTCCTGCGCGCGGCCGTGGGCCACGGGCGTCCGTACCTGCTCGTCTACAACGAGGCCACCCGCGAGGACGTGGCCCGGGGCCACCTGGAGAAGCTGGCCCAGGACGTGGGCCACCCGCCGCTCGCGCGCTACCTGGCGCCGCACCAGCCGGACGTGGAGGCGGGACTGAAGCCGCTCTCCACCGAGCCGCTGGATGGACGGCCTCCGCTCGCCGCGCTGCTGGGACAGGCGGAGCATGCGCGCGAGTTGAAGGCCCGGGCGCTGGAGGCATCGCTGTCGGATGCACGCGCGGAGCTGGACGCGGTGGCCCGGGCGGCGACCCGCGCGGCACGGGAGCCGGAGCGGCTGCGGCAACGGCTGCGGCACGACCTGCGGGGCATTGGCGCGCAGGCCGCGTTGAAGGCGGTGCCCGCGGACGTGCTCGTGGATGCGTTCCGCGACGAACTGGACGCGCGCAGCACCTTCCACCGGATGGTGCGACTGCCGTTCCGGGGACTGGCCACGGCGCTCACGTTCGTGACCCGCAAGGTGCGCGAGTCCTTCACCGGTCCCCGGCCCCACGAAGCGCTGCCCACGCAGGCGGTGGACGACTCACTGAAGGACGGGTTGCGGCGCCTGGTGGACGCCTTCGCGCCGGAGGTCGCCGCGTGGCGCGGGGACGCGGAGACGAAGCAGAAGCTGGCGGAGTCCTTCGGGCCCGCGATGCTCGGCCGACTGGATGCGCCGCTGGAGCTGGGCGCGTTGCACGCGCACGCGGCGGACCGGGCGACGCTGTATGACTTCTGTCGTGAGCTGGTGGGCCGCGAGCTGCAGGGCGGCATGCGCGAGGAGATGCTCCAGACGCTCACCACGCTGGTGTACTCGGTGCCGTCGGGGGCGGCGGCGGTGGTGACGGTGGCCACCGGCGGTTTGGGACATGACGCGGTGGTGTGGGCGGGGACGCTCCTGTCCACGCCGCTCCTGGAGCGCTTCGTGGACCTGCTGGGGGCCCAGGTGCGCGCGACGGTGACGCGCAAATGGGCGGATGCCCATGGGGCCACGCTGGCGCAGGCATTGGAGACGCGCTTCTTCACGGACCTGCTGTCCCACCTGGACGCCCAGGCCGACGGATGGCTGCGCACCGCGGCCACCCTGGAGGCGGCGCGGGCGGCGACGGAGTAGGCGGCCGCTTCCGAACACCCTCCGGCCTTCCGGGCGGAGGGAAGACTTCGTGCTACGCCACCACCGATGCGTCATGCTGGATCCGCCATGACCGGTCCGGGCCCGGAGGCGGGTTCTCCTCACATCCTGTCGTTCCGTCACCTGCTGACCGAGTCCGTCGGGGCGTTCCTCGACGAGGCGGACATGACGTGCCCGCTGACGGCGGATGCGCTCAGCGAGCTGCTGGTGACGCTGTCGCGCTACCGCGAAGAGGGCGCGCTCCTGTTCCCCACCGCGTTCCTGGGCGACGACCTGGGCGCGATGCTGGAGCTGCTGGGCGGGCACGACCCCATCCCCATCGGCTCGGGGCCGCGCAACCGCGCCACCATCCAGCGGGCCCTCAAGCAGTGCGCGCCGCTGGGCCAGGGGCGCTGGTGGGCGCTGTACCTGCTGCGCGAGCCGGAGGGCCTCACCTACGGCATCTTCCGGACGGATCCGTTCCCGCTCGCGGAGACGCCGTTGGAGCGCCTGCGGCATGCGCAGGACCGGGGCGTGCGCGTGGTGGGCGTGTTGCAGCTCGCGGACAACATCATCGAGCTGCGCGCGGGCGGCGGACTGGTCCGGCACGTGTACCTGTCCGGTGCGCGCATCGACCTGGAGCCGCCCTCGGTGGTGCTGGACTCACTGGCCAGCGCGGTGACCGAACAGGTCCTGCCCTCCAGCCGCGAGCACGCGAAAGGCTTCTTCCGGCGGGTGCTGTTCGAGGTCATGCAGTCCTCGCACGGCACGCTGGTGGCGGTGCTGCCCCGGGAACGCGCGGGCTCCGCGCTCTTCGTGGACGGCATCCTGTTGCCCCGGCCCATGGACGTGGTGGCGCTGCTGGACCGGCACCACGCGACGCCGGATGGCAGCGCCGCGTCCGCGGTGCGGGCGAGCGCGCAACTGTTGCGTGGCATGATGGCCACCGACGGAATCACCGTGCTGCGCGCGGACGGGTGCATCCTCGGGTACAACGTCTTCGTGCGTCACCCGGAGACGCTCGCCCGGCAACCGGCATTCTTCGGTGGCGCGCGGCGGCGGACCTTCGAGGTGCTCTGCGCGGCGCTGGGCGGGGAGCTGGCCGCGGCCTTCATCCGCTCGCAGGACGGTGATGTCGCGTGCCGTCGCGCGTGACCCGTTCGTCACCGCACTAATTTCCAGTTTTGCCTGCTGTACGGACTGAGTTTGATTTCGCTCCTGACGGACGTCGTCTGACGGGCGGAGGACCCTGGAGGTCGCATCCAAGGGCTGGGATGTGTGACGTGGGAAAGGAAGTTGAGAACGTCAAGCAAATCTGAAAGGCTGCGCCCCGACGTGCGACCCTCCCCCCTCCCCTTCCGCGCGTGTGCCGCGCTGTCCCTGCTCGCTGTGTGCCTCGCGAGCGCGCCTGCCGTGGCCCAGAAGCTGCCGGATGTGGTGGTGACCGGAGCACCGGTGGCCCCGTCCCCGAACAGCGAGGTCGGCACCGGCCTCTGCATGGCGTCCAACGTGTGGACGCGGGCCCTGAATGACTTTCCGCAGAGCCAGACGAACTACACGGGCGACCTGAACACATACATGGAGGAGAACCGCGCGACGCGGCAGACCTCCGTGCTGCGCTCCACGTTCGACCTGTCGAACAACCTGAATGACGGTCGCACGCTCAGCTACGGCGACTACGTGAACGTGGTCACGGGCTGCCCCATTGGAGGCTGCGGCTTCCACTACAACAACCCCGACACGTCCTTCGTCTCGCGGTTTCGCGGATACCTGAACGTCACGCAGGACATGGTCGGGCGCGTCCTGCACTTCGGCTTCTATGCCGACGATGCCATCAGCCTGGTCATCTTCGACCGGACCAATGCGCGCTACAACGTCATCATCCGCCCACCGCAACTGGGGGCTCCAACACGGCGCACGACTAACGCCGTGACCTTCACCCAGTCAGGGCTCTACCCGATCGAACTGCTCTACGTGCAGATCGTGGAGCACGGAGCCCTGGAGTTCGCCATCCTGGACGGCACGTTCACGGACTTCGATCGCCCCGCGAACACGCCTCCTCTCGTCCCCCTGTCCTCCTCTGGCTTCTCCCTGGTCCAGCCCGCCCAGTTCTACCAGTCGGAGAACGGGCGCCCGTCCTACCCGGCGAACCTGAACCAGTGCGAACAGTGCAACCGCAACGACGCGAACGCGCAGAACAACAGCACCTGCGGTCCGTACTACTACTGCAACTCCGCCGCGCTCTGCGCCCCCTGTGACTCCGCCCTCTTCTGCGGCGCGAGCTGCTCCCCGTGCGGCCAGTCCACGCCCTACTGCGCGAACCTCAACGGCCAGACGACCTGCGTCCAGTGCACGGAGGACTCCCAGTGCCCCAATGGACGCTGTGACCCGACCGACAACTTCTGCCGCGGATGCAATGACAACGCCGACTGCCCCACCGGCCGCTGCGACCTGACCGACAACGCCTGCAAGGGCTGCGTCAACGATGCCCAGTGCGGCTCCGGTCAGGTCTGCGACGAGCCCACCTTCACCTGCGTCCAGTGCACCGGCGACGAGAACTGCGCCAACGGACAGGTCTGCGACCCCACCTCGAACACCTGCGCGGAATGCAACCAGGACAGCGACTGCGACCGGGGCCTGACCTGCTCCAACCACGTCTGCGTCCTCTGTGACTCCAACGACGCCTGCGCCGGCAACTCCTGCAACTGCTGCCCCAATGGCACCCAGTGCGCCGCGCCCACTCCCGGCGCCCCGCCGTCCTGTGTCGAGTGCACCACCGACAGCCAGTGCTCCAACGGCCAGCGCTGCGACACCTTGAACGGCGCCTGCGTCGACGCCGTCCCGGAGTGCAACACCGCCGACCGCTGCGGCCCCGGCTGCTCGAAGTGCCCCGGCGAGCGCCCCTTCTGTCTCGACGGCGAGGTCTGCGTCGAATGCCGCACCGACCTCGAATGCGGCGACGGCCAGTTCTGCCTGAGCGGTGAATGCAGCGCCTGCACCACCGACGAGCGCTGCGGCAACCGCTGCGACGCCTGCGGTGACGCCACCCCGTTCTGCCTCACCGACGGCTCCGTGCAGAACAGCGTCTGCGTGGGCTGCGTCAATGACTCCGACTGCGGCAGCGGCACCTGCGACCCCACCACCCGCACCTGCTCCAACACCGGCGCCTGCGCCGTGACGTGCGCGGAGGGCCTCGTGTGCGACGGCGCCGCGTGCGTCGAGTGCTTCGCCGATGCCCACTGCCCCTGCGGCGGCACCTGCGACCTCGCCTCCAACACCTGCAGCGAGTCCTGCGCCGACAGCGGCGACTGCCTGGGCGTCGAGTTCTGCTCGGCCGAAACCCTCCAGTGCGAGCGCGGCCGCCGCAAGCCCGGCACCGAACCGCAGGGCGGCGCCTTCTGCTGCGGCACCACCGCCGAGGACACGCCCACCGGCAGCGCCGCCATCCTGGTCACCCTCGCCATGGGCTTCCTCTTCCTGCGCTCCGCACGCCGCGTCCGATGAAGCCTTCCCGCACGCCGCTCCTCCCGCTGCTGCTGCTGGCCCTGTCGCTGTCCACCGCCGCCAGCGCCGCGCCGGATGCGCGCTTCAATCTCCAGCTCTTTCGTCCGTCCGGCGCGCCGCAGGACCTGGTGATGGTCACCCAGTCCCGGCCCCTGTCCCACCTGTCCGTCTCCGCCGGGCCCTACTTCAGCTACTCCCTCAACCCACTCTCCCTCGTCCCCAAGGACGGAGACCTGGGCTCCATCAGCCTCGTGGGCAACCGGCTCCAGTTGGATGTCATGGCCACCGTCGGCCTCTTCGACTGGGCCGAAGTGGGCGTGGACATGCCGCTCGTGATGCTCCAGGGCGGCCAGAACCTGGAGGTCATCGGCACCGAGGGTCCGGTGGAGAGCTTCGCGCTCGGCGACCTGCGCCTCACCGGCAAGGTGGCCCTCCCCGGCCTGCGCCGCTCCGCGGAAGGCCACGGCTGGGGCAGCGCGCTCACCCTCAACGTCAGCTTCCCCACCGGCGTGCAGGAAGCCTTCGCGGGTGATGGAGAACTCACCTGGGCGCCGGGGCTCGTGCTCGACTACCGCTTCGAGTCCGGCATCCTGCTGGCCCTCAACGGCGGCTTCTGGAAGCGGCCGGACCGCATCTTCAGCGGCGTGAACATGGGCGACATGGCGCCCTTCGGCCTGGGCACGGAGGTGCCCCTGCTGCGCGGCAGCGGCATCACCTTGCTCGGCATGGTGAACGGCGCGGTGGGCCTGGAGAAAGAGCCGGATCAGCCCCGGCAGATTCCCGCCGAGCTGCTCATCGGTCTGCGCTGGTACAGCTCCACCGGCATCACCTTCACCTTCGGCGGCGGCCTGGGCTGCGGCTGTTCGCTCGCGTCACCGAACCTGAGCTTCTTTACGTCCATCATCTGGGTGCCCGCCAAGACGCGTGAGTGGGAGGCCATCGAGCGCTTCAAGGAGCCGCCCGAGCCGCCCCCGCCGCCCATCGACCCGGACGGCGACTTCGTCATTGGCGAGAAGGACCGCTGCCCCACCGTGGCAGGCCCGGTGGAGAACGGCGGCTGCCCGGACTCCGACGGCGACAGCGATGGCGTGGTGGACCGGATCGACAAGTGCCCGGACGTGCCCGCTGGGACGCGGGGCCGGGACGGCTGTCCGCTCGCGCGCACCGTGGGCAACAAGATCGTCATCCTGGAGCAGGTGAACTTCGCCACCGACCAGGACGTCATCCTGTCCGAGTCCTTCCCCGTGCTGGAGGAGGTGGCGCGGGTGATGGAAGTGAACCCGAAGCTCGACCGCATCCTCATCGAGGGCCACACCGACTCGCGCGCCAGCGACAGCTACAACCTGGAGCTGTCCAAGCGCCGCGCCGCCAGCGTGAAGCGCTTCCTCATCGAGAGCGGCGTCGCCACGGAGCGCGTGTGCTCGCAGGGCTTCGGGCGCAGCAAGCCCGTGGCCGACAACGCCTCGGAAGAGGGCATGGCCCTCAACCGCCGCGTCGAGTTCACCATCCAGCCGCCCGTCGATGGGCCCCGCCCGCCCTGCCCCGAGGACGAGGTGCCGAAGAAGGGCCGCAAGAACACCGCGCCCAAGCCCTCCGCGCCGAAGTCCGCGCCGCCCGCGAAGAAGAAGTAGCGGGCTGGCCTGGTTGCTCGCCCCCGCCGCTTCATGACGGCGGGGCACCCACGCAGCGGAACAGGCCTACTCGACGATGAAGTCCGCGGCGGTGCGGCGACGGCCGGCCACCACCGACACCACCGCGCGGCCCGTGCCCACGGCCGTCACCCGGCCCTCGGGCGACACCGTCACCACGGCCGCGTTGGAGCTGAACCACTCCAGCGGCACGCGCTCCAGCACCGCGCCGTTGCGGTTGTACGCACGCGCCTGGACCTGCACCGACTGGCCCTTCTTCTTGAAGGTGTACGACGTCAGGTTCAGGCCCAGGCGGGCGAAGTCCGGCGGCACCACCTGCACCGCGATGGCGCGGCTCAGGTGTCCCAGCGTCGCAGTGACAGTGGCCACGCCCGCCGTCGAGGCGATGAGCTCCCCGTTCTCCACGTGCGCCACCGCTTCATTGCTGGAACGGAAGGCAGGCATGGCGTCGGGGATGACGTGGCCCACCTCGTTGCGCGCGACCACGCGCAGCTTGATGGTGCGCCCCATCTCCACGAAGTCCGCGCCCGGCGCTCGCACCTCCAGCGTGGCGAGGATGGTCAGGTCCAACGGCAGCGCCGCCTTCGCCCGTCCCCCCTGCACGCCGATGATGGTCTTGCCGGACTTGCGCGCCACCACCGTGCCGTCCTCCTGCACGGAGGCCACCTCCGGCGCGGAGCTGGTCCAGCGCAGCCGCGCGTCCATCATCTTGCGCCCATCCGCATCCAGCACCGTGTACTTCAACGGCAGGTTCTGCCCCTGCGTGCGCAGGTAGCGCAGCTCGGGCGGATCCACGGTGATGGTCGTCGGAGACGGGCCACACGCACCGAGGACACCCAGCGCGACGAGACCCCACAGGGAACGGGAAGAAAGACGCAACGTATTCACGATGGCAGGCGAAAAGGGCGGAAGGGAAGACACCGGAGTCTATCGACCCACCGCGCGACGGGCGGGAAAACCACGCCCCTCCCTGTCGAAGTCAGCACGCCTGCACGCCTGCTGACATTTTTTTCGCACATCAGCGGCGCGGGGTCCGGCCTTCCATCGTCCCCAGCACCTGCGCGGCCAGGGCTTCACCTTCCCGCCAACCCGCCACCCGGGCACGCTCCCGGGCCTGCTCCAGCCGCTCGCGCGCCTCCGGCACCCGCCCTCCCGCCACCAGCAACCTTCCGGCGTTGAAGTGGATGCGAGCCACCTCCTGGGCATCCCCGCCCTGGTCGGCCAGCACCAGCGCGCGCTCCAGCTCAGACAGCGCCTGCGCCGGCTCCCCCGCGAGCACCCGCAGGCCCGCGAGCTGCGACAGGGCCCGCGCCTGTCCCACCGCGCTCGCCACCGACCGCGCCTGCTCCGCCGCGCGCGTGAAGGCCACCCGCGCCCGGTCGAGTTGCCCCAGCCGCTGCTGCAACCGGCCCAGCAACAGGTAGTGCTCCCAGTAGAAGTCCGGCGCCCGCGCGGTCCGGTTGCCCATGCGCTGGAAGGCCCGCGCCAGCAACTCCACCGCGGCCGTCGTCTCGCCCTTGGCCTCGCGCACCCGCGCCAGCTCTCCCAGCACCAGGGCCTCGACCTCTGGATCCGCGCTCGCCGGGCCCTGCGCCATGCTCAAGCGCACCTCCGCGTCCGCGATGCGTCCCAGCTTCAGCTCCGCGATGGCCAGCCGCCGTGCGGCCTCCGCCCACGTGCCCGGCGTCTGCATCACCGACACGCGGTCCAGCCACGGCGTCACCAGCCCGTCCACGGACGCTGGATCCACCTGCGTGAGACACCGCGCCGCGCTCGCGAGCACGCCCAACTGCCAGCGCACCACCGCCGCCGTCGCTCCAGGCGCGCGGCCCAGGGCCCAGCGGTAGAACTCCACCGCCGCGCGCCACTCGCCCCGCGCCGCGAACCCGTCTCCCGCCCGCTCGCACGCGGCCTGCGCACCGGGTGCATCCGCCCCGAGCAGGTGATCCGCCACCCGCACCTCGCGGGCCGGCTCGCTGGCGAACGCCTCGCGCTCCAGCGTCTCCGCCAGCTCTTCGTGGGCGTTCCGCAACTGCATGGGCGACAGGCGCTCGCGCAGCACCTGCCGAGCCTCCTCCCGCGTGAAGCGGAAGCTGCCGGGCTGCCGGGGCACCGGCACCACCCACTCGGCGTCGTCGAGCACCTCCGCGCCCTCCGCGCTCGGCAGCGACGCCCGCACCAGCTCCGCGGAGAAGAGCGAGCCCTCCACCGCGGCGCGCTGCAAGAAGCGCAGCGACGCGGAAGGCAGCAGCTCCAGCCGCGCCCCAAGCACCTGGCCCAGGTCCTGCGGCAGGGATGCGGCGGACAGCGGTCCGTTGGCCTGGAACCCCTCCTCCGTGCGCTGCAACACGCCCACCGCGACGAGCAGCCGCACCAGGGCCAGCGCGTGCGCGGGATTGCCTCGCACCCGGTCGCCCACCGCGCGCTCCAGCGACGGCGACAGGGACGTCCCCAGGCTCGCGGTCAGGAGCGCGTTCAGCTCCGAGGACGACAGGCCCTCCAGCACCGTCACCGGCAACGACGCCAGGGCCGTGGGCACCGCGTCCACGTCGCCCGTGCCCACCAGCGCCACGCGCGTGTCCTTCGTCGCCAGCACCCCGGCGAGCAGCTCCAACGACGCACCGTCCACGCGGTGCACGTCGTCCACCAGCAGCAACAGGCCCGACGGCTGAGCCACGCGCCGCAGCGCCTCCACCACCGCCCCGTCCCCCGCCGGCAGGTGGCCGCCCATCGGCGCGCCCCGCGCGAGCCTCCGCCAGAGCGCCTGGGCCTCCGCTTCGGAGAGCCCCAGCCCCGACAGCGGCGGGCCCGACACGTCCGTCCCCATCGCGGCGCGGGACAGCGCGACGAACACCGTGCGCACCAGGCCCAGCGCGCCCGCGGACCGGGGGTCTCCGCCCCAGGCGTGCACCACCCGCAGCGGCGTGGCATTCGCCGCCAGGTCCTCCACCGCCTCCAGGAAGCGGCTGCGGCCCACGCCCGTGGGGCCCACGAAGAGCCGCGCGCCGCCCTCGCCCTTGCGCGCCGAATCCACCACCGCTCGCGCCTCGGCCAGCGCCTCGTCGCGCCCCACCAGGGACTCCACGCGGACCGGAGGAGGGCCCACTTCCACCCGCCACGCCGTGCCGCCGGGCAGTTCGCGCGCCGGGCCGAAGCGCACCCCACCCGCTTCCACCAGCAGCGCCTTCACCGAGGCGCCCACGAGCAACTCCCCCGCCGCCGCCGCGTCCGTCAGCGCGAGCGCCCGGTCC
>NZ_RAVZ01000269.1 GCF_003611635.1 Corallococcus terminator | reverse complement strand
GCCCCGAAGAGGCCATCGCCCGCCGCCGCACAGAAACGGCAGCAACCCGCCGCCCAGAAGAAGCCGCAGCCCACCGCTGAGCCCTTCGAGTTTCCGCCCGACGCCGCGTTCACCTGGCATTCGGAGAGTGACGAGCCCGCGCCCACGCGCCTGTCCCCCGTGGATGACGCGCTCAGCGCCGACACCGCGCTCAAGCGCGTCCGCCGGGGCGAGTTCCTGCGCTACACCGGTGACTTCCACAACGCGAAGCAACTGCTCGGCGCGCTGGGACGGCGGATCGAACGGTCCCCGCAGGCCCGCTCGCCGCTGGAGGCGTTCCGCGCCGAACGCCGCGCGCGGCAGTTGGAGCACTCGACGCTGTCGCGCATCGTCGTCGCGCTCGATCGGAACTACCGCCTGGAGCTCGCGCGCGCCCCGGACGTCTCCGAAGCGTGCCGGCAGGTGTGGGGCAAGCCCACGACGGACTTCACCGTCGTGCCACTCAAGCAGTTGCTCGGCATGCTCGGGGCCGCGGAGTGGCAGCGCAAGGGCCTGGCCGTCCCGGGCCTGAAGGGCCTGCTCCATCCGCACTACGGCGTCTACCTGCCCACGCGCACCGACTACGTGGAGCTGCTGGCGGCCGTGCCGGACGTGAAGGGCAAGCGCGTGTTCGACGTGGGCACCGGCACCGGCGTGCTCTCCTTCCTGCTCCTGCAGCGCGGCGCGGCGTCCGCCCAGGCCACGGATTGCGACTCCCGCGCGGTGGTGTGCGCACAGGAGAACGCGGAGCGGCTCGGCCTCTCCGAGCACTTCCAGGTGGCGGAGGCGGACCTGTTTCCGGAAGGCAAGGCGGACCTCGTCGTCTGCAACCCGCCGTGGATTCCCGAGCCGCCCAAGAACCGGGTGGACCGCGCGGTGTTCGACGAGGACAGCCAGTTCCTGCGTCGCTTCCTCGAAGGGCTCCCCGCCGCGCTCAACCCGGGCGGAGAGGGGCTACTGCTCCTGTCGGACCTCGCGGTGCTGCTGGGCCTGCGTCCGTCCGGGTGGCTGGAGGAGCAGTTCGCGCGCTGCGGCCTGACGGTGGCGTGGCGCAAGTCCACCCCCGCGCGGCACTCCAAGGCGAAGGACGCGGCGGACCCCCTGCACGCCGCGCGCTCCCGGGAGGTCACCACCCTCTACGGCCTCGTGCCCGCCGCCAGGTAGCACGGGGCGGTTCGACTCCACCGGGGCGCTTCCGGAACTTTCTCACGAAGGGGGTGAGGGAGTTTCGCCCCGGGTTTCGTTGATGGGCCAGGGCCAGGGAACGCACGGCGAACACCGCGCGCTCCCCAGGCCACCACAGGCCATCACGAACACCCCACACGGGGGGAGACACGGACCATGAGACTCCGGAAGCAGTCACAGCAGTGGACGGGCGCGGCGCTCGCGGGGGCCCTGCTCCTGCCCGCGGCGGCGCTGGCGAACGAAACCCATGTCTACGGCATCGCCAACTTCGGAGGCGCCGGGCAGTGCGATGCGTCCTCGCACTCCGTGCACACGAAGACGGCGGCGGAGTTCGCGGGCTACTTCAACTCGCTCGTGAGCGCTGGCCTCTGGACGGACGTCCGGACAATCAACAACTCCAGTGCGCGGGCGGACCTCTGGACCGATGCTTCGAAGGGAACCGCGGCCAACGCGCAGGACACCCAGGCGAATGCCGGCGTGGACGACGCGGACGTCCTCTTCGTGCACACCCATGGTGGCCACAACGAGTCGTTCCTGCGCAGTTGGCTCGTGATGGGAACCAACGCGGATGCGTGTGAAGCCATCACGGACATCCACATGAACCTGGGCAACGGCAAGCTGAACATCGCCGTCGTGAAGGCCTGCCAGTCTGGCGACTACCAGGTCTGGAAGCAGGGCGGATACCGGCAGGCGCTCGTGACGAGCACCAGCGGCTTCAGCATGTGGAATGCCTTTCACGGTGATTCGTCGTGCGGCAACTTCGTGAAGCGCTACGTGAAACGCTACGTGGCCAACTCCCGGGGCGATGGCGTGGGCGAGAACTGGATTGACGAGGCCTACGACTGGGACATCGGCAAGAACAACGACGACTGCCCGGTGTCCATCGTCTTCGGTGAAACCAAGGCGCTGCGTCTGGCGATGTTCGAGGCCGGCGGCTGGAGGGATCGCAAGAACACTGGGAGCAAGGTCGCCTCCAGCTACTTCTACGTGGGGGGCTGCGACCCCGACAACGGGCAGAAGCTGCCCGAGTGACCTCCTCCTCCACCGCCCTCGCACAGAGAGAACGAACCGCCATGAAGACCCATCTGCTCATCCGATTCCTGACCCTCCTTCCGCTCGCCGCCGCGCCTGGCTGTGACAGCGGGGCAGTCATGGAGCCCGCCGCCATCACCACCCAGATCGCCAGCGCGACCCTCGGCTTCATCTTCGATTCCACGGCGCTCGCCACGCCTCCCACCGGAGCCATCCCCACCACGCTGCTTCCCCGGACCGCGTTCGATGACGCCGTGTTGCAGCGTTCCCTGGTGGGAACGACCGAGCCCTTCACCCAGGTGGAGGAGCTGGGCGCCCGAAGGGATCTGGAGTCCCAGACCTGGAAGCTGGAGCGCGACCCGTCCGAAGGTCAGGTGCTGGTGCTGAACAAGGTCGGCAGTGGCCCGGAGACACCGCAGGAGCCCGCGATCTTGCAGCGGACCGCCATCGCACGCCTGCAGCGCTGGGGCATCCCCACGGCGGAGCTGGGGCCGGTGCGGCAGGTGAAGTCCTTCATCCAGAGCGAGGTGAACTCGGTCATCGAAGCGCCCGTGCTCCACCGCCACAAGACCTTCGTGATGCGCGCCATCAATGGCATTCGCGTGGAGGGCCACCGCGCGGTGGTGTCCCACGGCGCGGATGGCAGCTTCCAGCGCGCGCTCATCAGTTGGCCGCCCCTGGCCCGTGCCGGCCACCTGCTCCGGACGCGGCTGACGACGGCGCAGATCGAGCAGCGGGCGCGCGAGGCGCTGTGGGCCGAGGGTGAGACCGCGGGCGCCGTGCACCTCTCCTGGAAGTACGTGCCCACCCAGCTCAGCACGGGCGAATGGGCGCTGACGCTCCAGGTGAACGCTGTGATGCCCTCGGTCACCGGCACGACGAGCACCGAGGAGCCGCGCGTCATCGACGTGGACGTGAGCGCCGTGCCCTAGCGTTCGCTACCCGTACAGCCGCCGCCCTCGCGACCGCGCCATTTCACCTTGCGTGGGCGGCGGCAGCACCTTGAAGCGCACCCATGCTCCATGGGTTGCGCGCAGCCTCCCCGGCGATGTCTTCTCCCGACCCCATGTCACGCAATGCGCAGTGGAAGGTGGCCCTCTTCGGTGTCTCGGTCCTGGTGCTCGTCGCCGTGCTGGTCTTCGCCAGCGGGACGAGGCAGGTGGCCGGTCCGTTGGACCCGGAGGTGATGGAGAAGGACGCGTTCGCCCAGCAGGCGCTTGAGGCCCTCCGTGCCGCGGGCGCCCCGGGCGAGCTGACGTACGATCCGGAGCGCTTCCTCATCCAGGGCTTCACCCCGGACGGCGGCTTGGGGATGTCGTTCTTCCTCACCAACTTCTACGCCGAATATCGGGCCTCTTCGCCAGAACGGCGCGGCGAGGTGCTCGCGCGATTGGGGCGGGCAGGCGTGCTCTCGGACGCTCCGGAGACCTACGCCCAGGCGCGTCCGCACCTGATGTTGGTGGTGCGCGCTCGCGACACCTTCGAACAATTCGCCCAGCAGTCCGACGATCCGGGGCCGGTGTCCTGGCGGCCACTGGGGGAGGTGCTGGCGGAGGCGCTCGTCCAGGACACCCAGGAAGCCATGCGCTACGTCTCTCCGGGCGAGTTGGCGCGCTGGGGCATCTCCTACGAGCAGGCCCGCACCGATGCGATGACCAACCTGCGCCGGCTGGACGCCGTGCCGCTCAGGTCGCTGACCCTGGGCGCCTGCGTGCTCTCCACGAGTGACAGCTACGCCGCCTCGCGGCTGCTGTTGGATGAAGTGGTGAAGGGCTGCGAGGTCAAGGGAGAGCCGGTGGTGATGGTGCCCAACCGGGACACGCTGCTCATCACCGGCGCCGAGGACGCGACGGGCCTGCTCGCGGTGGCGGAGGTAGGCATGGAGGGCGTCAAGGCGCCGCGACCGGTGGACGGGCACGCGCTGCGCCTCACGCCCGACGGGTGGAAGCCCTTCCTGCCCGAACCAGAGAGCCCGTCGCGGAGCCTCCTGGAGAGACTCGCGTTCATCAGCCGGCTGCGCGGCTACCAGGAACAGACCGAGCGGCTCCGGAGGGAACAGGAGAAGGACAGCGAGCAGCTCTTCATCGCCGGCTACCTCCCGGAGCAGAACGACCAGGGGCGCCTCTTCGGACAGGCTGTCTGGTCCAGCGTTGGCGCGACGCTGCTGCCGCGCGCGGAGGTCATCGTCTTCGTGGACGCGGCGCTGGGCCCCGACGCGCCCCCGGTGGCCTCCGTCCGCTGGGACCTCGTGGTGCGCGACGCCGGGACGATGCTGATGCCGGAGCCGGGGCTGTACCCGGAGCGCTACCGCGTGCAGGGCTTTCCCTCCAAGGAGCAGCTCCAGCGCTGGAAGGCCGACCCGACCGCCATGGACGTGCCCTGACGTGGCGGCACGCCCCATGGCGGGTGGCAAGCCGGAGCGGGACAACAACCGCCCCGGCCTGTCGCGCTACCAGCAGGTGAGGTTGAGGTTGTTGTAGCGGACCGACGCGGTGCTGAAGACCAGGGTGCGCATGTCTCCCTGGACGAAGCCGCTCTCGCCGCAGGCGCAGGTCGTCCCGGTTCCCGTGCACGACGACCAGTTCGTGAGTTCGTCGCTCGAATCCACGCGGTACTCGGCGTTGAAGACCGCCTTGTTCTGGTTCGCGAACCAGGTCTTGTAGGCGCCGCACTCGTTGTACTTCTGGCACTGCTCGTTGATGGCGAAGTCGAAGGAGCTGGCGAGCGCGGGGATCTGGTCGACATCGTTCTTCAGCGCGATGCCCAGACACAGGGAATGGGCCGTGTCGGCCAGCCAGCGGTTGTATTCGAGCTGGTTGTTCGCCGTGAGGCTCCAGCAGGCCTGGTCGGTGCAACTGATGCTGTCATCGTGCGAGTAGCCGTCGATGTTGTCCGGCTCCACCGCGTCACAGCCCTTGTTCTTCGCCAACTGCAAGCGGGACGTCATCACCGTCCGCACCGCCTGCTTGCGGTAATCCAACCACCACTCACAGCCGCCGCCGCTCTCACACCATTCGCCCAGGATGTGGACGGACTGGGCGCAGTCCTCCCCGGGGCTGCAATAGGTGTCCTGGGGGAACTGGCCGGCATCGCTCCGCCAGTCTTCGTAGGTGCCGGCGCTGAAGTAGCAGACCACCTTCTTGCCGGCGTTCTTGTACTCCTGGATCTTCGCGGTCGACGTGTTGAAGAGGTCCACGACGTAGACCTGCGCGTTGAGGTTCGTGGGAATGGCGCTGTTCTCCAGGTCCCACATCCAGGTGGTGCCCTTGGGGAAGGCCGGCAGCGTGCAGGCCGTCCCCTGGCCACAGACGTTCGGGGTGCCACCGCCGCCACACGTGTCCGGGCTCTGGCAGCCGCCGCAACTGGAGACCGTGCGCGCCTGGCCGCAGTTGTCGGTGCCACTCACCTGCCCGCAGGTCGCGCCCAGCCGCGTGCAGAAGGCCGCGTTGGTCTCCGCGGTGCACGTCGTGGGGATGTCCCAGGACACCTGGAGGCGGAGGCTGTCGAGCTGCGCCGCATCCGTCCCCGCGCCCTTGATGAGGCGCGCGCGAATCTCGCCGGTGCTGGAGACGAAGTGGGAAGCCGCCTCCGTGCCCGGGAGGTTGAGCGTCAGGGCCTGGGTCCACACCCAGTCGCCGCGCCCCTGCGAGTTGGCGATGTTGACCCAGCTCGAGGTCGTGAACCGGTAGAGCTGCCACTGGTAGTAGGACGTGGCGACCCCGGGTCCCTGGTACTTCGTCAGCAGTTGGAGCTGGGTGACTTGAGCAGGGGTTGGCGCGGCCTGGGTGAGGCTCGAAAGGTTGAAGGTCAGGTAGCCCGTGTAGGTCGGGCTGAACTCGATGTACTGCGCGTAGCAATCCGCGTACGCGCCCACCGTGCAGTTCGAGCTGTTCGTCTTGAGCACGGTCATGCCGCCGCTCTTGCCGGACGCGTCCGTGTTCGCCAGCGTGCTCGCGGTGGAGAAGTCGATGACCTGCGTGCCAGTCAGGGCCTGCTGCTGAACCGCCAGCTCCCGCGCGTCATCGCCCTCCAATGACATGCATCCAGACAGCAGCAAGGCAAGACACGGGGACAGCCAGGCAATCCGTTTCGACATCACGCCTCCAGGTTGGGGGGCGCGGCTATCACATGGAGGCAGTCCGGGTGCAATGCCAGAGCGCAGCGCCTCGGCAGGCCGTCCGGTCAGGGCACGCCCATCGTGGCAGTGCCGGTCTCTTCGCTGCCTGTCAGGTGTACTTCTCCGACGACAGCAGAAGAAACCATGTCCTGAAAGCATCAGACGGAGAGGGGCTCATTTGAGGAGGTGGGTCGGGTCGGTATCTTCCACTCCCATGGACCTGCGAATCGTGCTCGGCCTTGCGCTGATGCTGGGGTCGCCCGCCTGGAGCCAGCCGGCGGCCTCCGCGGGCCCGGACTTCCAGGCCCGGATGTCCGCCGCATCCCACGCCTACGAGGAGCTCGACTACGAGCACGCCCTCCAGCAGCTCGACGCGGTGAATCTCGTAGCGCGCGACAGCAGGGAGCGGGGGCAGGTGGCCATCTTCCGAGGGCTCGTGCTCGCGGACCTGGGACGCCGGCAGGAGTCCCTGGCCTCCTTCAAGGACGGGCTGACCCTGCTGCCCGACGCAAGCCTTCCGGTGAAGGTGTCTCCCAAGGTGTCACGCGACTTCGAGGAGGTGCGCCGGACCGTCCAGCGTGAGCTGACACGCAATCCCCGCCCACCCTCGGATACACCGCATGCGCTGTCGGATGCGCAGCTCGCGCGGACTCCGGCCCCCGAATTCGCTCCGCCCGGAGTGCAGGCGGAGGTACAGCGCACGCGCGCCATGCCGGTGCTTCCAATGGCCTTGCTGGGAGGGGGCGTGGTGCTCGGCGGCCTCGGCAGCTACTTCGGCCTCCAGTCGCGGAGCAACGTGAATGCCGCGCGCGATGATGCCTTCTACAGCAACCGGACCGCGCACCTGGACAGCGCGCGGGGACAGGCGCTCGCGGCCAACGTCCTATTGGGCGCGGCCATCACCGCCGCCGCTGGAGGCGCCATCACCTGGCTGCTCACGGACGACCCGCCGTCGCCGCGGACGGAGGTCTCGCCATGAAGCGCGCCGTGGCCGTGGGACTCGGGTTGCTCTGCATCACCTGCACGGTGCCGGACATCGAGGAACTCGAAAGGGAGCGCCCCAGCGGGTGCGACGCGAGCCACCCCTGTCAGGTCCAGGTGCTGCTGACCTACGACGGCTTCCGTCCAGGCTGCGTCACGCTGCGACTGGTGGACGCGGAGGACGGAGCCAGGATTCTGGAGCTGTCGGTGGAGCCGCCCGGGCTCGCGGGACCGGGGACGGCGGAGGCGGGATTCGTTCGCCCGGCAGGATGGAGTGACACCGTGAAGGTGTCGGCGTCCGCCCGCGAGCGCTCGTGCTCGGGCCTGGAGGTGGCCACCGCGTCGGCGCAGGGGGTTGTTCCCGAGAAGGGGACCACCACGCTCGAACTGGAGTTGAGCGCGCGGGATGAAGATGGCGATGGCTACGTGAGCATCGCCTCCCGGGGCACGGACTGTGATGACCGCTCCGCTTCCATCTCCCCGGGCGTGGAGGAGCGCTGCGACTTCCTGGACAACAACTGTGACGGCCAGAAGGACCCGGCGCCCGTCTGTGACGGCTTTGATTGGAGGATGACCGAGCCCGTCACAGGTGCGAGCTTCCAGGACGTGGCGCCCCACGCGCGCAACCAGGCCTGGCTCGTGAGCAGCAACAACGACGTGCTCGCCCACGTCCGCCGGGAGACCGACGGCGGCTTCGACATCGAGCGGTTCACCGATTGCCACGGGGCATGGTCCACCGCGTGGGCGCGACCGAGCGATGGGCGGGTGTTCATGGGCTCCGGGGAGGGGCGGCTCGCCACGCGGACGCTGTCCGCTGGGGAACCCTGCGCGCTGATGTCCTTCAACGGAGGCGGGGCGGCCATCCAGGACCTCGTGGGCTTCGAGGCGGACGGAGGCACGACGCTCTACGCGGTGAGCAAGGCCGGTGACATCCTGCGCTGGGACTACCCTGCGGAGCCGGTGCGGGTGGAGCGCGTGGACGCGGACCTCCGCGCCATCCACGGACTCGACCCGCGCACACTCATCACCGTGGGCCAGGCGGGCGAGGTGCCCGTCGCGTACCACGTCAACGCGGACGGAGGCCCGTGGCTGAAGGAGACACTGCCGTCGCCCTCCGGAGGACAGGTCGCCCTGCACACCGTGCACGTCGTGGCGCCGGGCCTTGCCTACGCGGCCGGAAGCCAGGGGCTGTTCCTGGAGCGGGCGGCGGGAACCTGGAGCACGAAGCCCCCCTACCCCGTCTTCGTGGATGGTGGCGTCTCGCCCGACATCCTCGACGTGGTGGCCTTCGGACGGGGCGCCGTCATCGCGGTCCTGGGCTCGGACGACCTCGTTCGTTTCGATGGAACGACCTGGAATGACTTCCGCTTCGGCACCCAGGTCTTCACGACCGTCGAAGGGCTGTCATCGGACGAACTGTGGAGCGCCACCCTCGACGGTACCGGGTTCTACTGGGGCCCCCAGGCCCCGTGAGGTCCTGCCTCGGGCTCCCCTGGCTTCGCCATGAAGGACCTGGGCACGAGACCTCATTCATGGAGGTCGGCGCGAGCTGGGGGCGCCCTTCCTCCCGGTGAAGGCATCTGGTCCACTGAGGTCCCCTTCCCACACTGGGTGCCCACTCCATGACGAAGAAGACGGCTGCGTCCCACGTGAACCCGCCTGGTCTCTCCCGCCGTACGCTCCTCGGGGCCGCGGCGGCCGTGACAGGGGCGCTGGCTGCCCGGGATGCGCACGCGGAGTCTCCGACCGCATCACCGGGCACCACCGCGGCCGGGGCGTTCGCATTCGAGGAGGCGACGGTCGCGGAGCTGCGAGCGGGCCTGGAGTCCGGCAAGCACACCGCGCGCGGACTGACGGAGGCCTACCTCGCCCGCATCCGTGCGCTCGACCGCACGGGGGAGCTGCCGTTGTGCTCCGTCATCGAAACCAACCCCGACGCGCTCGCGATGGCCGAAGCGCTGGACGCCGAGCGCAAGGCAAAGGGCGCGCGCGGACCGCTGCACGGCATCCCCGTGCTCATCAAGGACAACATCGCCACGGCGGACCGGATGCAGACCACCGCGGGCTCGCTCGCGCTGGTGGGCGCCCTGCCCCCGCGCGACGCCTTCATCGTGGAGCGGCTGCGCGCCGCCGGTGCCGTCCTCCTGGGCAAGACGAACCTCAGCGAGTGGGCCAACTTCCGCTCCACGCATTCCATGAGTGGCTGGAGCGCGCGCGGTGGCCTGTGCCGCAATCCGTACGCGCTGGACCGGACCCCTTCCGGTTCGAGCTCCGGCTCGGGCGCCGCGACCGCGGCCAACTTCTGCGCCGTGTCGGTGGGCACCGAGACGGACGGCTCCATCGTCTCCCCCGCGTCCGCATGCGCGTTGGTGGGGCTGAAGCCCACGGTGGGGCTCGTCAGCCGCGCGGGCATCATCCCCATCTCCTCCACCCAGGACACCGCCGGCCCCATGACGCGCACCGTGGCGGACGCAGCGGTGCTGCTGGGCGTGCTCGCGGGCGAGGATCCACGCGACGCGGCCACCGCCACGGGCCGGGGCCGCGCCCACGCGGACTACACGAAGTTCCTCGACCCGAAGGGGCTCGCGGGCGCGCGCATCGGCGTGCCACGCGAGCGCCTCTTCGGCTACCACCCGGCCACCGACGCGGTCGTGGAGCGCGCGCTCGAATTGATGAAGGCGCAAGGCGCGGTGCTGGTGGACCCCGCGCCCCTGCCCAACATGAACAAGCTCGACGGGCCGGAGCTCGAGGTCATGCTCTACGAGTTCAAGGCGGGCCTCGAGGCCTACCTCGCACAACTAGGTGAGGGCGCCCCGGTGCGAACGCTCGCGGACCTCATCGCCTTCAACGAGAAGCACCGCGATCGCGAGATGCCCCACTTCGGCCAGGAGATCCTGCTCCAGGCGCAGCAGAAGGGCCCGCTCACCGACGCCACCTACCGCAAGGCGCTCGCGGAGTGCCGCCGGTTCTCGCGCGCCGAGGGCGTGGACGCGGTGATGAACAAGCACAAGCTGGATGCGCTCGTGGCCCCGACCCAGGCACCGCCGGGGCCCATCGATCTGGTGCTGGGCGACCACTGGCTGGGCAGCAGTTCCACCCCCGCCGCCGTGTCCGGCTACCCGACCCTCACGGTGCCCGCGGGGGATGTGCACGGGCTGCCGGTGGGGCTGTCCTTCATCGGCCGCGCCTGGAGCGAGCCCGTGCTGCTCAAGCTCGCCTACGCCTACGAGCAGGCCTCCCACGCGCGGCGCAAGCCCGGGTTCGCGCCGAGCATGAACCCGCGCGGCGCGTAGGCCGGAAGGCAGCACGGCTGCCTCCCGTCACAGGAGCGGCTACTCGTAGGTCGGGCTGCAGCGGTTGTAGGCCCAGACGCACTGGCGAAGCGGCGCCTGCCGACAGGTGTCGAAGGTCCTGAACTGGGCGCAGTAACACTCCCAGCTATTTCCCGACGTGCACGAAGGCCCGAGGCTCTGCGCGCCCGGCCCGCTCTCCCCGACCTCGGCGGCCGGCTCGGCGGGAGCCTCCGCTTCAGTGGGCTGACCACCACAGGCACTCAGGGCCACCAGCGACATCATCACGAAGAAACGACGCATGTCCGACTCCAGGAGAAGGGCAAACCGCCGCAGGATGCGGCCCCCCGACGCTGCGCCAGGGCCCCCCGTGAAGTCCAGGGGGCCCGTGCCGAGACCTCGCGTGGCCAGCGTCGCGTTCCTCCAGGCCGTGGTGGCTTCAATGTTGCGAGCACGCAGGAACGGCCTCCTCGGCTATGCCCGCCGCAACAGGTGCGCAGTCGCAAGAAACGGTTCGGCAAGGTCATCCATCTTCATCGACAGCAGATACAAGCCCGTCGAGACGCGCTCAATGTAGCCCCACTCCCAGATCGCCTGCGCATCCAGTCCGCTGCGGTCAGCGAGGATCCGGCAGAAGGCGCGCGCCCGTTCCGGAGCCTGACGGAGTTCGTCACACCAATCCCGCAGCGCGACGCCGAGGTCGTAGGCGGGGTCGCCAAAAAATCCGTCCGGGTCCACCAGCACGAAGCCGGTTTCAGCGCCGGCACGCGGGGCGAGCACACGGAGGGCGTTGGCCGGCACCGCATCCCCGTGCAGCCTGACACTCTGGAACGAGCCAACGGCCCCCGACCGCCGCTCGACGAAATCCAGCGCCTGCTCGACAACGGCTCCGTCGATCGGGTGCCCCAGTTGCTCCCATAACGACTCAATGAGGATTCCCAGGCTGAGCGCCTTGTTCTCGAAGGCGAGCCCGTCGGCGGGTGCCTCCCACGCGGTTCTCAGCAGCTCGACCAGGACTTCGAGCTGGCGCCCCGGCGGCAAGCCGGATTGCACCATGGAGGCACCCAGCGGTTCGAGGAGCATCGCGTTGCTTTCGGCGGCGTAGTCGAAGAGCCGCACGTAGCCGCGCCCCGCGGCCGCGGCAATCGTGGCGGCCTGCGACGCGAAGTCTGCAACGGGCGAACCGACCTTCAGGATCGCCTCCGATCCTGCCGCCGTGCGAACGCGCGCGACGAACGCCGCGGTGCCTCCCTCCAGGGACTCACCCACATCGAGTGACCACCTTCGCGCCAGGGCATCCACAATCGCCGGCAGCCGCGACAACCACTCCTCACCCTGGCCCCCCAAGCCCTCTGCTCGCTGGCGCACCCGTGGCGGGATATCCACGGGTCTGGGCGACACGGGAGAAGACGTCACGTGTCCAGGCTCATCCACTGGACGCTGAAACGGTCGGCGCGCATGCCGGAGAGTCTTCTCCACCTTGTCAGCCTCGACAAGCGGGTTGGCTGACAAGGTTTTCGTCGACGACACACCGAGGATGGGATGAAGCGTCGCATCCAGTCCCTGTCATTGGAAGGACACGGACGCAGGTGCGAAACCCGTGTTTGTCTTTTCACACGACGGCGCGCGGGTGGCGCGCGCGGCATGGACCGGTAGCCGCCAGTCGGCCGCTCCCACGCACACTTCGTCCCACGGCCGCGGGTTCCGGCTCCGAATCAGCGGAGGACTCCGGGTAAGGGAGATTTTCCGCGATTCTCGGCGGTGCCCTCGGCGTTTTCAGAGCAGCGGGTGCTGTCGCAGCCGGGCGGTACCGGTTAATCAAGAGCAGGTCCGCCCCCGGACACCCCGACATGCTCCCCACCGCGCCCGCACTCCATCCCGTCGCCCCTGCCCTGCCTCTCCACCCGGTGGAAGTGCACCGATGAGCCCGCGTCGCGACGCTGACGCATTCAGCTTCCAGGTGATGGTGGGCCTGTGCGCGCTCTGGGGCATGCAGCAGGTGGCCATCAAGCTGGCCGCGCACGACATCGCGCCCATCCTCCAGGCGTCACTGCGCTCGGGGTTGGCCGCACTGCTCGTGGGCCTCCTCATGACGTTTCGTGGGGGGTGGGAAGGCCTGCGTCAGGGGACGCTGCGAGGGGGCCTGCTCGCCGGCCTGCTCTTCTCCGCGGAGTTCCTGCTGATCGCGCTGGCCCTCACGTACACCAGCGCGGGCCATGTCGCGGTGTTCCTCTACACCGCACCCGTCTTCTCCGCGCTCGGACTGCACCTGCTGCTGCCCGGTGAACGGCTGCGACCGCTCCAATGGATGGGCATCGCCGTGTGCTTCGGAGGCATCGCCGTGGCATTCGCTGGCGGGGCGACGCTCACGCACTTCGACGCGCGCATGTTGCTGGGCGATGCGCTCGCGGTGGGCGCGGGCCTCGCGTGGGGTCTCACGACGGTGGTCGTCCGTGGCTCGCGCCTCTCCGAAGCGCCGCCGGCCCTGACGCTGTTCTACCAACTGGCCCTCTGCTTCGTGCTGCTGCTGGGCGTGGCGCTCATCACGGGGCAGGCAACGCACATCTCCGTGACGCCCATCGCGGTGGGCAGCGTGCTGTTCCAGGGCATCGGCATTTCCTTCGCCAGCTATCTGGCCTGGTTCTGGTTGCTGCGCCGCTACCTTGCGTCCAACCTGGCCGTGTTCTCCTTCATGACGCCGCTGTTCGGCGTGACCATGGGAGTGCTCATCTTCAAGGAGCCACTCACGCTGAGCTTCGTCGGGGGTGCGGCCCTGGTGCTGGCGGGCATCGGACTGGTGAGCGGCGAGGCCTGGCTGCGCCGGAGGCTGACGGCGGCCCGGAGCTGAAGGAGGAAGTCCGGGCCGGGAAGCTGCTGCGACGGCTCAGCGCCCATGCACCTGGCGCGATGTCGTCCCTCTGGCGGATGCCGACGACGCCAGCAACTCCGGGCCGGGCCATGCGTTGCTCGGCCGTCCTTGCGCCAGGAAGTCCACCACGGGCGACACGACCTCCGGCGCATAGAGGATGCGGAAGTGCCCCAACCCCTGCGTGCGCGTGAGCTTCGCCCCCGGCCACGCCTTCGCCACCGCTTCGCCCGCCCGCAGCGGCACCTCGCGGTCCCCCATGTCGTGGAAGATGCGCAGCGGCACCTCCAGCCGTGGCGCGAAGCCGGGCACCACCAGGTCCGCCAGCCGCATGTCGAAGCGCGCTTCGATTCGCGTCGCCATCCGCCGCCACACGTCCTCTGACAGGCCCACCGTGTCCGCGAAGGCCCGGATGCCCGCCAGGGGGTCGGACGGCGGAGAGATGAAGACCGCGCGCTCCACCTTCATTCCGTCCCGCAGCGCCACCGCCGTGGCCGCCGCGCCAAGCGAGTGCGCCACCACCGCATACGGTCCACCCGTAGCC
>NZ_RAVZ01000268.1 GCF_003611635.1 Corallococcus terminator | reverse complement strand
GGTCTGGGCGGTGTGGGGCCCGGAGCCCCGGCTCGCGCATGCGTTGGTGAACGCGGTGGCGGTGTTGATCATCGCGTGCCCGTGCGCGCTGGGACTGGCCACGCCGATGTCCGTGATGGTGGGCACGGGGCAGGGCGCGCGCATGGGGGTGCTCATCCGCGACGCGGCGGCGCTGGAGCGGATGGCCGCGGTGGACACGCTGGTGGTGGACAAGACGGGCACGTTGACCGAGGGCAAGCCGCGACTCGTGTCGGTGGAGCCCGTACCGGGCCAGGACGCCACCGTGTTGCTGCGACGGGCCGCGAGCCTGGAGCGGGGCAGCGAACACCCGCTGGCGGCGGCGCTGGTCGCGGGCGCACGGGAGCGGGGCATCTCCCTGGTCGGCGTGGAGGACTTCCAGTCCCTGCCGGGCCAGGGCGTGCGGGGGCGCGTGGACGGGCACGACATCGCCCTGGGCAACGCGGCCCTGATGCGGACGCTGGGCGTGCCGGTGGACGCGCTGACGGAGCGGGCTGAAGTGCTGCGGCAGGAGGGCCAGACGGTGGTGCTGGTGTCGGTGGATGGCCGGGTCGCGAGCCTGCTGGGCGTGGAGGATCCGGTGAAGGCGTCCACGCCGGAGGCCCTGGCGCTCCTGCGAAGCGAGGGCCTGCGCGTGGTGATGCTGACCGGCGACAGCCCGACCACGGCGCACGCGGTGGCGCGTCGGCTGGGCATCACGGAAGTCATCGCCGGAGTGCAGCCGGACGCCAAGGGCGACGCGGTGAAGCACCTGCAATCCCAGGGACGCGTGGTGGCGATGGCGGGCGACGGTGTGAACGACGCACCGGCGCTCGCGCGGGCGGACGTGGGCATCGCGATGGGGACGGGCACGGACATCGCGATGGAGAGCGCGGGCGTGACGCTGGTGAAGGGCGACCTGCGCGGCATCTCTCGCGCGCGCCGCTTGAGCCAGGGCGTGCTGCGCAACATCCGGCAGAACCTCTTCTTCGCCTTCATTTACAACCTGCTGGGCGTGCCACTGGCCGCGGGCGTGCTGTACCCCGTCTTCGGCCTGCTCTTGAGCCCGCTGTTCGCGAGCGCGGCGATGAGCCTCTCCTCGGTGTCCGTCATCGCCAACGCCCTGCGGCTGCGACGGCTGAAGGCCTAGGCCACCCGGGCAGGCGACCGCGCGGGGGCCGGAGGAGCCCGGCCCCGCGCGTGCGCACCCTGAGCAGGGGACCCCCCTGCCGAAAGGAAAGCCCATGGCGAGCGCTGAAGCGGTGCGAGATGAGGACGAAATGCGGAAGTGCATCGAGCACTGCCTGGCCTGTCATCGCCTCTGTCTGGAGACGCTGGCGGACTGTCTCCAGAAGGGCGGCGGATACGCCGAGCCGGGCCGCCTCCAACTGTTGATGGACTGCGCGGACATCTGCGAGACGAGCGCCCGCTTCCTGCTGCGAGGCTCCAAGCTGCACTCCCGCACCTGCTTCGCCTGCGCGGAGGTGTGCGGCCCGTGCGCGGCGGCCTGCGAGCAGAAGGACGCGGAGCACCTGATGAAGGCCTGCGCGGAGGCGTGCCGTCGCTGCGAGGAGTCCTGCCGGAGGATGAGCGGAGGGGTGATGCCCCAGCCCCCCAACCCGGAGGCCGCCCAGCGCGCCGCCGACCTGCCAGCCTGAAGGGGGCGTGCACGCGGGCCCGGGCCCATTAGACTGGGCGCATGACCGCCCGCGAGGAGGGGCGCACCCCAGGTGCGTCTCCCAGCCACATCTCCGTCGTCAAGCTTCCGCACTCGTGGTTCATCCTGTGCACGTCGCGAGAGCTGGGCAGCAAGCCGCTCGCGCGCACGCTCCAGGGCACGCCCCTGGTGCTGTTCCGGGGTGAGGGCGGCAAGCCCGGCGCGCTCATGGACCGGTGCCCGCACCGCAACGTGCCCCTCTCCCTGGGACGCGTGCAGGGGGGACTTCTGGAGTGCGGCTACCACGGCTGGCGCTTCGACCCAGGCGGCCAATGCCGGCTCATCCCCGGCCTCGTGGGAGAGTCCGAGGCGAAGTCGCGCTGCGCCACCGCCTACGAGACCCGCGAGCAGGACGGCTTCGTCTGGGTCTACTCCACGCCCGGCGTGGAGCCCACGACGGAGCCCTTCCGCTTCCCGCTGCTGGACGCGCCCGACTACCGCACCGTGCGCCAGGTGCTGCGCGCACCGGGGTCGCTGCACGCGGTGTTGGAGAACACGCTGGATGTGCCGCACACCGCGTTCCTCCACGGCGGCCTGTTCCGCACCGCGGAGAAGCGCAATGAGATCGACGTGGTGGTGCGCAGGAGCGCGGACCGTGTGGAGGCGGAGTACGTCGGGGAGCCCGCGCCCAAGGGGCTCGTCGGGAGGCTGCTCGCGCCGGGCGGCGGGGTGGTGCAGCACTTCGACCGCTTCCTGATGCCCTCCATCGCCCAGGTGGAGTACCGCATCGGGGAGAAGAGCCACATCCTGGTCAACTCCGCGATGACGCCGGTGAGCGACTTTGAAACGCTCGTGTACGCGGTGGTGACGGTCAAACTGCCGGTGCCGCGCTTCCTGCTCTCGGCCGCGATGCCGTTCGTCCTGCCCGTGGCCCTGCACATCTTCGGACAGGACGCGCGCATCCTGGCGAAGCAGACGGACTCCATCCGCCGCTTTGGAACAGAGGCCTACGCCTCCACCGAAATCGACGTGCTGGGGCCCAGCATCCTGCGCCTGATGCGCGCCCAGGAGCGCGAGCGGACCGCGCCCCCGCCGGACACGGTGCACGAGACGCGCGTGCGCATGCGCACGTAGTCCCAATGCCTGCCCTCCGGACGATGCCGAAGTCCTGAATCTGTCATTGCCGCTGTTGCGTCTCCGCGGCCAGCCGGCGAAGGGCTCGCCTTCGCTGGCACGGATGCTCGCGATTCCCGTCCCATCCCTGCGCGCTGAGCCAGCGCTCGCCTCTCCGGAGCCCAGGCTTGGCGTCGGTCAGCGCGTGAATACGTTCTCGCGACATCGACAGTGATTGCCGCGCGGGTGCGGCGGACGAGGACAGAGCCATGACGTTTCCAACCTTTCATGCCGAAGCAGTGTCTGACTTTCATCCCGCCCCTTCCGTGGATGAGATCGCGGCGACCCAGATCCACGTCGCGAAGGCAGTGCCCAAGGAGGCGGGCGGCATCGGCATGCTCGTCGGCGTCGAAGGAGACGTGCCGCGTGAGCTTGGGTTGGATCGGCCCCGGCTCACGTCCGCCGGCTTCGCGGGAAAGGTCGGCCAGTCCCTCGTCATCCCCCGCGCGGAGGGCCCTGCGCTCGTGGTCGTGGGCATGGGAGAGAAGGCCGGGCGCGACCTGACGTCCCTCCGGCACGCCGCGGCCGCCTTCGCCAGGGCGGGGAGCCGCTACGCCCACCTCGCCATCACCCTGCCGGACCTGGTCGGTGTCGCGCCCGCGGACGCGGCGCAGGCGGTCGTCGAGGGCGTGCTCCTGGCGCGCTACCGCTATCGCCCCCTCAAGCGCATGTCCCAGCAGGAGCCGCCGCTCGAAGCCCTCACGCTCCTGTCGTCGTCGCTCCCCCTCGAAGAGGTGAAGCGCGGCGTCGAACGCGGCCGCATCACCGCCCGGGCCACCGAGCTCGCCCGCGACCTGTCGAACGCACCGGCCACGCTCCTCACCGCGCGCCGCCTGGAAGAGATTGCTCGCGTCGTGGCGGAGTCGTCGGGTCTGGACATCGAGGTCTTCGACGAGAAGGCCCTGGCCAAGATGGGCTGCGGCGGCATGCTCGGCGTGAACGCTGGCAGCTCCGAACCTCCGCGCCTCATCAAGCTCTCCTACCGGCCGAAGGACGCCAAGGGCAAGGCCCTCGAACCCGTGGGCCGCGTGTCGCTGATTGGCAAGGGCATCATGTACGACTCGGGCGGACTCGGCCTGAAGCCGAACGACCTCGTCCATGCCGCCATGAAGACAGACATGTCCGGCGCGGCGGCCATCCTGGCCGCCATGTCAGCCCTGGCCTCGCTCGGCGCCAAGGCTTCCGTCACGGGGTATCTCATGTGCACCGACAACATGCCGGGCGGCAAGGCGATGCGGCTGGGTGATGTGCTGACGGCCCGGGGTGGCAAGACCGTCGAGGTCCTGAACACCGACGCCGAAGGCCGGCTGGTGATGATGGACGGCCTGGTCCTGGCCACGGAGGAGCAGCCGGCCCCCGACGCCATCCTCGACATCGCCACCCTCACCGGGGCCTGCGAGCGGGCGCTGGGCAATGACAACGCAGGCGTCATCGGCAACCACCAGGGCGTGGTCGACCAGGTGTGCGCGGCGGCGGAGAAGTCCGACGAGACGGTGTGGCAGTTCCCGCTCGACAAGCGCCTGCGCCAGGAGCTGGATTCGGAGGTCGCGGACATCAAGAACATCGGTGGGGTGAACGCGGGGCAGATCACCGCGGCCCTCTTCCTGGAGGAGTTCGTCGCCGGCCTTCCCTGGGCGCACATCGACATGGCGGGGACCTCGCGGGTCGAAACCGACAAGTCGTGGCGCTCCAAGGGCGCGACCGGCTACGGCACGCGCCTGCTCATCGAGTTCCTGCTCGCGTTCAAGGCCCCAGGCGAAACCCGCCACTGAAGTTCGCGCAACGCGGGAGGAGAAGGAGCCCGGGGCAGCAGGAGCCCGGGCTCCGGACCCTTCAGAATTCGAACTCCGCGCCCAGCGTGAGCGCCACGTCCGCGACGGCCTTCCCCGCGGCGGGCGCGGTGTCGATCTGCACCAGCAGGTTCGTGCTGAGCGCCAGGCGGTGCGTGATGTACGTGGAGAACTTGGTGGTGGAGTCGGCGAGGAAGCGGGAATCCCCCAGGATGTTCGGAAAGACCTCCAGGTACTGGGTGAACTTCAGCCGCTCGTTGAAGGGGTAATAGAAGGTCAACCTTCCACCCGGAGCGAGCAGGTCCACGCTGGGCAGGTCCTGCTCGTCCTCGAAGTACTGGAACCGGGCCTCGTTCGAGTAGTGCAGGCCCACGTCCAGACGCAACAACTGCTCCTCCCCGCCCGGTGTGTCGCGCTCGAGCAAGGTGAACGCGATCCCTGCCTCCCCATCCAGACGCAGCTCGACGCTGGCCAGATGGTCGGTCTTTCCATAGGCCAGTGCGTAGACGCCCAACAGCGGGGTGAAGCGCCGCTCACCGCGAACGGACGCCACCAGCGCCTCCGCCACCACGTCCTCGTCCCCGTCGGCCTCTTCGGCCGAGGCCGCGGTTTCCAGGACACCATCCAACTTGAAGGTCGCGACCCAGACGTCCGTGCGGTACTCGGCCAGACCGTTCGCGGTCAACGCGAGCGCCCTGCTGTTTCCGGCGAGCAGCATGAACGAGAGGGCCGCGGAGCCTGTCCACGGGCTCGCTTCCTCCTCCGGGAGGTTCTCGCAGAGGGCCTTGAGGTCCTCCTTGTCCACGCACGTCGGTGCCGCCGGAGCGGAAGCCGGCGGGGGAGTGGGCTCCGGCGCCTGGGCCAGCGCGGCGAGGAGAAGCGGAAGCGAGAGGGCCATGGGTATCCCCAAGCGGTGAGAGGCGGGGCATGCCCACGCGCCGTCAAAGCTGGCGTTGCGGGCAGCCAGCATCAACCGGTCCCACGGTCGGCTGCGCCGTGCTGTACCCAACCCGGCGCATTGACATCCATGGAGTCGCGACTGACATTTTAATTTCAATTCCGCTCCAAGAACCCGAGAGCCGCCACGAATGGAAAAGACAGGCGAGCCCCCCTTCATCTCCACCGGGCAGCTCCCTTCCGCGGAGCGGGTCCGGGCGCTGGTGGACGAGGCATACCAACGTCACCGGGGGAACACGGAAGGCCAGTGCTCCCAGGTCTACCCCGCGCTGGCGAGGGTGGACCCACGGCTGTTTGGCGTCTGTGTGGCGGGCATCAACGGCAGCAGCCACGGGGCGGGAGACGCGGACCACCCGTTCGCCATCATGAGTGTCTCCAAGCCGTTCCTCTTCGCCCTCATCTGCCAGGCCCTGGGGCCGGAAGGGGTCCGGCGCAAGCTGGGGGTCAATGGCACGGGTCTGTCTTTCAATTCGGCCATGGCCATCGACCAGAGCCCGGACGGACGCACGAATCCCATGGTGAACTCGGGCGCGCTGGCGACCACGAGCCTGGTTCCGGGCTCCAATCCCGAGGCCCAGTGGCGGTTCATCCATGAGGGGTTGTCCCGCTTCGCCGGCAGTCGCCTCTCGCTCGACGAAGAGGTGTATGCCTCCGCGGTGAAGACCCACCACCGCAACCAGGGACTTGCCTTCCTGCTGCACGGGCTGGGCCGTCTGGAGACAGATCCGGTCGTGACGACGGAGCTCTACACCCGCCAGTGTTCGCTGGCGGTGACCGCCCGGGAGCTCGCGGTGATGGGGGCGACCCTGGCGGACGGTGGCGTCAACCCGCTCACGGGGACGCGGGTCGTGGAGGAGGAGGTCTGCCACCACACGCTCGCGGTGATGGCCACGGCGGGGATGTATGAAACGTCGGGGGACTGGCTCTACGACGTGGGGATCCCAGGCAAGAGTGGCATTGGTGGCGGCATCGTCGCCGTCGCGCCGGGAAAGGGTGCGTTGGGCACCTTCGCACCGCTGCTCGATCCGGCTGGCAACAGCATCAAGGGGCAGCTCGTCGCGCGGTTCCTGGCCCAGCGGCTCGGCTTGAGCCTGTTCATCTCGAAGCCCCACGGCTGAGGAGGCCTCGATGCAGGATTGGGCGGTCACCACGGTGCTGGTGTTGGCCCTGGAGCTGGTGCTCTTCGTCACGTTGCTGATGGCCATCGAAGTGGCCTACCGCATCGCGCGCAAACGGAAGTTTCCCTCCGCTCAACTTCGCTCCGTCAACGCCGTCACCAACGTCGTCTTCTCCTTCATGGGGCTCATCCTGGCCTTCTCCTACTCCGAGGCGGGAAAGCGCCTGGAGGTGCACCGAAACCTGGTGGTCGACGAGGCGAACGCCATCAGCAGTGTGTGGTTCCTCGTGGATGTGGTGCCGGCGGCGGACCAGCCGCCGCTGCGCGACCTGCTCCGGCTGTACCTGGATGAGCGCGTCGAGGCCCACCATGCACTCCCCCGGGTGGAGGAGTTCGAAGCGCGCCGCGCCAGGGCCTCCCGCCTCCAGAAGCAGATCTGGGCGCGGATGGTGACCATCACGAAGGCAGCTCCCGACAAGGAGGTCCTGCTGCTTCCTCCCGTGCGCCTCATGGCGGAGGTCGCGGCGAAGCGGACGCTCGCGGTGCGAACGCACATCACCTCGCCCACCTTCTTCTTCATGCTCGGGCTCGCCGTGGTCGGGGCCATGCTCGTGGGCTTGACGACGGCGCAGGGCGAGGGCCGCAACTGGCCCTACCGGTTGCTCTTCGCCCTGGTCATCTCCTCGGCCATCCACGTCGTCGTGGACCTGGAGTACCCCCGCACCGGCATCGTCAGCACGGAGGAGGCCGACTCGCTCCTGCTGGAATTGCGCGAAACCATGCATTGATTGTCTGCAATCCACCTACCTTCTGCGTCCAAAGGCTGATGGCTCGCACCCCCAGTCATGGGGACCTTCTCGCGGATCCGCAGAAGCAATGCATGGCATGGGGAGCGCCAGATGACCGAGATCACAGACCATCGCATGATCCCGCCGAGGCCGGAGCCGAAGAAGAAGGGCATGGCGAGGGCGCTCGATACCATTGAGCGGGTGGGCAACAAGGTGCCCCATCCGGCCGTCATCTTCGTCGCGCTCATCCTCTTCGTCATCGTGCTCTCCCACGTCTTCTATCTGTTGGGAGCCTCGGTCACCTACCAGGCCATCAACCCAGACACGCACAAGCTGGAGGAGACCACCACCGCCGCGCGCAGCCTGCTGACAGGGGATGGCCTGCGCTTCATGTTCGCGGGCGTCATCGACAACTTCATGAGCTTCACCGCCGTGGGCGTCATCATCGTGGCGATGCTGGGCGTGGGGGTCGCTGAATCGTCGGGCCTGGTGTCCGCGTTGATTCGCAAGCTGGTGATGGTCGCCCCGCGCAAGGCGCTCACGTACATCCTCGTGTTCGTCGGCATCTTGTCGAGCGTCGCCGCCGATGCTGGCTACCTGGTGTTGATTCCCCTGGCGGCGACGGCCTTCCTGAGCGTTGGCAGACACCCCATCGCGGGGTTGGCCGCGTCCTTCGCGGGCGTGGCGTCCGTCTTCAGCGTGAACATCCTCATCAAGCCGCTGGACGGAATCCTGACCGGAATCACCAACGACGCCATCCACATCCTCAACCCGGCGCTCTCCATCGACCTGACGGCGAACTTCTGGTTTTCGTGCGCCTCCGTGGTGCTGCTGACCGTCGTGGTGACGATCATCACCGAAAGGTTGGTCGAGCCGCGTCTGGGGAAGTACACCGGAGAGCTGCCGGAGGAGGCGGGCAAGAGCCCCTCCAAGGAAGAGTCGCGCGGGCTGAAGTTCGCGACCTGGGGCGTGCTCGCGCTCCTGGCGGTCTTCGCCCTGCTGACGGTGCCCTCCGGCGCGCCGCTGCGCAATCCGGAGACGGGCGCGCTGATTGGAGACTCTCCGTTCATGAGCGGCCTCATCGTCGCCGTCACGCTGCTCTTCCTGGTGGCGGGCGTGGCCTATGGCATTGGCGCCGGAACCATCAAGGGCACGGTGGATGTCATCAGCGCGATGGAGAAGGCCGTGGGCAGCCTGGCGGGGCTCATCTTCCTGCTATTCATCATCAGCCAGTTCATCGCCTTCTTCACCTACAGCAACATGGCGACGCTCGCGGCCGTGAAGGTGGGTGATGCCCTGGAGGAAGCAGGCCTGGGGGCGCTTCCCCTGCTCATCGGGTTCGTCATGGTCGTCGCCGTCCTGGACCTCATCATGACGGGGGCGATCCCGAAGTGGGCCATCTTCGCCCCGGTCTTCGTCCCGCTGCTGATGCGGCTCAACGTGGACCCCGCCGCGGTGCTGGCGGCCTACCGCGTGGGTGACTCGCCGATGAACTCCGTCTCGCCACTGAACGCATACTTCGCGCTCATCGTGACCTTCGCGCAGAAGTACCAGAAGGGCGCGGGCGTGGGCACCGTGGTGGCCTTGATGCTGCCCTACGTCATCGCGCTCTTCATCCTGTGGCCCCTGCTCCTGGCGGCCTGGCAGGTGCTGGGCCTGCCCTGGGGATTCTGAAGCCGCCCGCCGCCGGAATCGGGAGAGAGCGATGGCCGACCCACGCGCGGACCAGGCATTCGAGAGCAGCACCCACATGAGGACTCCGGTGGGTGCTGCCACCCGGACCGAGACAGACAGTCTCGGTTCCAGGCAGATTCCGGCGGAGGCCTACTGGGGCATCAACGTCAGCCGCGCGCTCGACAACTTCGCCATCAGCGGGCGACCCATCTCGGTGTATTCCGACTTCCTCTTTGGCTACGCCTGCGTGAAGCAGGCTGCCGCGCGCGCCAATGCGGAGATCGGGGCGCTGGATGCGACCCGGGCGCAGCTCATCGACCGCGCCTGCGAGGACATCAAGGGCGGCAAGCTCCACGACCAGTTCATCGTGGACATCATGCAGGGAGGGGCGGGCACCTCCACGAACATGAACTTCAACGAGGTGATCGCCAATCGCGGCTTGGAGCTGGCGGGGCACCCCAGGGGCCACTACGAGCATCTTGACCCGAACGACCATGTGAATCGCAGCCAGAGCACGAACGACACGTATCCCACCGCGTTCAAGGTCGGGTTGATCCTGTCCATCGAGCGGCTGCTCGCGGAGCTGGAGCTGTTGGAGCGGGCGTTCCGGGACAAGGGACGGGAATTCGTTGGCATCGTGAAGGTCGGACGCACGCAGTTGCAGGATGCCGTGCCCATCACGCTCGAACAGGAGTTCGAAGGCTTCGCCGTCACATTGGGAAAGGACCACGCGAGCCTGCGGGATGTCATCCGGCGCCTGGAGGAGGTCCATCTGGGGGCGACAGCGATTGGAACGGGCATCGCGGCGGACCCCCGCTTCGTGGAGGCCGCGCGCAAGCATCTGGCGGCCATCACGGGAAGGGCCATCGTCACGGCGTCCAACCTGGTTGAAGCGACCACCGACGTGGGCGTCTTCATGGAGGTGTCCGGCACGCTCAAACGCAGCGCGATGAAGCTGTCGAAGATCTGCAATGACTTGCGCTTGCTCGGCTCGGGGCCTCAGGCGGGGTTCAACGAAATCAACCTTCCACCGAGGCAGGCGGGCTCGAGCATCATGCCCGGCAAGGTGAATCCGGTCATTCCCGAGGTCGTGAACGAGGTGGCGTTCGCCGTGGCGGGCGGGGATGTGACCTTGACCATGGCCGCGGAGGCGGGCCAGCTCCAGCTCAACGCCTTCGGTCCGGTCATGGCGCACGTGCTGTTCGAGAACCTGAAGTGGATGACCTCGGCCATCACGACCCTGCGCGTGAATTGCGTGACGGGCATCACCGCCAACCGGGAGCGGCTTGCGCAGCAGATGACCTCCTTCGTCGGGGTCATCACCGCGTTCATTCCGCACATCGGTTATGCGGCGGCGACGGCGCTGGCCAGGGAGGCCCTGGCCACGAACTCCAGCATCGCCGACCGGGTGGTGGCCTCCGGTCTGCTGACGAAAGAGCAGGTCCTGGAGCTGCTCTCCGCGGAGCATCTGACCCGGAGTTGAGCGCTGCGCGTGACGCGGAGGACGCTGCCTGTTTCCCCCCGGGGGATGGGTGTTGAAGCGGGCTTCAGCTCGCGGTGGGCGTCGGCTTGGGCCGGGGCAGGATGAGCTCCGTGGAGAAGTAGCGCTCCATGCGGTCGGGGAACACCGTCACCACCTGGGCCTGCGGG
The DNA here is from genome assembly GCF_003611635.1 of Corallococcus terminator. GTDB lineage: Bacteria > Myxococcota > Myxococcia > Myxococcales > Myxococcaceae > Corallococcus > Corallococcus terminator. The sequence goes on along the minus strand of NZ_RAVZ01000268.1, from coordinate 3,235 downwards.
CCCAGGCGCTTCGCCGCTTCCACCGCCGCCGCGTAGTTGAGCCCGGAGGACGGGCCCACCGGGAAGCCCCGGCGGATGAGCGCCCGGGCCGTGCGCATGGCCAGGTCATCCGACACGTCCAGTTCCACGCGGCCCGGCATGTCCGCCTCGCGGTACAGCTTGGACAGGCCGTCCACCACGCCCGGCACGCGCGCGCTGAAGCTGCAACATTCGATGTCGCAGCCCAGCCCGGAGATGGGCCTCGCGACGAAGGCCGTCACCGGACAGCCCGCTTCCGCGAACGCCTGGTACAGGCCCACGATGGTGCCGCCCGTGCCCACGCCGCTCACCACGCCGTGCACCAGCCCGCCCGGCACCTGCGAGAGGATCTCCTGCCCCGTCCACACCCGGTGCGCCTCCGCGTTGTCCGGGTTCTCGAACTGGCGGGGCGCGTAGCCGCCGCGCTCCGTGGCCAGCGCCGCCGCGCGCGCGATGGCGCCCCGGATGCCTTCCGAACGCGGCACCAGTTCCACCTCGCCGCCGTACGCGCGGATGGCGATGAGGCGCTCCTCCGTCACGCCCTCCGGCATCACCGCCGTGAAGCGGCACCCCATCTGCGCGCTCGCCAGCGCCATGGCGATGCTCGTGGACCCGCTGGACGCCTCCACCACGTCCCCGCCCGGAATCAGGTCTCCCAGCCGCCACGCCTTCTCCAGCATGTAGCGGGCGATGCGGTCCTTGGTGGACCCGCTCGGGTTGAGGAATTCCAGCTTGCACCAGACCGTCGGGCCTTCGGGGTCCAGCCGCACGGGGACGAGCGGCGTGGGTCCCACGGACTGGAGGAAGCGACCATCGGCGGGAAGCGGGCGACAGGGAGCGCGCATGAGGTCATCCCTACCTCGAAACCGGCCAGGGGGGGAGCCACCCTGGTGCTCCGCGAGCATGCTCGCCCCCTTGTCCGTGTGTCCACTCTCCCCTGGAACCGACATTCACCGCTGGATGACACTTGGCGGGCGGGGGTTCCGCCATTACGAATGGGCAACCGCCTTCTGCTCGCATGTCATCTCCAGCGCCCACCATCCTGAACGTCAACGACGACCTTGCCAGCCGTTACGTCACCTCCCGCGTCCTGTCGTTGGCGGGCTTCCAGGTACAGGAGGCGGGCACGGGTGGTGAGACGCTGGCGCTCGCGGACGAGAACACCGACCTGGTCATCCTGGACGTCCGGCTGCCGGACATGAGCGGCCTGGAGGTGTGTCGGCGCCTGAAGGCCTCCCCGCGCACGCGCAGTTCACTGGTGCTGCACCTGTCCGCGCAGGCGGTGGGGGCCGCGGACCGGGCACAGGGGCTGGAGCACGGCGCGGACGCGTACCTGGTCGCGCCGGTGGATCCAGAGGAACTGGTGGCGCAGGTGCACGCGCTCCTGCGTCTGCGCCGCGCCGAGCGCGAGGTGCGCGTCCTCTCCGACCAGGTGCAGCAGCAGCGCCGGCTCTTGGACCTGGCGATGTCCGCGGCGGCGGATCCCATCGCGCTCCACGACGGGGACGGGACGCTCATCTTCGCCAACCAGGCGGTGGTCGCGTCGCGCGGTTCGCACCACGTGCACGTGCCTGGCAGGACCCTGGACGCGCTGCGCGCCATGGATCCGCAACTGGAGCCCTACGCGAAGGCGCTGGAGGCGGCCCGGCGCACGGGGCAGGTGCAACGCACGAACGTCACCCTGTCCTCGGACCAGGGACCGCGGCACTTCGAGTACACGCTGTCCCCGGCCCCCGGCCCCTCGGGCGCGTTGGAGGCGGTCATCGCCACGGGCCGGGACATCACGGAGGTGCGCAACGCGGAGGACTTCCGCGAGCAGTTCATTGGCATCCTGGGCCATGACCTGCGCAACCCCCTCAACGCGCTGTCCATGTCCGCGCAGCAGCTCCAGCGCCAGGGGGAGATGACGGAGCGCCAGAAGACCTTCACCGGGCGCATCCTCATCAGCGCCGACCGCATGGACCGGATGATCCGCCAGTTGCTGGACTTCGCCCGGGCCCGACTGGGCGCGGGACTGCCGGTGGTGCGCTCGCGGTGCGACCTGTTCGACGTGGTGCGCGGCGCGGTGGACGAGTCGCGCGCCAGCCACCCGAACCGCGAGGTGATGCTGGAGGTGCTGGGCGACGGGCGCGGGGCCTGGGACGCGGACCGGCTGGAGCAGGTGGTGGGCAACCTCCTGTCCAACGCGCTCAAGTTCAGCCCGCCGGAGACGTCCGTGCGGGTGAGCGCCGAGGGGACGGCGACGGAGGCCCTCGTGCGGGTGCACAACCTGGGGGCGCCCATCCCGGCGGATCAGCTCCCCAACCTCTTCGGCGCCTGGCGCCGCGCGGGCCGCAGCGAACGGGAGCAGGGCGTGTCCGCGGGGCTGGGGCTGGGGCTCTACATCACCGAACAGATCGTCCGCGCCCACGGGGGCACCGTGCAGGTGACCTCCACTGAAGTCCGGGGGACGACCTTCACGGTGCGGCTGCCGCGCGGCTGACCCGGAGTGTGGTTCCAGGAAACGGCCGGGGCATCTGATCACTCCTGGACGAAAGCGTTGCGTCGCCACTTCCGGATGCGCAGGGGCAACCCCACCCTGGGGGCATGGTCCCATCCGAAAAGCGAATCTTCGCCCAGAGCGTGGAAGCCCTCTTCGTGCGTGCCCTGGGGCCGCACCTGACGCGGGACGGGCGCCAGCGGCTGAAGGCCGTGGGGTTGGACCTGGCCGAACCGCTGCGTCACAACTATTCGCTGGAGCAGTGGCGGGCCTTCCTGGAGGTAGCGGCGCGGGATGTGTTCCCGGGGCAGCCGGCGGAAGCGGCCTACCTGGAACTGGGCGCGCGCTACCTGCAGGGCTTCCGGCAGACGTCCGTGGGGCGGGCGAGCATGCAGTTGGTCACGCACCTGGGCCCGGAGAAGACGCTGGAGCGCGTGCCGTACAACCTGCGCGCGGGCAACAACTTCAATGAAGTGCGCGTGGAGGAGTTGTCGAAGAACGCCGCCACCCTCTGGGTGAAGGACGTGCTGGCGGACAACCCCTTCTTCGCCAGCGGGTTCCTGGCGGAGACGCTGCGCGCGTCGGGCGCGGGCACGTTGGACGTGAAGCCCATCGCCTTTGACGGGACAGCGGCCACGTACCGGCTGACGTGGACGCAGGCGAAGTCTCAGCGGCCGGCGGGCACGGTCGCCCCAGTGCGCCGGCTGTTCGGGTAGCGGCTCAGGGGTAGCGCACGGG
>NZ_RAVZ01000267.1 GCF_003611635.1 Corallococcus terminator | reverse complement strand
GAGGGGCGCGGCGGTGAGGGCGCCGGGGCGCTGGCGAGGCTCACCTCGTTGGAGATGTTCACCGGCTCGTCGGGCGGCTCGGCGGGGTCCACGTAGACGAAGCGCGTGGCGCCAATCTCCACCTCGTCGCCGTCCTTGAGGGCCTTGCGGTTGACGCGCTTCTTGTTGACCTTGATGCCGTTGCGGCTGCCCAGGTCCTCCACGTGCGTGCCGGACCAGTCGCGGCGGATCTTGGCGTGCCTGCGCGAGACGAGGTCGTCCTTGAGGATGACGTCGGCTTCCTTCTCGTCGCGGCCGAAGACGTGCTCCTGCGCGTCGGAGATTTCGATGCGCTGGCCCTCTTTGGGGCCGTTCATGTAGCGCAGGAAGCGCTCCTCGCCACCGGCGAGCCCGCGCATCACGTCCTTCACCATGCCGCGCGCGATGAAGGACGTCTTGTCGCTCACGTCCTGGACGATTTCGACGACCTTGTCGAAGCGGACGTCGTACTGCGCGATGGCGATGATGTCGCCGTTGCGCAAGAGCTCCTTCTCTCCCTGGGGCAGGGGCTTGCCGTTCACCTTCGTGCCGTAGGCACTGCCCAGGTCCTCCAGGAAGTAGAGCGTGCCTTCCTGGGTGATGCGCGCGTGGTTGCGCGACACCGCCTGCTGCGGAAGCATCACCTGGCAGGTCTTGTCCCGGCCCAGGGTGATGATCGCATCATCGAGGACGACCTCTTTTCCAGAGGCGCCTCCGGCTTCGCTGCGCTGCGTGACGGTCAGACGGACGCTCATCGCGTGGAGTCGCTACCCGAAGGGACGGCTAGAATGAGTCGTTGGCCAGGAATCTCTCACACGTCTGATACTCGGTGGGGAATTCCTCGGAGGTACCAAACTTCATGAAGTTCTTGCAGGCCGCTTCGGCGTGGGTCTGCTTGTGCGCGTCCGAGAAGATCTGGAAGAGGCCGAAGTGGCAGGGCGCGAACTTGGCGTCCAGCTTCACGCACTTGCGGTAGGCGCCTTCCTCCTCCGTGAGCAGGCCCTTCTCGCGGTACTGGCGCGCGAGCAGGTAGAGCGCCGGGGCGCTGTTCTCCGCCGTCTGCGTGTCCTTGAGCTCCTTGAGGGCCGAGTCCGTCAGCGCCACCTTGCGCTGGGCGAGCGCCAGGTTGTTGAGGCAACTGGAGTTCTTCTCATCCAGGCGGGCGCAGTTGCCAAAGGCCTCGCGGGCCTCGGCGAAGCGGCTCTGCTCCATCAGCACCGTGCCCAGGTCGTGCCACACCTCCGAGGAGTCCGGGGTGAGCTGGGCGGCCTGGGAGATGTGCTCGAAGGCGGACTCCAGCTCCTTCTCCTCGTAGGCCATGATGCCCAGGTTGTGGTGGGCGTTGGCGACGTTGGGATTGACGGCGAGCAGGGTGGCGAACTCCTTGCGGGCCTCCTTCTTCTTGCCCATCTTCATGTAGGCAAGGCCCAGGTCGTAGCGCGACTCCAGGTTGTCCGGGTTCACCTGCAGGGCGCGCTTGAAGTTGTCGTGGGCCTTTCCGTAGGCGCCTTCGTCCAGGTAGAGGACGCCCAGGTTCTGGTAGGCCTGCAGGTGCTCCTGGTTGTAGCGCAGGGCCTTGATGAAGAAGTCCTTCGCCTTGGGCTTGTTGCCCGAATACATGGCGATGAGGCCCTTGTTGGCCCAGAGGTCCGCGTACTGGGGGGAGAACTCCAGGCCCAGGTTGCAGTAGGTCTCCGCCTTCTGGAGATCCCCGTTGGCCATCTCCTGCGCGCACAGCTCATTGTTGATGAGCGCCCGTTCGTGCGGCGGCGGCGTGTTGAGGCACGCGGTGGTGGTCAGGGCAGCGGCGGCGGTCAGCGTAAGGACGAGGCGAAGACGCATGGCCGACCGAGTGTAGGAGAGCGCCACCCCGTGAGGCAACGGCGGCCTGCCGCTGAATCAGCGCTGTTTTCCAGGGGTTAGGGGGGCTGTAGAGTGCCGCGCCATGCGGACCTACCTTTGTGCCTTTGGCTTGCTCGCCGCCCTGCTGGGCGCGACCCCCGCCCACGCCCAGTTCTCCAACCGGAGCCTGGGACTCTCGCTGGGCTACATGGACTTCAAACGCACCGCGGGACTCGCGGGCACGCCCTTCATCGGCCTGGAGGGCAGCCTCTACGTGGAGAACGGCTTCGAGGTCGTCTCCCTGTCGAAGCTGATGTTCCCGAAGGACACCTTCGCCACGCCGGAGAAGCGCGTGGTGGGCCTGGCCCCGTCCATCGGCATCCGGTACCTGCTGCTGGAGGAGACGCTGCGTCCCTACATCGGCACGGACGTGAGCTACCTCATCGTCTTCAAGGAGCAGACGAGCAACTTCGTGGGCATCGGGCCCAACGTGGGGCTGGACTACTTCGTCACGGACTCGGTGAGCCTGGGCGTGCGAGCGCAGTACAACTTCTACATCGCCCTCAACGAGGATACGCAGACGTCGCTGACCGGCTCGGTGGGCCTGGCGGCGTACTTCTAGGCGAGGCCGGGCGCCCCGGGCGCTTGTTCGGGGCGGGCAGCAACGTGGCGGCGACCAGCAGCGTCCACTTCTCGTCCGAGAGGTGGGCGGGCTTCTCCATCGCGAGCGAGTCCTGGAGCCGGGCGCCCAGCGCGGAGAACAGCCGCAGCCGGGCCTCCATCCGGAGCTCCTCGCGCCGCAGGGCCGCGGACAGCACCAGCTCCCGCTCCTCGGTGGACAGGCGCTTCACGCGGGAGACGAACAGCGGATCCGCCAGCAGTCCCTCGTCGCCCCGGGTCTCCAGCGCGGAGGGCATCTTGAGGCGGCGCTCGCGCACGACGATGGTGCCGGCGAGCAGATCTCCCAGCCGCTGGTGCGAGCGCGACACGAGCGCGGTGGTGCCGCCCACCAGGTAGAGGAAGGGCAGCCGGTCCACGACGCGCGCCAGGTTGCGCAGCGCCGCGTGGTAGAAGCCGATGCGCACGCCGCTCTCCTGGATGACCCTGAGGGACAGGGCGCGCTTGCCCACCGTCTGCCCGGCCCAGGCGGTCTCCAGGGTGATGCCGTAGCCCCAGTCCACCAGGAAGTAGATGACGATGCCCAGCGCGCTGGCGAACCCGGGGAACGCGGCCATCGCGACCTGGAACACCAGCAGCACCACCATGGTGGTCAGCCCCACGATGACCGCGTCCACCAGCCACGCGAGGAAGCGCGAATACACGCCCGCGAGCGTGAAGCGGAACTCCACGTACTCCGGGGTGAGCACCGTGTGGGTGCCGTCGAGCAGGGTGTCGGAAGCGGGCGTCACGGGGCGCAGTGTATGCCACCCGGACCGCGTCCCGACGCCGTTCGCGGAACGATTCCGTGGGGGCCGCAAGGATTCCAGCGTCGCGCGGGAGTTCTCCTCTACCTCCACGCAGGGGGCAGCCGGGCGAGCATCCCCCGTCCACCCGGGGGGCAGGTGCGGGGCAGGCCTCAAGGGTGTTATTCGTGAATAGCGGGCTCCCACGCTATCCTGTCCGCATTCCCGCGCCCGTGGCCTCTTCCGAAATCTCATCCTGGAACCGCCGCGTGCTGCCAGCGGGCGCCTTCCAGTTCGCGCTCATCGCCGGGGTGACGCAGCTCAAGACGGCGGCGAACGCGCTGGTGCTGTCGCGCTTCGAGTCGCAGGCGCTGCCCTACCTGTACCTGCTGGGCGCGCTGATGACGGCGACGCTCACGCTGCTGCCCCGGGGCCGGCCCGACGCGCCCACTGAATCCCCGGGCATCCTCACCGGCGTGGGCGGCGTGCTGGCGCTGGGGCTGGCGGCGGCGCTGTCCGCGGGGCAGCGCATGCCGGCGCTGGCGCTGTACCTGTTCGCGGACTGCTTCAGCACGTTCGTGTCGTTCCGCTTCTGGGGCCGCATGGCGTCCGCGTTCGACGCGCGCGAGGCGCGCCGGGCGTTCACGGTGCTCAACGGCTTCGGCATGGGCGGTGGCATCGCGGGTGGCCTGCTGGTGCAGGCATTCGCGGTGCGGCTGGGCACGCCCGTGGTCGTGGTCAGCGGCGCGGTGAGCCTGCTGGCCGCGGGGGCCATCTACCACCACCTGCACCAGACGGAGCCCGCGCCGCCGCAGCGCACGCGTTCGTTGCAGGCGTGGTTCCCGGCGTGGCGCTACCTGGGCGAGAGCCCGTACGCGCAGGTGCTCGCGGCGCTGGGCATCGCGTTCGCGGTGCTGTCGTCCTTCGTGGACTACCTGTTCCGCCTGCGCGTGGAGGGCACGCTCAGCGAGGACGGGCTGGCGGCGCTCTTCGGTTCGTTGCAGTTGTGGATTGGCCTGTTCTGCGTGGCCTTCCAACTGCTGGTGGCGGAGCGGCTGCTCAAGCGCATGGGCCTGCTCATGTACCTGGCGCTGGTGCCGGTGGTGCTCGCGCCGCTGGCGGGGGCGACGCTGGCGACAGGGGAGTTGTGGCCGGTGCACCTGCTGCGGCTGGTGGAGACGGCGGTGAGCTACTCCATCCTGCCGGTGGGCATCCAACTGCTCTACGCGGCCGTGCCGGACGAGCAGCGCGAGGGCCTGCGCAGCGCGGTGGATGGCCTGTTGCGCAAGGGCGGCGTGGTGCTGGCGGGCGTGCTGCTCATCGGCGCGGGGCGCGGGGCCAACGGCATCACCATGGCGGTGGCGGTGGTGGGGCTTTGCGCCGCGCTGGGCCTGCTGCTCGTGCGCCTCAAGCCCGCGTACCTCACGGCGCTGGGCGAGCAGGTGGGCGCGCACGAAGAGGAAGACGTCGAGCTGGGCGTCGATTCGCAGAAGCTGCTGGTGGAGGCGCTGGGCGCGCCCACGCCGGAGCGCGTGCTGCGCGCGGTGGACATGCTGGAGCAGGCGGATGCGCCGCTGCGGCAGCACCTGGCCGCGCTCCTGGCCCACCCCCACGAGCGCGTGCAGGAGCGCGGCGTGACGCTGGCGCTGAGCCTGGAGGCGCGCGAGCTGGCGCCCATGCTGGAGCGGTTGGTGGAGGAGGGCCCCCGGCGCCCTCGCGACCAGGCCGTGTGGGCCCTGGCGCGCCTGTCCCCGGAGCGCGCGGAGCGGCTGTTGCCGCCGCTTCTGACGAGCTCCGACGTGGGCCTTCGCTGCGCGGCCATTGGCGCGCTGATGCGCACGCAGGTCAACTCCGCCGCGCTGGAGTCGCTGCGCGAATTGCTGTCGAAGGGGGACCATGCCCCGGTGGCGGAGCGGCGCGAGGTGGCGCGGCTCTTGGGGCGGCTGAAGGATCCGCGCTTCGCGGGGCCGCTGTCGCTCTACCTGGAGGACATGGACATCTCCGTGCGCCGCGTGGCGCTGGTGGCGGTGGGGGAGGGCGGCTACGTGGAGCTGGCGCCGCGCCTGCTGCCGTTCCTCACCTGGCGCGAGGAGCGTCCGGCCGCGCGTGAGTCGCTGGTGCAGTTGGGCGACGCGGTGACGCCGCTGTTGGAGTTGCAGCTCAACAACAAGGCCGCGCCGCTGGCCATGCGGATGCAACTGCCCCGCGTGCTGCGCGGCATCGGGACGTCCGCGGCGCTCAACGCGCTGCTCTTCTCCAACGTGCGCGACGACGCGGGCCTGCACTTCCGCATCGGCGCGCAGTTGTCACGGCTTCGCGAGGAGCAGCCGGACCACCCGGTGGACGTGGACCGGATCCACGAAGCGCTGGGCCGCCGCCGCGACACGTACCGCCAGCTCGTGGGGGCCTTCCGCGACGTGCAGGCGGCGCTGGGCCCGCAGTCGCTGCTCACTCGCGCGGTGGGCGACCGGTTGGATCAAGCGCTGGAGCTGTCCTTCTTCCTGCTGGGCCTGCTGCACCCGCCCCAGGCGATGCGGCGGATCCACCAGCACCTGGTGGGCTCCGACTCCCGGCGCCGCGCGTACGCGCTGGAGCTGCTGGAGAACCTGGTGGCGGTGGAGGAGCGCGAGCTGGTGATGGAGCAGGTGGAGGCCCACCACCGCGAGCTTCCTCCCGGGGCGCCGGGCCGGCTGTGGCGGCGGCTCGCGGGGCTGGTGCAGAGCGAGGACGTGGTGCTGCGCGCGTGTGCCCGCTACGTGGCGCGGGTGAATGGCCTGGATGTGCTCCCGCAGGAGGGTGAATTGAGCGACAAGATCGTCCAACGGATGTTCGCGCTGGAAGGCGTGAGCGTCTTCTCCCAGAGCGACGTGGATGACATCGCCGCCATCGCGGAGGTGGCTCGCGAGGCCGTGTTCCGCACCGGCGAGCGGCTCTACAGCCAGGGGGACCCGGGCGACGCGCTCTATGTCATCGTCGAGGGCGCGGTGGACGCGTTCCGCAACGGCGAGCACGTGCTGCGCTTCCAGGCGAAGGAGGCCATTGGCGAGGTGAGTCTGCTGGATGGCGCGCCCCGTCCCACGGACATGGTGGCCGCGGTGGATTCACGCGTGCTCGTCATCGACCGGCGCGACTTCCTGGATCTGCTGGCGGACCGGCCGGAGCTGCTCACCGGCTTCTTCCGCTCCGTGAGCCAGCAGCTCCAGAGCGTCATCGACCTGCCCGCGCGGCGGGAGACGGGACAGCGGCTGGAGCTGGGCGTCGCGCAGCAGCCCCCCGTGCCGCTGGAGGGCATTGGTGGACTGCCGCCCGAGGGCAACGCGCCCTCGGACGTGTGACGCGGCGTCAGTCCCCCACGTCGTGAGGGGACGGCGGGGCGTTCTTCGACGGCTGCACCGGATCCAGGCTGTGCAGGTGGGCCGCGGCCACCGGGATGAACGGCCGCGTGAAGCAGCGCAAGGGCGGCAGGGTGCCCACGAAGCGCGTCAACGCGAGCCCCGCGAAGACCCACGGCTGACGTTCCACGCTCGCGATGGGGGAGGAGACCCCTTCCGTCCTTCGCGTCAGCACCCCCTCGTACCAGCGGAAGGGACCCCAGCGCAGGAACGGCAGCACCTGGGCGATCGCGTGCCAGCCGCGAAGAAACCAGGGGGGGCGTGAGACAGGGGATACCCAGGCGCGGTCGCTCTTGGCGGAGGTGAAGACGGTGAGCCACCAGAAGGCCCAGGCGGAGCTGAGCACGGGGAACAAGACCGTCTTCCAGGGCACCGGCGCGGTGACGGCCGCTATCACCGGGAGGCCCAGCACGAAGAGCACGTAGGCCCTCCACCGGCGCTGGAGCTTGGCCTTGATCCACGGGACGTTGACGCGCACGCGCGGGGCGAGCCGTGGATCCTCGGGCGTGATGCCGGTGGCCAGGCTCGCCTCGCGGGAGATGACCGTGTGGAAGTCGCGCGACAGGGCGACGACCACCCATTGCGCCACGCTCAACGACGTGAAGAACAACACCCAGAACTCCCAACTGCCCAGGAAGAAGACGCCCTCGTGCACCTGGGGCGTTTCGATGTTGAGCCCCTCCTTCTGGGGCGCCTTCTGGATGCGGGGGCCCTTGTCCTTCGGGGCCCGGGTGGCCTTGCCGCCCTCTTTTTCGAGGCCGGCGCGGACGGCGGCGGCGACCGTATCGCCCAGGTCCTCCGCGTCCTCCTCCACGGCCTCGTTCGGGGTCGGGGGGGAGGTGGCCCTGGCGCGTTCGGCGGCTTCCTTCGCCGCGTTCCCGGCGGCGGTCGCGGCATCCTCCAGGGTCGCGTCCTCCGCGGTCCCCTCCTCGATGGCGGCCGCGATGAGCTCGCTCACCGCCTCGCCCACGGAGGGGGTGTCACCCTTCGCCGAGCCTGGATGGACCTCGCCCCCCAGCGCCGCTTCAAGGTCCCGGGCAGCCTGGTCGAGACGGGCCTGGGCCTCCGGCCCCAAGGACCGGGCCGCCCTGACGGAGCGTTTCGCCTGGACCTCCTCTTCGTCCTGGAAGTTGTTCGCCGCCCAGACTCCCGCGAGGGCCACGAGGAACGCCGTCTGGAACAAGGTCACCCGCAGGTAGCGAGCGCGCGTCGGAGCATCCGCCAGCGTCGTCCTCGCGATGTGGATGGGCAGGCTCGCGCCGTAGAAGAACTGGCGGATGCGGCCTTCCGGAAGCGCGCCCCGCACCGACTGGAAGTGCTCGGCGCCGCTCCGGGCCTCGCCCCACCACTTGCGCACCTCGTCCCGCAGCGACGAAGCGCCTGGAGTGGCGGTAGAGCCGCCCTCCGTTTCCTCTCGTAAAGGCTTGAAATCCTTGCCTTTCATGCCCGTCATTGCAGCACGCTACCACGGCCGGGATGTGCTAAAGGCCCGGCCGTGAACCCGAACCCTCTCTCGCTGCGTCCCTTCCGTCGTCCTACCCGCCAGCTCTGGCTGTCGTCCGGCGCGCTGGTCCTCGCCTTGGGAGCCCTTGCGGGCTGTGAGAAGACTCCCCCGCCTGCCCCGGCAACGCCTCCTCCGGCCGCGCCCGCGAAGCCCGCGGTGCCGTCTGAAGTGACGGTGCTCGTCACCGGCAGCACCCGTGGCCAGCTCCTGCCCGCCGACGGCAAGGGCGGCGCCGCGGAGCTGATGGGCCGCTGGGTGAATGATGAAAAGCACTGTGCCGGTCCGCTGAAGGACGGCCAGGCGACCTGTCCGGATGCCGGCACGCTCGCCCTGACGACGGGCGACCTGTGGACGGGCCCGGCCATCTCCTCCTTCTTCCTGGGCGCTCCGACGGCCGAGGTGATGGGGCACATGGGCTACGCCGCCTCCGCGCTGGGCAACCACGAGTTGTCGTACGCCAAGGACTCCTTCTTGAAGAACCGCGCGGCGGGGGGCTTTCCCTTCCTGGCGGCGAACCTGAAGGTGACGGACGCGTCGCTGGCGAAGGACCTGTCCATGCCCGCGTTCCAGGTCTTCGACCGGCGCGGCCTGAAGATTGGCGTGGTGGGCCTGACGTCGCAGAAGACGGTGGGCACGGTGATGTCCGGCCGCGCGGAAGGCCTGGAGGTCACCCCCTCCGAGGACGCGCTCAACACCGCCATCCCCGAGGCGCGCAAGGCGGGCGCGGACGTCATCGTCGTGGTGGCGGACCAGTGCCCCACCGACCTGCAGCCCGTGCTGGCCAAGCACCCCGACTGGAAGGTGTCGCTCGTCGCGGGTGGTCGCTGCGCGGAAGCCTCCGCGCCCAAGACGGAAGGGGACACGACGTACGTGTCGCTGGGCCGCGGCTTTGATTCGTACCTGCGCGCGCACTTCAAGTTCGACCCGGCCAAGGGCGCGGGCCAGAAGCTGACCGGCATGGAGACGAAGGTCATCGAGGTCACGGGCGGCACGCCGGACGCGGAGACGGCGAAGCGCATCGCCGAGTGGCAGACGAAGGTGGACGAGGCGCTGGGCCGGAAGATCGGCTTCACCAAGGCGGGCATCCCCCAGGACTCGCCGCTGATGGCGAAGTGGGTGGCCGGCGCGGTGCGCACGCAGCTCAACACCGACGTGGCCATCCTCAACAAGGGCGGCCTGCGCGGCGGCCTGCCGGCGGGCGACGTGACGCTGGGCAGCGTGTACTCGGTGATGCCGTTCGAGAACTCGCTGCTCACCGTGAAGCTCAAGGGCGAGGACCTGGCCAAGCAGCTTGAGAACCCCACCGCGCTCGTGGCGGGCCTCACCCCGGCGGGCAAGGGCAAGTTCAAGGACGCCAAGGGCAAGGCCCTGGATCCGAAGAAGGAGTACACGGTCGCCACCGTGGAGTACCTGTACTTCGGCGGTGACGGCTTCGGCTTCGAGAAGCTGGACGCGGACCCGGCCGAGACGGGCATGGCGTGGCAGACGCCCGTCGTCGAGTGGACCCAGGCCCAGTCCTCCACCGAGGCGAAGCCGCTGGAGAAGCTCATCAAGTAGGCACGGGGAGTCTTTTCCGCTTCCTGAAGCCACGGGGCGCCGGCGCCTCCCTGTCACAGGGGAGGGCGACCGGCGCCTCGCCATTTTCGGGGCTCGGCTAGACTGGGCCCCATGGAGATGGCGGAGTTCATCGAGACGCGGCGCCCTCGCTGGCAGCAACTGGAGTCGCTGCTGGACAAGTCCGAATCGGACGGGCTGCGCAAGCTGAGCCTGGAGGAGGCGCGGTCGCTGGGGAAGCTGTACCGCGCCGTCTCCAGTGACTTGTTGTGGGTGCGCGCGCGCAGCGGCTCCGCGGACGTGAGCGCGTACCTCAACGACCTGGTGGGCCGGGCGTACGCGCTGACGTATCCGGGCTCCCGGCCGCGCTTCGCGGACGTGTGGGCGTTCGTGTCGCGCGGCTTCCCGGCGCTGATGCACCGCGAGTGGCGCATGTACCTGGCGGCGGTGCTGCTGATGGCGGCGGGCGCGGGCTTTGGCTACGTGGGCATGATGGTGGATCCGGACGCGGCGCACTACCTGGTGCCGGAGCAGCACCTGGACATGGACCCCGTGAAGCGCGCCGCCGACGAGGCCGCTGGCAAGGGCATGTCCGTGGAGGAGCAGGCGCAGTTCTCCACGTTCCTCTTCACGCACAACATCCAGGTGGCCTTCCTGGCGTTCGCGCTGGGCATCACCCTGGGGCTGGGCACGGTGGTGATGCTCTTCGTCAACGGCCTGTTCCTGGGGGCGCTGGCGCAGGTGTACGCGGCCAAGGGGATGACAGGGTGGTTCTGGGCGTGGATCCTCCCGCACGGCATCCCGGAGATGTCCGCCATCTGCATCGCGGGCGCGGCGGGGCTCGTCATCGCGCGGGGCATGGTGGCGCCGGGGGGCCTGTCGCGCGGGCAGGCGCTGCGCAAGGAGTCGGTGACGGCGGTGAAGCTGTTGTTCGGCACGCTCGTGCTGTTCGTACTCGCGGGCTTCATCGAAGGCACCGTGTCGCAGATCCACCCGCCGAAATTGTCGGTGGGCTTCAAGATCACCTTCGCGCTCACCGTGGGCGCGGGCGTCTACGCGTACCTGCTGTCGGACTGGATGCGCGGCCGTCGGCGCGGGGCTCGGGCCGAGGAGTCGGTGGGGACGGCGGGATGAGCGTGGGGCGCGCTGCTTCCGTGCCGGACCTGTCCGTGCCGCCCCTGCCGCGTGAGCCGGAGGTGCTCATCGAGTGCCCCCGCTTCTCCATGGTGAAGCGGCGCGCGGATGGGTCGGTGGACTTCGTGTCGCCGCTGCCGTGTCCGTACAACTACGGCTCCATCCCGGGCCTGCTGTCGGATGACGGCGACCCGCTGGACGCGGTGGTGCTGGGGCCGCGGCTGTCGCAGGGGCAGCGCGTGCGCGTGCCGGTGGTGGCCGTGCTGGGCTTCATCGACGCGGGGAAGGGCGACCCGAAGGTGGTGTGCGGGACGCACCCCATGACGGCGTCCGAGCGCGCGGGCCTGGAGCGCTTCTTCCACGTCTACGCGCTGTTCAAGCGCGGGCTGCACCGCGTGCGCGGCGCCGTGCCCGACACGCGCTTCGTGGGCTGGCTGCGCGAAGGCCCCGAGGCCTGACGCGTTTCTTCAACCCAGCGTCTGGGTCATCCGCAGCAGCCGGTTGTGTTTCAGGCCCTGCTCCAGCGGCCCTACCCACTTTTCCGGCTGGAAGCCCATCCGCGTCCAGAAGCGGTGTGCGGCTTCGTTCTGCTCCAGCACCGCGAGCCGCAACAGCCTTCCGCCCTGAGCGCGCACGTGCCCTTCGTAGGCACGGACCACGGCCTCGCCCCGACCCTGGCCGCGCACCTCGGGGGCGAGCAGCAGGATGCCCAGGTACCACTCGCCGGGCGCCGGGAAGTCGCGCAGCGCTTCGAGGAGTCCCACGACGTCGCCTGCCGCCGTCTTCAAAGCGAACAGGTGGCCTTGCCCGGGTGTGAGGCCCGGGGGCCGTTCGGCGGGGATGCGCCGGGCTTGATCCGCCAGGGCAGGGCGACCGTAGGCGAGCTGGTGGAAGTCCTCGCAGCGCTCGAGCAGCGGCTGCAGGGCTTCCGCCTCCGCGTCGGGAACGGCCTGGGCCGTGAGGTCCCCTGCCTGGAACGTGAGGTCCACCCCCGCCTCCGCTACAGGACGCCGCGCGCCTTGATGTCGAGGTAGCGGTTCACCGCCGCGAGGCTCAGCTCGTCCGGGGCCACATCCAGCATCTGCACACCGCCCCGGCTCACGCGGGCCTTGAGCACTTCGCGGTCCGACAACAGCTCGGAGGCCACGGCGTGCTGGAAGGCCTGCTCCGGTCCGGACGGCGGCGTGCGCAGCAGTTTCTGCAACGCCGTGTCCTTCACCGACAGGCACAGTGGGACGTGACGGCGCGCCAGCCGGTGCAGCGGCGCGACGAGCGTGTTGGCCTGCTCCTCGTCGAGGAAGTCGGTGAAGACGCACAGGAGGCTGCGCCGGTTCAGGCGGACATTCAGCTCCTTGAAGAGCGCCAGGTAGTCCACGTACGTGAGGCTGGGCGTCGCGGAGTACAGCGTGTCCACCAGCTTGCGGTACTGGCCCCGGCCCGCCGCGGGCGGCAGGTAGGCCTTCACGCCGTCCGCGAAGAGCGCCAGGCCCACGCGGTCCCCGTTGCGGATGGCCACGAACGCGAGGAAGAGCGCCGCGTTCACCGCGTGGTCCAGCTTGGTGAGCCCGTCCACCTGCGCCGCCATGGAGCGGCCCGCGTCCACGCAGATGAGCAGCGCCTGGGAGCGCTCCGACTCCAGCACGCGCGTCACCGGACGGCCCCGGCGCGCGGTGGCCTTCCAGTCCACGTCGCGCACGCTGTCGCCCTGGGCGTAGTCGCGCAGGCGCGCGAACTCGCTGCCCCGGCCGTCGCGGCGCAACTGCCGCAGGCCCAGGTTCACCAGGTCCAACGCCGCGCCCGACAGGAGCAGCCGCCGTGCCCCGCGCAGGTCCGGGTACACCGACACCGAGCGCGCGGCGACGAAGGTGCGCTCCTGCGACATGAGCCCCAGCGGGCCCTTCACCCGCACGTGCAGGTCCCCGAACATGAACTTGCCACGCCTCACCGGCGTGGCCCGGTACACCCACTGCGTCTGGCTGTCCGGCGTGAGGCGCAGCGTGGCTTCGCCCGGTTCGGTGGTGAAGTCCGACGGCGCGTCATCCTTCACGCGCACCTGCACGGTGCCCCGGCCCCGGTGCACGAGGCGCACTTCCACGCGGTTGGCCACGCCGACGTTGAGGCGCTCCGGCAGCGTGCGGTGCACCTCCAGCCTCACGCGGCGGGCCAGGAGGTAGTCGAACGCGGCCAGGGCCAGCGCCAGGGCATCCAGCGCCAGCACCGCGCCGCCCAGGCCCGGGAAGAAGCCCGCCAACGCCATGGGCAGCGCGAGCAGGGCCAGGAGCCCCCACAGGCGCTCGGAGGGAATCACCGGGGGACCTCGACGCCCTGGACCACTTCGCGCAGCACGTCCGTGGGCGTGGCCCCGTCCAGCTCCGCGTCCGGCGACAGCAGCAGGCGGTGGCGCAGCACCGGGCCCGCGAGGAAGCGCACGTCGTCCGGCGTGACGAAGTCGCGGCCCCGGAGCGCCGCCAGCGCCTTCGATGCGAGCAGCAGGTGCACGCCCGCCCGGGGGCCCGCGCCCAGGCGGATGTTGGGCGAGGTCCGCGTCGCCGACACCAGCTTGCGGATGTAGCCCAGCACCGGCGGCTCCACGTTCACTTCACTGAGCGCCGCTCGCGCCTGGAGCAGCCCGTCCTTCGTCACCGCCGCGTTCACGCCCGCGCGCGCCAGGTTGCCTGAGTCGAAGCCCCGGTGCACGGCGTCGAGGATGGCGTCCTCTTCCTCCGGCGCGGGGTAGCCCACGTCGATTTTCAGGAGGAAGCGGTCCAACTGCGCCTCGGGCAGCGGGTACGTGCCTTCGGACTCCACCGGGTTCTGCGTGGCGAACACCGTGAACATGGGGGAGAGCAGCAGGTTGCGGCCCTCCAGCGACACGGCGCGCTCCTGCATCGCCTCCAGCAGCGCGGACTGCGTCTTCGCGGGGGCGCGGTTGATTTCGTCCGCCAGCAGCAGGTCCGTGAAGATGGGGCCGCGCGCGAGCACGAAGGACTGCGTCTTCAGGTCGAAGACGCTGGTGCCCAGGATGTCCGCGGGCATCAGGTCCGGCGTGAACTGGATGCGCTTGAAGTCCGCGCCCACGCTGCGCGACAGCGCCTTGGCCATCAGCGTCTTGGCCACGCCGGGCACGCCCTCCAGCAGGATGTGGCCTCCGGCGACGAGCCCGCAGAGCATCAGCTCCAGCGGTTCGTCCTGTCCGACCACGGCCTTGCGCACCTCGTGGAGGACGCCCTCGCGGATGGCGTTGGCGGCCCGCACGGCGTTGCCGCCGTCCGGCGCGAGAGGAGGAGAGAAGGGCGGGGCGTTCATGGGGTTC
>NZ_RAVZ01000266.1 GCF_003611635.1 Corallococcus terminator | reverse complement strand
GGCGGGCTGGGGCTGGGGCTCTACATCGTGCGGCAGATATTGGAAGAGCACGGCGGCCGCGTCTGGGTGGAGGAAGCGTCCGGCGGCGGTGCGTGCTTCGCGGTGACGTTGCCCGTGGACGCGGCGTAGTCGCCTTCAGCGAGGGAAGAAGGCCCCGCCGTCCTCGGGAAGCTTCGACGCGATGTCGAGGACCCCGGGCTTCGACAGGTCCACCGGGATCCGGTGGACGGCGATGCCCTCCCGATTCTCCATCACGAACAGCGTGTAGTGCCCCAGCGGCAGCGAGCTGAACTCGAAGCTTCCGCGTCCGAAGGAGACGAATTGCCGTTCGTTCCACTCCGGCCTGCGTTCGGAGGCACCGGGGTCGGGCTCGATGGCGTGCAACACCAGGGTCTCCATCGCGGGCAGCGTCGGCGGCAGGGGAACGTCGCCCTGGACGAGCGCGACCTCGAACCACTCGCTGGCGGTGGGCAGCGTCACGCGCAACGAGGCCGTCCCCGTGCGGGCCCGCAGCTCCATCCGGAGCGTCTCTCCCGGGGCGCCGACGAACTGTCGGGGAAAGAAGACCCGCCGAGGCGGATTCGGCCAGGCCGAGGGCCCTCCATTCTGGAGGACCTTCACGACACACGGCTGTCCGCCCGGTGCGCGCACGGTGAAGTGCCCCTCCGCGTCCGTCGTGGGCATCGAGCCGAAGCGCCCCTGGCAGCGGACCATCAGCTTGAAGCCCTCCAGCGGCCGCCCCTGCGCATCCGCCAGCGTGGCCTGGAGGTTGGCATCCGGCACGAGCCGCACCGTCACCTCCTCCTGATCCGCGCCCAGTGGCTGCACGGCGGTTCCGGCGTCCTCGTCGGCGAACTGGAGGATCCCCGCTTCGCGCGGCACATGCTCCATCACGAACCGGCCATTCGCGTCCGTCCGGGCACTCCTCGTGTCCTGGGAGAAATGGGCATCTCTCTCCCGGGTGATCACCAGCGTCACGTCGCGCCCGGCCGGAAGCGGCTGACCGTCCAGGCCCAGCAGTTGCCCTCGCACCTTTCGCCCCGCGTCCAGGATGACATCCGGCAGTACGGTGCGCGGGGACGTCAGGGCTCCCACCCGCAGGCGCGCGGGCGCGAAGCCCTCCGCTGAAACAGTCAGCACCTGGGGCAGCGTCGTGGGCACCCGGATCGAATACCGCCCCCGGGGATCCTCGAACGTCGTCGCTTCCACCTTGAAGTGCGTCAGCGGTCTGCCATTCGGCCCCAGGACCCGGCCCTCGACGAAACCCTCGGTGAGGGGTGGCGCATGGAACACCAGCGACACGTCGCGGGCGTCCTCGGCGACCTGCACGACCTCGTCGGCTCCACTCAGCGTCATGCGCTGGGGACCTTGCAGCAGGTGCTCCATCACGAAGCGCCCCTGGGCGTCGGGCATCACGCGAGTCACGGACTCCCGGTCCCCCGTCTTCACATCGCCCGAGGTCGCGATGAGCGGGATGCCCGTCAACGGGCGGTCGTCCGTGCCGACGACCCGGCCGCGAAGGGGCACGCGCTCCTGGAAGCCCTCGAAGCGCAGCACCGCGTCCTGGGTCTGGCCTGGGAGGATCGCGACGTCCGAGGCGACCGTCCACGTGGTGCCCGGATGCGGCGAGTCATCGGTCGCCACGCGGTAGCGCCCCGGATGAAGTCCCTCGTAGGCCACCACTCCATCCGCGGCCACGCGGGACCAGTCTCCCGCCTCTCCCGCATCGAGCCGATGAAGGTCCGCGTCGGAGATGTTCATCGCACGTCCGTCCGGCGCCACGGCACGCACGCGCAGCTTCCCCGTGGCGGTGAGCGTAATCTTGAGGTCGCGGGGCGGTGACTCGAAGACCTGACGCCCCCGGATGAAGCCCGGACGTTCGGAGACCAGGACGCCCCTGCCACGCCCCACCCCGTCGAGAGAGAAACACCCCTCCGAGTCGCTCATCGCCGACACCCGGGGCGCGGTCTCATCCCCGGGAACCCAGGCGACCCACACGATACGGAGCGGCGCGCCCGAGGCATCCACCACGCGCCCCGACACCCGCCCTCCGGGTTGGAGCGTCATTGTCACGGTGGCCGGATGGTCGCGTCCGAGTCGCACATCCGTGTCCACGAAGGACTGGTAGCCCGGGACCACCGCCGACACGACGTACCAGCCCGAAGCAACCCGGAGCTGGGCCCGTCCGCTTCCATCCGTCCTTCCCCAGAGGGCCTGGGCGTGGTCCGCGCGCCCATGCCGGACCTTGAAGCGGATGCCGGAAAGGGGTCGTCCGCCGGCGTCCCTCACCACGACCGTGAGCAGCGCTCCACTGGGAGCAGGCTCGGGAGGCTGCGCAGTGGACGCCTCCGTCGGCGTCACCGGCAACTGAGACGAAGTGCCCACGCAAGCGAGCATCACGACCACGAGCCCCACCCAGCTCCATCGCATGGGCCCACATTAGCAAGCACCCGCGCCCGTGGACCTGGCGGAGCCGCCTTTCAGCGCGCGAAGTACGCCCCACCGTCTCCTGGAAGCTTCGACGCGATGTCGTGGACTCCGGGCTTCGACAAGTCCAACGAGATGCGCTGGACGGAGCGCCCTTCGAGGTTCTCCGTCACGAACAGCGTGTAGCGCCCCAAGGGCAGCGAGCTGAACTCGAAGGCATCGCTTCCGGATTGGATGATGCCTGAATCGATCCACTCGGGCCGGCGCTCGAGGACATCGAAGTCGGGGTCGATGCCATTCACCACCAGGGCGTTCATCTCGGGTGTCGTCGCCGGCAGGGGAACGTCCCCAGGGACGAGCACGACGTCGTACCACTCGCTGCCCCAGGGCAGCCTCACGCGCAGCGAAGCAGGTCCCGTGCGGGCCCGCATCTCCACCTGGAGGGTCTCGCCCGGAGCCCCCTCGAAACGCCGAGGAAGAAAGACCCGCCGGGGTGGCCTGGGCCAGCTCCACGGCTTGCGGCCATCGGAGACCTTCAGCACGCAGTCCTGTCCGCTGGGAGCGTGCAGGGTGAAGCGTCCTTCCTCATCGGCCTCGAGCTCCGAAACAACGCGTCCCTTGCACCAGGACTCCACCGGGTAGCCTTCGAGCGGCCGGCCTTCCGCGTCCACCACGGAACCCTGGACGCGGGCATCCGGCACGACCCGCAGGTTCACCGTTTGCTGCTCCGCGCCCAGCGGTTGCATGGCGGTCCCTGCTTTCGCATGGACGATGACGACCCCGGCGTCGCGCGGCACGTGCGCCATCACGAACCGGCCATCCGCATCCGTCAGGGCACGCGCCAACACACCCTGAGCGGAGGGGAGGTTCAGGTCCCTCGTGAAGATGAGGGACACCTCGTGCCCGGACGCGAGCGGCCGTCCATCCATGCCCAGGACCTGCCCTCGCACCGTGCGTCCACGGTCCAGGACGATATCGGGCAGGACGGTGCGCGGGGACGTCAGCGTCTCCACCACGCGGCGCAGGGGCGCGAAGTGCCTCGCCTCGAAGATCAACTCCACGGGCGGCGACGCGACTCGGGGAAGCGTGAAACGTCCTTCGGGATCCTCGAACGTCGTCCCAAGCACCTTGAAGCGGCCCACCGGCCGACCATCGGGGGCCAGCACCCGGCCATCGAGGACGCTCTCCTCGACCTTGAAAGCGGGGAACGACAAGGACACGTCCCGGGCATCGGCGGCGACCTCCACGACCTCCTGGGATCCGCTCAAGCGCATCCGCTGGGGACCTTTCAGCAGGTGCTCCATCGCGAAGCGTCCCTGCGCATCGGTCATCGCCTCGATCAGGCTCCTGGGGCCTCCCGCCTTCTCGCTCCCCGCCTCCGCGAAGAGCCGGACGCTGCTCAATGGATGTCCGCCCGGACCGACGACTCTTCCCTGAAGGGCCTCACGTTCTTTGAAGCCCTCGAAGCTCAGCACCACCTCCTGCGCCTGCCCTGGCACCACCGTGAACTCCGAAGCAGCGGTCCACCAGGTGGACGGCCAGGGCGCGTACGAGGTCGCCACCCGGTAGCGCCCTGGACGAAGCCCCTCGTAGATCACGACCCCGTCCGCGGAGACACGGTGCCCGGAGCTCTCCCCTGAGTCGAGCTGCTCCAGGTCCGTGTCGTAGATGTTCATCGGCCGGCCGTCTGGCGCCACGGCACGCACCCGCAACCTGCCCGGCGCGGTGAAGGTGACCTTGAGTTCACGGGGCAGTGAGTCGAAGGCCTGGCGGATCCAGGGGAAGCCCGTGCGCTCGGCGATCAAGACGCCCCGCCCCTGCCCCACGCCCTTGAATTGGAAACGGGCGTCCTTGTCGCTGACCTCGGTCAGCCGGGGCGCTGTCTCATCCTCGGGAACCCAGGAGAGTTGCGCGTCCGCGACCGGCGCGCCGAAGTCATCCACCACGAACCCTGACACCGTGCCTCCCGGCTGGAGCGTCATCGTCACGGTCGCCGGATGGTCGCGCCCGAGCCGCACGTCCGTGTCCACGAAGGACTGGTAGCCCGGGGCCCTGGCCCAAACGATGTACCAGCCGGGAGGACGCAGGAACTGCCCCGTGCCGCTTTCATTCGTAATGCCAACGAAGACCGAGTTGTAGCGGGCCAAGGAGCTGTTCTCACGTGCTGGCCGTGCGAAGAAGACGACACCGGACAGGGGCTGTCCCTCCACGTCCCGCGCCACGACCTTGAGGGGCACCTTGAGAGGAGCTTCCTTCGAGGCATGCGCCCCAGACGACTCCGGCGTCACCGGGACCCGGGACGCAGTGCCCACGCACGAAGCGCTCGCGCACGCGAGCACACCCACCACGAGCCCCACCTGGCTCCATCGCATGCGCCCACGTTAGCAGGCGCCCGCGCGAGCACGGAACGGTCAGCCGAAGCGCTCGCGGAACGTGCGCAGGTTGGGGCCCTGCCCGTCGCGCTCGTACACCGCGAACACCACGCGGCTGAATGCCCCCTGCATCGTGTTCAGCCCACGAGCGAACGCCTCCGCCGCGTCGTGCGGGTTGTTGCGGAACGCGCCGCAGCCCCACGCGCCCAGGATGAGCGTGCGGTGCCCGTGGTGCGCCGCCACCTGGAGCACCTTGAGCGCCCGCTCGAACAGCACCTCCCGCAGCTTCTGCGCGACCTCCGGCTCCTTCACCGACAGCAGCTTCGCGTTGGGCGCGGGCGCGGTGAGCACCGTCACGGGAAACGGGCGCTCCAGCAGGTCGTAGCGCTCATTGCGGAAGAACGGCACCCCGGGCGAATACAGGAAGTGGTCCGTGTACAGCGGCGAGAGCACCTTGCGGTTCGCCTCGTAGTACTCCGGCCACTTCAAGAGGCACGCGTACAGCGCCGAGCACCGCGCCAGGTCCTCCTCCTGCGCCTTCGAGCCCGTGAGGAAGCCGCCGCCCGGATTCACCGCCGACGCGAAGTTGAGCGCGAACACGTCTCTCACGCCCTCCAATTCCACCAGCCGGCGCGCGGCCTCCCCCGTCTTCTCCGATGTGACCTCGATGGTGTAGCCGCTCACCGGAGCCGGCCGCGTGAGGCGTTCGAAGTCACCGGGGCGCAGCAGCACCGTGCCCTGGACCGCGTGCGCCACGGCGTCCCGGATGGACACCTCGCGCCCGGAGAACGGCACGTAGGTGCCCTGTTCGGTGATGCGAAGCGTCTCGTCCGCGATCTTCGTCAGGGACATGACGCAGTCCTAGCACGGGCCTCCATCCTCCTGGGAAGGAGGCCCGCCAGGCCCTGTCTACTCGCAGCCGATGCGCTCGGGGGCCACCGCGACGTCGTCGATCCACGTCTCCGACGCGGAGTCGCCGTGCGGGTGCACGAAGCCGTAGCCCACCGCGAAGTTGGTGAACGGCCGCATGCCCACGTCCGGGAAGTCGAACGCCAGCGCCCCGTCCACATAGACCTGCGCGCGGCCCGTGGTGTCCGTCGCCTTCGTGCGCTTCACGGCCCACTCGATGCAGGTCCACCGGTTGGGTGACGTCGTGACCGTCAGGTCGTTCTGGTAGTTCCAGCCCGTGTCCGGGATGCCGCTCCAGTCATCCAGCGCGAAGCCGCCGTTGATCATGCCCTGGAGTTCGATGCCACCGAACTGCTGATGGGTGGGCTCATCCGGCGAGAAGAGGATGAAGTACGTCCCCATCACGTCCTGCGGCGCCGCCCGGTTCAGGTACACGTACGCACGCGCATAGAGCGCCGTGCCGAACGTGGGGATGTCCTTGCGCAGGTGCGCGATGGTCTGCGGATCCTCCTCCGCGCCCAGGGGGAACTCGTTGTGTCCCGGCTCCGTCACCACGTGCAGCGCGCCGCTGCCGGAGCGGGTGCGCGTGCCGTCGATGGTGATGGTGGCGTTGTGCTCCTCGTCCGGGGTCTTCCAGCCGTTCTGCCCCTTGTCGAAGTTCTCGCAGATGTATGCGGAGGCCGGGCACTTGCCGGTGGCCTCGCCACCCGTGCCGCCGCCATCCGGCGTCCCCGCGTCCGTGTTGTCGCCGCCCGTCGCCTTGTCATCACCACAGGCCGTCAGCGCGCCAAATGCGAGGGAAGCCATCATCAACGCCAGTGCCGAAGTCGAACGCATGAGTCCTTCCGGAGAGTGCGTCGCGGGCCTCGCGGTGTCGCATCGCGAACCCTGGACGTGCCGCAGTCCTAACACGGCCCCCCGCCCTGCTTGGAATGGGGCCCGGCAGACCCTGCGACACCCGCAGGCGGCCAGGCCCGAACGTCGAAGAAGGGAGGCCCCGTGGGACCATACGGCTGTCGTCCATTGATGGATGCGCGCGCGGCGCGATCACAAGTGCTCACTAGCGGCGCCCGGCCCTGCCCGACAGGTGCACGTTGCCGTTTTGGCCCGTACTGCTTTCCATGTGAAGGGCTGACGTCAGGGGCGTCACCCTCGCGGGCAACACGTCGGCACCGGGGTGGGAGCAGGTGGGGTTTCCGGTCTCAGGGAGCAGCGGCATGGCAGAGGCCTTCAGACTCACGGTCGTCGCGCCCACGGCCGACGAGGCGCCTTCTGGCCGTGACGAGCCGCCCCACGCCCACCTCCCGCCCACCGGTTCGGTGGCGCTCGTCTTCACCGACATCCAGGGGTCCACGCGGCTGTGGGAGCGCTGTGGCACGAGCATGCGCGACGCGCTGGAACTGCACGACGGCGTGCTGCGCGCCCTCCTGCTGGGCACGGACGGCTATGAGGTGAAGTCGCAGGGCGACGCCTTCATGGTCGCCTTCGCGTCCCCGGTGGAGGCGGTGCACTGGTGCCTGCGCGCGCAAGAAGCGCTGCTGCACGTGAGCTGGCCCGCGGCCCTGCTGGGGGAGCCGGACGCGGCGGAGGAGGACTCGCCGGAAGGACTGAAGCACCGGGGGCTGCGCGTGCGCATGGGGGTGCACGTGGGTGAACCCGACTACCGCATGGACCCCTCCACCCACCGGTTGGACTACCTGGGGCCACCGGTGAACATCGCCGCGCGCGTGGCGGATGCGGGCCACGGCGGACAGGTGTTGTTGAGCGGCGCGGCGTGGGCACGCGTCGCGCCGGAGCTGGCCTCCATGGGCCTGCCCGTCGCGCGCACGCTGGGCGCCTTCCGCCTGCGCGGCGTGGGCGACAGCGTCACGTTGGTGGAGGTGCTGCCCGCGTCCCTGGCGCACCGGCGCTTCGGAGCGCTGCGCGCGCCCAGGGATAGGCCCGGCAACGTGCCCGCCTCGCGGCAGGATCTGGTGGGGCGCGGCGAGGAGCTGGACACGCTGCGCCAGTGGGTGCGCGAAGGCGCGCGGCTGATCAGCATCCTGGGCCCGGGCGGCATGGGCAAGACGCGGCTGGCCACCCACTTTGGCGGGCTGGAGTCGGACGCGGGCGGTTGGGAGGGCGGCGTCTGGCGCTGCGACCTGGAGGAGGCACTGACGGCGGGCGACCTCTGCCATGCGGTGGGACGGGCGCTGGGCGTGCCGCTGGCCGCGGACGGGGATGGCAGCGCGCCCGCGGAGCGCCTGGGCCGGGCGCTGGATGGCTGCGGCGAGGTGCTGGTCATCCTCGACAACGTGGAGCAGGTGGTGCGCCACGTGCCGGAGACGATCGGCCGGTGGCGGGTGCTGGCGCCGCGCGCGCGCTTCCTCGTCACCACGCGCGAAGCCCTGCGGCTGCCCGGAGAACGCGTGCTGGACCTGGCCCCGCTGGGCCTGCCCGACCCTGAAGAGACGCGCCGGGACGTCATCCTGCGCTCGGACGCGGTGCGCCTGTTCGTGCAGCGGGCGCACGAGGCCCGCGGCGACTTCCTCCTGAGCGACGCGGAGGCCCCGCGCGTCGCGGACATCGTGCGGCAGTTGGACGGCATCGCGCTCGCCATCGAACTGGCCGCCGCGCGGGTGAGCGTGCTGGGCGTGGAGCAGCTTCGCGAGCGGCTGACGAAGCGCTTCGAGCTGCTGCGCGTCGGACGGCGGGACGCGACCGCGAGGCAGGCGACGCTGCGGGGCGCCATCGACTGGTCCTGGAACCTGCTGGAGCCCGCGGAGTGCGCCGCGCTGGCGCAGTGCTCGGTGTTCCGGGGGGGCTTCACACTGGAGGCGGCCGAAGCGGTGCTCGTGCTGCCGGAGGGTTCGCCGGACGTGCTGGAGGTGCTGCACTCGCTGCGCGCCCGTTCGCTCCTGTGCGCACGGGAGGTCGGAGCGCCCGGAGGATTCCTGCGCCTGGGCCTGTACGAGAGCATCCGCGAGTACGCGGCCCTGCGCCTGCGCGAGCGCGGTGACGAGGCGGCCTGCGAGGCCCGGCACGCGGACACCTACCTCCAGCTCGCGGGCCGGCTGCGGGAGCGCGTCCAACGCACGGGAGGGGCCACGGCGTTGCGCCGCCTGGCCCTGGAGCGGGAGAACCTGCTGGCCGCGTGCGACAACGCGATGGCGGTGCGGCCGGCGACCGCGGAGTCGCTGGGCCGCGCGCTGGAGACGCTGGTGTCGCTGGAGCCGGATGCGCGCACGCGCGGGCCGGTGGGCCTCTTGCTGGAGCGTCTGGAGCGGGCCCTGGAGGCGTCGGCCCATGTACCGGTGGCGCCGCTGAAGCGCGCGGAGGCGCTGGCGGTGATGGGCCGCGCGTACCTGGATGCGGGCCAGCCGGAAGCGGCGCGCCGGGCGTTGGAGCACGTGCGGACCGTCTTCCACGCGCTGGGCGAGGTCGCGGCGGAGAAGCGCGTGCTCGTGGACCTGTCCATCGTCGCCCGCCATGCCGGGGACGTGGCGTCCGCGTGGACGCTGATGCACGACGCGCAGGCACTCGCCTCGGAGGGCGACCGCTGGCTGGAGGCGTACGCGGTGGGAAACCTGGGCCTCGTCGAACAGGTGCGGCGCGGCCCGGAGGCGGCCATTCCGCACCTGCGCGCGTCGCTGGCGCTGTTCCGCGAGGTGGGCGACGTGACGTTCGAGGTGGGCTTCCTCACCAACTGCGCGGTGGCCATTGGCGAGGCGGGCGACGACGGCGAAGCGGTGATGTTGCTGGGCGAGGCCCTGGCCCGCGCATCCAGCGTGGAGGACCGCACCGGCGAGGCCCTGGCGCGGCTCAACCTGGGTTGCTACCTGCTGGACGCGGGCGGCGTCACGGATGCGTGCGAACACCTGGAGTCCGCGGTGCGCACCTCGCGCATCATGGGACAGCGCCTGCTGGAGGGCACGGCCCTGGGAGAGCTGGGGCGCGCGTCGCTCGCGCGAGGTGACTGGAAGCAGGCCCGCGCGGCCCTGGGCGAAGCGGTGACCATCCTGGGGCGGACGTCCCGCTGGCAGGCCCTGCGCTTCATCGCGCACCGTGCCGCGCTGGAGGCCGCGTGTGGTGAGCTGCGGACCTCCCGCCAGTGCTTCGCGGAGCTGGAGGCCGCGCCCGAACTGCGCGAGGACCCCAGCCTGCGCCAGCTCGTGAGCCTGCTGCGCGCCGCCCTGGACCTGGCCGAGGCCAGCGCCGCCCCGGCGGACAGCATCGTGGGGCACGAAGCCCGGAGCGCGGCCCACCGGCGCATGGAGGCGGCCCGGAACGCGCCGCGCGAAACGGCGTCGTCGGACATCCGCAGCGCGCTGCGCTTCCTGGAGTCCCACCTCGGCGCCACCGAGTCACTCCAGGACGCCTGAAGCCCCTGCCCCAGCCACCCGAGGCGCCCTGCCCTACGGCTTCGCGGTCGGGACCTTCGCGGGCTCCGCCACCGGCTTCGCGAAGCGGCGGAAGAAGCTGTCGTCGTTCCAGCGCGGACGGTCGGGCGCATCCGCCACCGCGCGCGTCATGGCGGTCAGGAACGTGATGAAGCGCGCGGCGCCCTCGCGGTCCACGGGCTGCTGGGACAGGTCATCCGACGGGGCGTGGTAGTGCTCGGCCAGCCACTGCTTGAAGAGCTTGTGCTCCTCGGAGCCCGGGGTGTAGCCGAACTTGAAGAACAGCGCGGGCACGCCTTCGCGGATGAACGAGTACTGGTCGCTGCGCACGAACAGGTTGCGGTCCGGCTCCGGATCCGCCAGCACCCGCACGCCCTGCTTCGCGGCCACGTCGGAGAGCGACGCCAGGAGCGTGGACTCGTCCTTGCCGTGGGCCACCACGCTGGTGAACGGCCAGTGGGGCATGAACATGTCCAGGTTCAGGTCCGCCACCATGGACGTGATGGGCACCGGCGGCCGGGACGCGAAGTACTTCGACCCGAGCAGGCCCTTCTCCTCGCCCGTCGTCAGCGCGAACAGCACCGAGCGCTTCGGCTTCTGGGGCTGCTCGCGCAGCGCCCGCGCGACCTCCAGCAGCGCCGCCACGCCGGAGGCGTTGTCCATGGCCCCGTTGTAGATGCGGTCGCCCTTCACCGGATCGCCGATGCCCACGTGATCCAGGTGCGCGGTGAGCACCACGTACTCCTTCGCCAGCACCGCGTCGGAGCCGGGCATGACGCCCACCACGTTCATCGACTTGAGCGGCTTGGACTCAAGGGCGAGCTTCACCTTCAGGCGCGCGGGCAGGTCGAACTTCGGCAGCGGCTGGTCCGCGTTGGCCAGCGCCACCAGTTCCTCGTAGGTGTGCGGAGCGCCCTCGAACCACTTCTGCGAATGGGCCACGTTCGTGACGACCGCCACCTTCAAGCCGCCCGAGTCGTTGAGCGAAGGATCCGCGAACAGCACCGTGGGATTCCTGCTGGCCGCCACCATCCGCTCCCAGGGAAGCTCCAGCAGTTTGGGGTTCTGGAGGTAGACGAACCCCACCGCCCCGGCGCTCTTGAGCACCTTCACCCGCTCCGACCACGCAGAGAAGTGGGACTTCACCGGCCCCGGGATGTTCGAGGGTCCGCCCTGGAGCAGCACCACAACCTTGCCCTTGAGGTCCAGGCCCGCGAAGTCGTCGTAGCCCTTCTCCGGGATGGACAGGCCGTACCCCACGAACACCAGGGGCGCGTCCACGGTGCCATTGTCGCCCTGCCGCGCGGACAGCATCACGTCCTCGCCCTGCACCAGGGGCAGCGTCTGGCCGCCGCGCACGAGCGCGACGCTGGACTTCGCCTCCACGATCCGGCGCGACCGCAACGCCATGGGCTGGAGAAAGCCCGTCTTCAACATCGGCTTCACGCCCAGCGAGGCCAGCTCCTTGGAGACATAGCCCGCGGCGGTCTCGTACCCCTTGCTGCCCGTGTCGCGCCCTTCCATCGCGTCACTGGAGAGGATCTCGATGTGCTTCCACCACCGATCTCCCTCGGACACGGGAGCCTCGGCGGCAAAGGCCCCCAGGGGGATGAGCGGCGAGACGAACAGCGCGAGCGCGGCGAGGGAAGAGGCTCGGGTCATGAAGGCTGCGTCTAGGGCGAAGGCCGCCCCGGCGCAACCGCGATGACTGTTCCCCCAGGCGCCAGGAAGACGGGCGCCAGGAGGACGGCCTCAGGCTCGTGCGCCCAGCCGGCGACCGCGCAATTCGGACAGCGTGCGCGCATCCAGCAGCACCGCGGACTTCTCCTGCGGGGACAGGGGCTCCATCGCGCCCGCCAGCAGCTTGCGCCGCGCGGACGCAAGCGCCACGGGGACCCCCACCGTCGGGTGGGCCTCCAGCAGGGCCAGGTGCAGCGCGTGCGCCCGCGGATCCGAGAGCACATGGTCCAGCGCGTCGTCCACCGGCTCCATCCCCTCCTCCGACAGCTCCTGCGCGCGCACCAGCACGGAAGGAGGCGTCACTTCCTCGGGGATGAGGAACAGGCCCCGGCGCTGCGCCCACAGGCCCAGCGACGCGCGGGCGGTGAACACGGAGATGGCCGGGGCCAGCCACAGCCCCATGATGACGGGCGACAACCACGCCAGCATCCCCGGCGCCACCGCGACCGTCAGCGCCGCGAGCACGACGCCCACCGCCATGTGCCACTTGTGCCGACGGAAGGCCTCCGACCACGGCAGGTCGGTGTCCTCGCGCTGCTGGCTGGACCACGACACCCGGTAGCCCAACAGCGTCCCGAACACGAAGTGCGACTGGAAGAGCATCATCACCGGCGCCATCAGCGTGGACACCACGCCCTCCAAGAGGACGCTCAGCGCGAGCTTGAAGCGGCCGCCCATGCGCGTCGCCTCCGCGCGGTCGGCCAGCACCAGCCCCAGGCCCATCAGGCGGGGGATCCACAGCATCGCCAGCGACAGGACCATCAGCCGCAGCGCGCCCGCCGTGTCGAACGCGTCCCCTCCGGGCAGCGTGGACTGGAAGTCCACGAACGTCGTGGGCGCGAAGAACCACTCATGCAGCGCGGCGAACAGGCCCGACAGCAGGAAGATGAGCCACAGGGGCGACGCCACGTAGGACATCACGCCCATCACGAAGTGCGCCCGGCTCATCGGGTGCAGGCCGCCCGCCATCACCAGGCCCAGGTGCTGGAGGTTGCCCTGGCACCAGCGGCGGTCGCGCTGCGCGTACGCGAGCAGGTCCGGCGGCGGCTGCTCGTAGCTGCCCCCCAGCTCCGGCACCAGCCACACCGTGTAGCCCGCGCGCCGCATCAGCGCCGCCTCCACGAAGTCGTGGCTGAGGATGTGGCCGCCAAAGGGCTGCTGTCCGGGCAGCACCGGCAGGCCGCAGTGCTCGATGAAGGGCGCCATGCGCAGGATGGCGTTGTGGCCCCAGTAGTTGGAGTCCCCCAACTGCCACGCCGCCGCGCCCGCCGCGACGATGGGGCCGTAGATGCGACCGGCGAACTGCTGCAGGCGCGCGAACAGCGTGGAGCGGCCCACGTTCTGCGGCGGCACCTGGAGGATGCCCGCGCCCGGGTTCAATTCCATCAGCCGGGCCATGCTCACCACGCTGTCGCCCGCCATCAGGCTGTCGGCGTCCAGCACCAGCAGGTAGTCGTAGCGGCGGCCCCAGCGCTCACAGAACTCGGCCAGGTTGCCGGCCTTCTTGCCGGTGTTGTCGGAGCGGCGCCGGTAGAAGATACGGCCCTGCCCGCCCACGCGGCGGCACAGCTCCGACCACGCCAGCTCCTCCGCCACCCACGCCTCCGCGCGCGTGGAGTCACTGAGCACGTAGAAGTCGAACGCGTCCAGGTGTCCGGTGGCCGCGATGGATTCGTACGTGGCCTGCACGTGCGCGAACACCGACGCCGGATCCTCGTTGTGCACCGGCATCACCACCGCGGTGCGGCGCGTGAGCGGACCCGCGGCCTCCGCTTCGGTGGGCCAGCGCAGGCCCGGCACGCGGCTCTTCGACACGAGCTGTACGAAGCCCGCGACGCCGCCCCAGAACGACAAGGCAATCCACGCGAAGCACAGCGTGAACAGCATCAGCACGAACACTTCCGGCACCGTGGTGCCCCGGGCGCTGAGCAGCCGGTGCATCTCCACGGAGGCGAACCCCGTGGTCAGGGCCGCCAGCCCCAGCACCATCACACGGCGAGGGCGGGCCATGGCCGGCGAGTACGGTTCGGCGTTCATGAGGACGGTGCTCCAGTGGACGAGGCGGGGTGGAGGGTGCGGCCTAGCGCGACGGCGACACACCCGCCTGGCTGTTGGCCGGACGCAGCCAGCGGCGCAACATGTCCATGAACGGATTGAGAACAAGCACCTGCTCGCGCATCTGGCAGGGCACTTCCGCCGGGGCCGCCATGGGCACGGCTTCACACACGGCCCGGCGCCACGCCTCCGGCAGCGCGCGCGGCTCGCGCATCAGCACGTCCGCGCCCCAGCGCGCACCGCCCACCAGGACGAACGCGGCCCGGCCGTGCACCATCAGCGACGGACCCACGTGAGAGGGCCCGAGCACCTC
>NZ_RAVZ01000265.1 GCF_003611635.1 Corallococcus terminator | reverse complement strand
GGGCGAGGCCCGGGAATTCCAGGGGCCCGGGGGGGAAGCGAAGGAGTCGACCGTCGACTTCGAGTTCGAGGAAAGCGACCTGGAGTGGGTCGCCAGCTACTGAAGTACGGCGCGCGCGCGGTTGGGCGTTCGTGCTCCACGGCGGCCTTCGGGGGAGGGCCGCCCACTTCCAGCGGATTCGCCAGCCAGTACGATCTGGGCGGATCCCGGTGTCCCGGACCGGGGGGGACGGGACCCGGAAGTGCGAGGGAGCGGGGAGACCCGAGCCGGTGAACAAGCAGGCTGCGCCCCAGGTCCTTCGCTCCCGGAGCCTTGATGGTTCCGGGGGCGGAGGACTTCGGTTGAGCGCGCTACGCTCCTAGGCCCTCATCCCGACCTGGAGTTCCCGACATGAAGTGCCCACGTGTGGCCCTGTGGCCCCTGCTGGGGTGCTGGATGGCCTGCGCCACCGCCCCCGTCCGAGCCCCCGCTTCCGAACCCGCTGGCCTGGTGCCGACACCGTCCCAGGCGCTGGCCCTGCGCGCGTCGTGGCTTGCGGAGCGCCATGGGCTGCTGCTCGACATGATGCGCCGTCACGGCGTGGGCATGTGGGTGGTGGTCAACGAGGAGTTCCACGACGACCCGCTGACGGGCTGGGTGGCGCCGCCGCTGCCCTACGCGGGCAACCGCGACGTGTTCGTCTTCGTGGACGCGGGCGACGCGGGTCTGAAGAAGGTCGCGCTGACGGGCTACGCCACGGAAGCGGTGACGCGCTTCTTCGAACGGCCCGAAGAGAGCCGCAAGCCGCAGGAGGTGCTCGCGGAGCTGGAGGCGAAGTACCACCCGCGCGCCATCGCGCTGGGCATGGGCGGCAAGCGCGGGGTGACGCGCAGCCTGACGCATGACTCCTACCAGTGGCTGGTGGAGGCGCTGGGCGCCCAGGCGCAAGGGCGCTTCGTGAGCGCGGCGCCGCTCATCGAGGAGTACCTGGACACGCGGCTGCCCGGTGAGTTCGCGCCGTACCGCGACCTGGTGGTGCTGACGGAGTCGCTGGTGAAGCGGGCGCTCTCCAACGAGGTGGTGGTGCCGGGCAAGACGACGGTGGGCGACGTGCGCCGCTGGCTCTATGACGCCCTGTGGCAGGCACGCGTCACCACGTGGTTCGAACCGGACCTGCGAGTGCAGCGGCAGGGGATGAAGGACGGCTTCTCGCGCGGGTTCCTGGCGGTGGCGGACGAGTCGGTGGTCATCCAGCGCGGGGACCTGGTGCACGTGGACTTCGGCGTCACGGCCCTGGGGCTGAACACGGACTGGCAGAAGATGGCCTACGTGCTGCGGGACGGAGAGAAGGATGTGCCGGAGGGGCTGAAGCGCGCGCTGGCGAACACGCAGGCGCTCCAGGACGCGCTGATGCTGCGCGCGTCGCGGCCGGGGCGCTCGTCCGCGGACGTCTACGACGCGACGATGGCGGAGATGAAGGAGAAGGGCATCGAGGCCAAGGTGTACAGCCACCCGCTGGGGGCGCAGGGGCATGCACTGGGGGCCTCCATCGACTTTCGCGCGGCCTCGCGGCAGGACGCGCCCCGGGTGCTGCGCAAGGGCTCGTACCTGGCCGTGGAGCTCAACACCGTCACCGCCGTGCCAGAGTGGGGTGGGCAACAGGTGGCGGTGATGCAGGAAGATCCGGCGTACCTGACGGACGAAGGTTGGAAGTTCTTCGTACCCCGGCAGGACGCCTTCTATCTCATCCACTGACGACACGAAGGGAGCGGACGTGATGCGCGTGGGCAGGCCATGGACGACATTCGGACGGAGGGGCGGGATGCGCTTCGCGCTGGCGCTCCTGTGTGGCGCGGCGGGGTGCGCTTCTCCTGTCGGAGACGACGCGGCTCCGGAGGCCTCCGCACGACAGGAGCGCCCGCTGGTCGCGGAGGGAGCGCTCCGGCCACCGCACGCGGTGGACAGCCTGTTGAGCCTGGTCGACCAGACGGCCGCGGTGGTGGAGGGAGAGGTCACCGACCTGCGCTCCGAGTACTCCCCGCGCACGGGCCCGTGGACGGTGGTGACGCTGGGGAACGTGCGGGCGCACCTGGGCGACGTGCCCGGGGAGTTGCGGCTCAAGCAGGTGGGCGGGTTGCTGCCGGACGGACGTCAGCTCGTGGTCAGCCATGTGCCGCGCTTCGTCCGGGGCGCGCGCTACGTGGTGTTCCTGCGCAATACGGGATGGAGCCTGTCGCCGGTGCTGGACGGGCAGGCCTTCCGGGTGGAGTCGGTGGGCGGGCGGGAGGTGCTCGTGGGCGCCGAGGGCGGACTCGTGTCCGGCCTGGGGTCCGCGGGCGTGCGGCAGACGGCGCCGGTGTTCGAGACGGTGGACCTTTCGGGCGCGCGTCCGGCCTTGCGCGCGGGCGTGGAGGTCGCGGGGCTTCCGGACGCGCTGGGGCGTGAGGCGTTCGTGTCGCTGCTCCAGAACCACCTGCGTGCGCGGGGACTCGGCGTGACGGGGGTGTTCCGCGAGGAGCCGGTCGCCACCGCGTCGGCGCGGTCCGTGTCGGTGGCCCCTGCGTCTGGGCAGGTCCCGGTGCCGGGCTTCACTTCATCCCAGCCCGAGCGGGACATTCCGCCCGGCCAGCCGTGAGGAGGTTCGCCATGAACACCACAAGAATCGCGGGCTTCGTCGCGGTGCTGGCGCTGGGGGGCCTGGAGGTGCAGGCCGCGTCCTGGGACACGTGCAATGGCTCGCCGGTGAAGTGGTACAGCGGCCCGGTCGTGTACCGCAACCGGTGCAGCATCCCGGACACCGGCAACGTCAACACGGCCTACTGGAACGGGCTGCGGCAGTGGGACGACCTGTCGCACCTCGTCGCGGGCTTCAACGTGAACCCGGTGACGGACTGCGCGTTGGATCACAGCGACGGTCAGAACGAGCTGGGCCTGTGTGACCGGGCGGCCATCGACGGGAACAACGGCGTGACGTACTCCACGGTGGGCGTGTGCTTCATCGGGAGCAACGGCATCGACGAGGCGGACGTCTGCATCGCCAGCGACCTGGACTTCACGCCGCGCACCGGCAATGCCTTCGGAACGTCGGGCCGGAGCACTTTCGTGCATGAGGCGGGGCACTTCTTCGGCTTCAAGCACGAGGGCGGGCACAGCATCCTGCGCACGTCGCCGCCGCACCTGGTGACGGGAGGCTACGAGTCCTCCACGCTGTGGCCGACGAACGCGCAGGGCATGCGCGACCTGTATGGCTATTCGCTGACGAAGCCCAACCTGCTGCCGTCCGCGATGGGCGTGGTGGGGGACGTGGCGCAGACGTTGGATCCCGCGCTCACCCGGTCCGTGTGTCGCAACACGGCGACGAGCGTGAAGTTCTACGTGGGCAACATGGGCAACGCGGCGACGGGGTCCTATTCGATGCGCGTGCGCCTGAGCCCGACGGCGCCACCGCTCGGGTACAGCGAGTCCACGAACGTGGTGGCCACCTTCAACCATTCGATGGCGGCCTTCGCGGAGGGCACCTACACGCTGGGCTTCACGGTGCCGGCGGGGCTTCCCTTCAACACGTACTACGTCTACGTGGACCTGGATCCGGCGGGAGTCGTGGACGAGCTGCGAGAGAACGACAACACCACCGTCAGCGCGATGCTCCTGCGGGTGGGGTGCTGAGCATGAGGCCCGGGGTCCTGATGGCGCTGCTGCTCGTCGGGGCCTGCGCGAAGCCGAAGGAGGAGCGGGGGAGGCCGCCGGAGCTGCTCACGGCCGCGCCGGTGTCTCCCTCGAAGTCCACGGCCCTGAAGGCGCCCGAGCAGCCCCAACCGCCGGGTGCGGTCACGGTGAGGACGGACGCGGGTACCTTCGAGGCCCCCTCCGTGCGGCTCATCGCCACGTTCAAGGAAGGGGACGCGCCCGCGACGTTGGAGGTCGCGTTGAGCGCGCAAGCAGGGGATGGGCGGAGCTGGGCGGTGCTGGTTCCGGTGGCGCCCACGTTCCCGAAGCAGAAGCACGCCACGGCCCGGCTGACGACGACGCCCCTGCGGGTGGGGATGGCGTCCGCGGAGCGTCGAGCACCGTCGGGTCCGCCGATGCTCGCGAACGATGGGACCCTGGAGCTGGACGTCACCGGACGTGAGGTGCGCGGCACGGTGCGGACGGAGGAGGCAGGACTGTCCGGCACGTTCCAGGGGCCGCTCTCCGTCGAGTGCATGGTGCCCGCCGCGTGGTTGCAAGCGGCGGATGCTCGGGAGGCGCCCGGTGCTCCCGTGCCGGTGGCTGCATCCGCGCGCGGCGACGCGGTCGTGCCCGACGAGGCACAGAGCACGGCACGGTGTCGTGCCTTGAAGGAGCACTTCCGCTGAGCGCGCGTCAGTGAGCGCCCCGCTCCTCGCGTCCGCTCAGGTGCGTCCGACCGCTGAGCACGCGTCAGTCCGCGTCCTGCCCTCCGCGCCCGCTCACGTCCGCCCAGGTGAGCCCGAAGCGCGTCAGGTACTTTCGCAGCCGGTCCGCGTCATTGACGCTCTTCTTCTGCGCTCGTGACTGCGCGAACAACGCCCGGCCCGCGTCCGACAGCGAGCGCGCGGAGCGACACACGCCCACCACGTCCGCCAACTGCACGCGGTCGAAGCGGTCCAGCTCCGCCGCGCGCACCGGCCCCAGCACCTCCGCCAGCACGTCCTCCGCGCCCGACATCGCGGCCCCCGCTGGCCGCCACTGAGAGCGCAGCCGCTCCAGCTCCTCGTCCACCACCTCTCGCGTCATGCGGCCGCCATTGGCCAGTGTGGACATGCGCAGCACGGCCGCGTTGAGGTCGCGGAAGTTGCCGTTCCACCGTCCTTCCGGCGACGTGGCGAAGCGCAGGAAGTGCTCCTGGGCCTCCTTGCTCATCGTCACCCGCGTCCCCAGCGCCTGCGACGCCTGATCCAATTCAAAGAGCAGGTTGGGCGCGATGTCCTCCGGGCGCTCGCGCAGCGCGGGCAGCCGGAAGGTCCACAGGTTGATGCGCGCGAGCAGGTCCTCGCGGAAGCGCCCACGCTCCACGTCCAGTTGGAGGTCCCGGTTCGTGCCGGCGATGAGCTGGAAGTCGCTCTCCACCTCCTTGTCCGCGCCCACGGGCAAGAACCGCTTGTCCTCCAGCGCGCGCAGCAACATGGCCTGCTCGTCCGCGCCCAGCTCTCCAATCTCATCCAGGAACAGCACGCCCCCGTGCGCCTGCCGCATCAGTCCGGGCCGGTCGCCCACCGCGCCCGTGAAGGACCCCTTCACGTGGCCGAAGAGCGTGGACATCGCGCCGTCGCCGCGCAGCGTGGCGCAGTTCAAGTCCACGAAGGGCCCCGCCACCTGGTTGCGTGCCTTCTTCAGCGCGTAGATGCGCCGGGCGAGCTGCGACTTGCCCGCGCCCGTGGGCCCCGTCAGCAACAGCGGCGCGCGGGACTGCACCGCCACCTGTTCGATGCGCTCGATGAGCCGGTTGAACGCGGCGTTGTGCGTGTCGATGCCGGACTTGAGGAAGGACAGGCCTTCGCGCTGTTGCTGCCGGAAGCGCGCGGCCAGCGTGTCGTAGTTCGACAGGTCCAGGTCGATGATGGCGTGCGAGCCCGTCGCCGACCGCTTCCCCCCGTTTCCCGGCGACGTCTGCACCAGCCGCCCCGGAATCAGCCGGCTCTCCACCAGGAGGAACATGCAGATCTGCGCGATGTGCGTGCCCGTGGTGATGTGCACCAGGTAGTCCTCTTCCTCCGGATGGAAGGGGTGCGCGCGCACGTGGTCCAGCAGCGCGCCGTACGTCTCCTCCAGGTTCCACGGGTCGCGGATGGGAAGGGACGTCAGGCGCACCTCCGTCTCCGGTGACACCTGGGCGATGTCCTCTTGAATCCCCGTGGCCATGGACGCGGCGCGAGGCGGGTGCAGCAGCTCCAGCCGGTGCACCACCAGGTCCTCCTGCTGGCACAGCGCCACCGTGGGCCGCCAGCGCGTCCACCGGTGGGTCCCCGACCCCGTGTCCAGCGTCGTCCCCAGCATCCCGAACACGACCGTCCGGCGCGCCTTCGCTTTTTGAGCCATCAGGATAGGTATTTATCTCATGGGATAGGGATTTCCACCCCCGCCCGGGGGCCTCACCCGGAAACAGCGTTGGCACGGCGGCTGCTCTAGCTCCCCCACGTGACCGGGACGAAAGAGCCCGGTCGAACGACCGAAAGGTGCAGGCCATGAACCGCGAGAACACGAACTACGAAGTGCTGTCGGACGAGGCGGGTCGCCCCATCAAGGCGTGGACGGTGGGGGTGCCGTTCGAGGACGAGGCGAAGCAGCAGCTTCGCAACCTCCGGGGCCTGCCCTTCATCCACAAGTGGGTCGCGGTGATGCCGGACGTGCACCGCGGTTATGGCGCGACGGTCGGGAGCGTGGTGCCCACGGTGGGCGCGGTGGTGCCGGCGGCGGTGGGCGTGGACATCGGATGCGGGATGATCGCCGTGCGCACGACGCTGCGCGCGGAGCAGTTGCCGGACTCGCTGCGCGGGGTTCGCTCGGCCATCGAGGCGGCGGTTCCCCACGGCCGTACCGACAACGGCGGCCGTAACGACCGTGGCGCCTGGAAGGATGCTCCCGCGGCGCATCAGGCCGTGTGGGCGGAGCTGGTGAAGGGATACGAGCAGATCGTCGCGAAGCATCCGCACATCGGCCGGGGTCCGCAGTTGGGTCACCTGGGAACGCTGGGAACCGGTAACCACTTCATCGAGCTGTGCATCGATGAGTCGGATGGCGTGTGGCTGATGTTGCACTCCGGGTCGCGCGGGGTGGGTAACCGCATCGGAAGCCACTTCATCGAACTGGCGAAGAAGGACATGCAGCGCTTCTTCATCCACCTGCCGGACGCGGACCTGGCGTACCTGCCGGAGGGGACGGAGCACTTCGATGACTACGTGTTCGCGGTGAGCTGGGCGCAGGACTTCGCGAAGATGAACCGCGAGCTGATGCTGCACTCGGCGGTGCAGGCCCTGAAGGCGAGCGGTGAACTGCCCGCGTTCGAGCTGTCCGAGTCGGCGGTGAACTGCCACCACAACTACATCTCGCGCGAGAACCACTTCGGAAAGAACTGCTTCGTGACCCGCAAGGGCGCGGTGCGGGCGCGTGAAGGCGACATGGGAATCATCCCCGGCAGCATGGGGGCGCGTTCCTACATCGTCCGCGGGAAGGGAAACGCGGATGCCTTCCACTCGTGCAGCCACGGCGCGGGCCGCGTGATGTCGCGCGCCGCGGCGAAGAAGAGCTTCACGCTGGAAGACCACGCGAAGGCGACGGAAGGCGTGGAGTGCCGCAAGGACGTGGACGTGATCGACGAGACGCCGGCTGCGTACAAGCCCATTGATGCCGTGATGGCGGCGCAGGCGGACCTGGTGGAGGTCGTCCACACGCTCAAGCAGGTGGTGTGCGTGAAGGGATAGCCGACGTGGTTGGTCCCACCCGCCGTCCAGCCGAGGTACCCATGCCGGGATGAAGACGCCGAGGCGCCCGTTCCCCCCAAGAGGTCCCGAAAGGGCCGTTAAGGGTGGGGGAGCGGGCGCCGCTATTTTTTATCAGGGATGGGATGCTGTGCTCGTCCGCGAGCGCCACGAAGGAGCACGACGCACATGGTTCGCATCGATGGTTCACAGGGTGAGGGGGGGGGCCAGGTGCTGCGCACCGCGCTGGCGTTGTCGCTGGTGACGGGGACTCCGTTCGAGATGGTCAACGTGCGCGCAGGTCGCGCCAAGCCGGGCCTGCTGCGCCAGCACCTCACCGCGCTGAAGGCCGCGGAGGCCGTGGGCGCCGCGGAGGTGACGGGCGCGGAGCTGGGCTCCAAGCAACTGTCCTTCCATCCGCGCGCGCTGACGGCGGGCAACTACCACTTCGCGGTGGGCTCGGCGGGCAGCGCGACGCTGGTGCTCCAGACGGTGCTGCCCGCGCTCCTGCACGCCGAAGGTCCGTCCACGCTGATGCTGGAAGGCGGGACGCACAACCCGGCTGCGCCGCCGTTCGACTTCCTGGAGAAGACGTACCTGCCGCTGCTCAACCGCATGGGCCCGCGCGTGGAGGTGGTGCTGGATCGTCCCGGCTTCTATCCGGCCGGCGGTGGGAAGTTCCGCGTGAACATCCAGCCGGCGAAGTTGCAGCCGCTGCACCTGATGGAGCGAGGCCGCGTGCTGCGTCGCGAGGCGGTGGCCCAGGTGGCGGCCATCCCCTTCGACGTGGCCCGACGCGAGCTGGAGACCGTGGCGGGCGTGCTGAAGTTGCGGGAGGACCAGCAGCGTCCGGAGGAACTCAAGCGCGCCTTCGGTCCAGGCAACGTGCTGCGCGTGGAGGTGGAGAGCGAGCACGTGACGGAGGTGTTCACCGGCTTCGGCGAGCGCGGCAAGCGGGCGGAGCTGGTGGGCGAGGAGGTCGCCGCCGAGGTGAAGCGCTACCTGGACGCCGAAGTCCCCGTGGGCGAGCACCTGTGCGACCAACTGCTGTTGCTGCTCGCGCTGGCGAAGGGCGGCGGCTTCCGCACCCTGGCGCTGGATGCTCACGCGCACACGCAACGCGAGACGATGGCGCACTTCCTGGACGTGAACTTCGACGTCCGCGAGGTGGCCCGCGACGTGTGCGAGGTGACGGTGCGCGGCTGAGTCGTGACAGGGCCTCGTTCGACCGGCTGCCCGGCGGACGGACGAGGTGTCCTCCCGAGCGGGGGACAACCCGTGACGTTACGTGGAGGCCTTCCTACGTTGGTGACTCGTGGGGGAGGATTCACGCGTGGCGGAAGTCCCTGAGGTCGAAATCATCGTCCGCGATTTGAAGCAGGCCGTGGTGGGCCGCCGCTTCGTGGACGCGCAGGTGTTGGTGCCTTCGGCGGTGCGCTTCGCCTCGCCAGAGGACTTCATCCAGAACCTGCGGGGCAGGCGGGTGCTGTCGGCGGACCGCCGCGCCAAGTTCATGCTGCTCACGCTGGATGACGGGCAGACGCTGGCGCTGCACTTCATGCTGTGGGGAGAGTTGGCGCTCCGGCCCGCGGGCAGTGAACGGCCGCCGGCGACGCTGGTCGTCTTCACGCTGGAGGGCGACGAGGAGCTGCAACTCACCGACACGCTGGGGTACGCGCGCGTGGCGTTGGGACCCACGCAGATGCTGACCTCGCAGTTGAAATTGGCGGAGCTGGGGCCGGAGGCGCTCGATGACACCTTCACCCCGGAACTGTTGGCCCAGCAGCTTCGCCGTCGGCGCAGTCCGCTCAAGACGGTGCTCTTGAACCAGCGCGTGCTCGCGGGGCTGGGCAACCGTGACGCGGACGAGAGTCTGTGGGCCGCGGGAATCGACCCCCGGCGGCTGGCCTCATCGCTGTCACCCGCTGAAGTCATCAAGCTGCACCGGGGCATCCGAGACGTGCTGGAAGAGGGGTTGCGGCTGCGCGGCACGCAGCGCGACCTGTTCGGCGTGCAGGGCAAGGCGCTGCACCGGCGCAACATCTTCGGCAGGACGGGGGCGCCGTGTCCTCGCTGCACCACGCCCGTGTCGCACCTGCGAATCGGCGGCCGCAACACGCACTGGTGCGCGCACTGCCAGCCCGCGGACGGCCCCGCGCCCGACGCTCCCGCCCAGACGTCCCTGCTCTGAACGCGGCGTCCGCGCGGACCTCATCGCTCCGAACAGCCGTCCTGGCGGCTCCGGGTGTGCGAGCCCCCTGGGGCGCTGGTATGAAACGGGCGTGTCCGACGTCCCCGCCGCCACGCCCCTGCCCCTCGACGAAGCGCTGCTGCGCGCGAGCGAGGAGAACGCGCTCCCCAGCTACTACCAGTCCAGCGTGCGCCCGCTGTTGCGCGACCCGGAAGGGCGCTGGCCTTCGTGCTGTGGCGGAGGCTGCGAGCCGTGCGCGCAGACGCTCACCCGGGTCGCCGTGCGCGCGTTGGAGCTGATGGGCACGCCCCGCCAGAGCCCGCTGCCGGATTTTTAGGCAGGGGAACTGACTCCGCGGGTTGTCAGAACAACCGCGTGCCCAATCCCACGCGCGCGTTGAAACCCAGCCGCGTATGTCCCGCGCCGGCACGCTCCTGGAACGTCTCCACGCCCAGTTGTCCCGCCGCGAGCAGCGACAGCCCGCTGCCCAGGTACACCTCCACGCCCGCACCGCCCAGGGCCTGGAAGCGCCGCTGCTTGTCGCCCGTGAGCCCCAGGTCGATGGGCAGGTCCACCAGGCCCAGGAGCACCACGGTGTCCGCCACCCGGTAGCCCGCGACGAGCCCCGGCAGGATGCGCACCAGCACGCCAGAGAAGTTGTCGTCGTCCATGTACGTGGCGCCCGAATTGAGCACCAGGCCCACGCCCAGCGACGGCGCCAACTGCAACGCCCCCCGCCGCAGCACCTCCTTGCGGCCCAGCACCTCCAGCGACGCGCCCAGCTTGAACCAGTCGAAGCGCCCTCGCGCCTCCATCTCGAAGCCGCCAATGCCCTGCCGGAAGCCCACGCCCACTTCCGGAGCGCCCGTGTAGCCATAGAGCGCCGTGGCGCCCGCCGGCAGCATCACCGGCGCCACCACCGAGCCCAACGGGTCATCACTGGAGAACGCGAGCCCGGAGTCCTGGGCGGAGGACACGGCGGGCACGACGAGGAAGGTCAGCAGCAGGACGAGGCGCGTCATGGGCGCGCACCCTAGCTTGGGAAGCACGATGGCCAAAACCCAACGATTCCAGGGACTTGGGGGCAGGTTGTGCATTCGGTTCGGTTCCCTGGAAGAATAGGGAATCCATGGTTGCCTACCTGCACGCCGCGCCCCCCTCCGCATCCGCCACGCCCGCCGGAGGTCGCTCCGCACTCGACCTGTCGGGTGAGGCGGCAGGAGGCTCCGTGCTGCTGGTGGGCGAGGTGTCCCGGCCGGCGGTGATGCAGGCGCTTCGCGCGGAGGGCTTCGAGCCCGTGCACGTGGAGGGCATGCGCGACGCGCTGGCGCGACTGGGCTCCCCGGAGGCGCTGCCCCGGCTGGTGGTCATCGACGCGGAGCTGCCGGACGGCGACGGCTTCAGTCTCTGTGGGTTGCTCCGCGCGGACGCGAAGGTGGAGCACCTGCCGGTGTTGCTGGTGGCGCGTCATCAGGAGGAGTTCCACCGCGACCTCGCCGCGGGCGTGGGCGCGGACGAATACCTGGTGGAGCCGGTGGACGCCCGGGACGTGGCGGTGCTCGCGCGGCTCAAGGCGGGACGGCGCGGCGAGGAGGACGTCTACGACGCGCACTCCGGGACGCTGCCGCTGGTGCACCTGGTGCGTGCGCTGCTGGCCGGCGTGCGCTCGGGGCGGGTGACGCTGTCCGAGGACACGGGCGCCTTCACGTTCCGCCACGGCCTGCTGGTGGACGCGTCCTTCCACGGCGAGCGCGGCAGCCTCGCGTTCCGGCGCCTGCTGTGTTTCGGCGCGGGCGGCTACACGGTGACGTTCGGGCCGGAGCTGCACCGGGGCTCCTTCTCCATGGACCGCGCGTACCTGTGCGAACAGGTGGTGCCGGACCTGGAGCGCTTCGAAGTGCTGCGCGTCCGGGGCCTGCCCCTGGCGGCGCGGCTCACGGTGGACTTCAACCGGCTGGCGCGCGAGCTGCCCACGCTGCCGGAGGACGTGGAGCAGGTGGTGCGGCTCTTCGACGGCCGGCGCACCGTGCGCGCGATGCTGCTGGAGTGCCGCTTTCCGGAGGCGCTGGCCTACGAGGCGGCGACCCGGTTGTTCATGCTGGGCGTGCTGGTGCCCGCCATCCTCGTGGAGGAGCGCGAGCGCGCCCGGGAGTCCGCCGGCCCGCCGCGCCTGTTCGAGCCCGCCCCCCTGACGGGGGATGCGCCGGCTTCCGACCCCGAGCCGACGGCGTCGTGAGCGTTTGACTCGGGCGGCCTGCTCGGGGCACAAGGCCGGGGACGTGGGCCCTCCCGGGGTCCATCCTTCTTCCGAGCCGAAGTGAGCCGAAGCCGCCGCCATGTCCGGTC
This sequence comes from Corallococcus terminator, assembly GCF_003611635.1. Classification (GTDB taxonomy): domain Bacteria; phylum Myxococcota; class Myxococcia; order Myxococcales; family Myxococcaceae; genus Corallococcus; species Corallococcus terminator. The sequence goes on along the minus strand of NZ_RAVZ01000265.1, from coordinate 2,323 downwards.
ACAACCGATGGTCGAAGATCAAGCGCCAGAAGGCCGCGATGGGTGCGACCAAGGGCAAGCTCTACTCCAAGCTCATCAAGGAGCTGACCGTCGCCGCGCGCCTGGGCGGCGGTGACCCCTCCGGCAACGCCCGGCTGCGCGTGTCCATGGGCCAGGCGCGCGAGGCGAACATCCCGCGAGACTCCATCGACCGCGCCATCAAGAAGGGCACCGGCGAACTGGAGGGCGCGTCGTACGAGGAGGTGACGTACGAGGGCTACGGCCCCGGCGGCGTCGCGCTCATCATCGAGTGCCTCACCGACAACCGGAACCGCTCCGCCAGCGACGTGCGCAACCTCTTGAGCAACCACGGCGGAAACCTGGGCGCCGAGGGCGCGGTGGGCTGGATGTTCCACAAGAAGGGCGTCATCGTGGTGAAGCCCGGCCCCAGCGAGGACCAGGTGATGGAGCAGGCCCTGGAGGCGGGCGCCGAGGACATCGTCGACCAGGGCCCGGACGGCTTCGAGGTGCGCACCGCTCCGGCGGACCTGCACGCGGTGGGCTCGAAGCTGGAGGCCGCGGGCCTGTCCCTGGGCGAGCAGAAGTGGACCTTCGTGCCGCAGAACACCGTGAAGGTGGAAGGCGACAACGCGAAGCGCATGTTGAAGCTGATGGACGCGCTCGAGGACAACGACGACGTGCAGCACGTGCACGCGAACTTCGAGATCGACGAATCCCTGATGCAGTCGCTGTCCGCGTAAGGCCCCTCTTCGGGCGCGTGGGAAAGGAACGGGCCGGTGCGCGTACTCGGCGTGGACCCTGGCAGCCGCTTCATGGGCTTCGGGGTGGTGGAGGAGAAGAAGGGCAAGCTCGTGCATCTGGGCCACGGCGTCATCAAGGTGCCGGAAGGCGCCCCCCTGGCCGAGCGCCTGAAGGACCTGCACGCCGCGCTGTGCGCCGCGATCGCGCGCTACCAGCCGGAGTCCGTGGCGGTGGAAGGGCTCTTCACGCACCGCAACGCGCGCAGCGCCCTGGTGCTGGGCCATGCGCGCGGCGTGGCGCTGCTCGCGGCGGCGCAGGCCGGGCTGGGCGTGCACGAGTACGCCCCCGCGAGCGTGAAGAAGTCCGTGGGCGCCAGCGGCGCGGGCGGCAAGGACGCGGTGGCGCGCATGGTGCGGACGCTGCTCGGCGTGGATGAAGCGACGTTGGAGCGCGCGGATGCCAGCGACGCGCTCGCCGTCGCGCTTTGCCATCTCAACCATTTCCGCGTGGGCATGCCCCGCGCGTCGGCGCCCGCGAACGGCAAGCGCAAGGGGGCCGCGTCGGTGCTCGCGGACCGGCTGTCGTCCGCGTACAAGCGCCCGGAGGCCCGATGATCGCCCGTCTGCGTGGCAACGTGTTGGAGAAGAGCGCCGAGGACGCCGTCATCGACGTGCAGGGCGTGGGCTACCGCGTGAACCTCTCCGCCATCGCGCTGGGCAAGCTGCCCGCGGAGGGCCAGCCGGTGGATGTGCGCATCCGCACCGTGGTGCGCGAGGACGCCTTCGACCTGTTCGGCTTCCTCTCCGTGCCGGAGGAGGAGCTCTTCCTGCTGCTCAACAGCGTGTCGCGCATCGGCCCGCGCATGGCCCTGGGCGTGCTCTCCGGCATGGAGGTGGGCGAGCTCATCGCGGCGTTGGCGCGCGGCGAGGTGAACCGGCTCGCGAAGATCCACGGCGTGGGCAAGAAGACCGCTGAACGGCTCGTCCTGGAGCTCAAGGACAAGGTGAAGAACATCCACGCCGAAGCCGTGGCGCGCGGCACCGCCGCCCCTCCGCCCGTCGCACCTTCCGGCACCAAGGCCGACCTCATCTCCGCCCTCCTCAACCTGGGCTACAAGCAGCCCCAGGCGGAGAAGGCCGCGGACGTGGTCACCGAAAAGCTGGGCCCGGATGCCACCTTCCAGGTGCTCTTTCGTGAGTCCCTGAAGGTCCTGCGCTCCACCCCCTGAACACAGCCTCACCTCCGAGGGCGAGACGCAGCGCATCCGAGGACACGAAATCCTCTGAAAATCCGCGCAAGTCCTTTTCCCGTACGAAGTCGCGGACGTCGCCCGCCTGACGGGTCGCGCGTTCGCCGGGCGCCACACGGCGATCCACGCCGCCGACCTCACGACACTCCTGAGCGATGCCAGCGTCTGGGCCGCTGGCTCGTTCCACTAAAAATATCAATTTACAGTGCAGGTGCGGTGGTCCGCGGTCGGATCGCACTGCCCTGAGGAGGCGTGTGATGGCGGCGTGGCGTGGAGTGCGGGTCCTCGTGCTGCTGTTCTCCGGTGGGTTCGGGGTGGGGTGCGGTCCAGAGG
>NZ_RAVZ01000264.1 GCF_003611635.1 Corallococcus terminator | reverse complement strand
GTTTCGGGCCGTCCGGCGCCGTCAGGGCACCCCGCCTGCGGGCCCCCCCGGGCACGGGGGCGCCAGGGACCGCCTGTTCCACGCGGTGCGGCGCACCTGCCCTCCGCCGTGGGGGCAGGGCCTGGGCCCCTGAGCGGGGCCCTGGCACCCGCTACAGGTCGCTCAGGTGCGGCACCATTGGGCCTGGTCCAGCCACGCGAGCACCGGCCCGAGCGGGACCGCCATGGCGATGTCCTCCAGCTTGTCGAGCAGCGAGCGATGCTGGTGCTTCTCCAGGGCCAGGGCGTCGCGGCTCGGGATCTGGACCGACAGCGGGGGGTCGAGCCGGAAGTAGGCCTCGGGTTCGAGGAGGGACTCACACAGGTAGTCGACGAACTCCTGCGATCCGTCGAAGACCGCCGTCAGCGCGGCGAACGGGTTGGCGGGATCCAGCAGCCACTTGAGGTAGCCCCAGGGCTCGCTCTCCTTCGTCGTCTCCAGGTAGAGGGGGTTTCTCCCCGTTCCCACCGAGAGGATCATCACGTCCCCCATGGCGTTGCGCCGGGACCTGCCGGTGGCGCGCCTCGCCTGTTCGACGACCAGGGCCAGCGCCGCCATGGCGGGGTTGTCCGCGAAGTAGCCGCCGTCGATGAAGCCCTGGTAGGGCGGCATCATGATGGGCACCGCCGTGGTCCGCAGGTAGGCATCCACCACCAGCAGATCCGGCGTCGCGGACGGGATGGACTCCAGGTTGTGCAGCAGCACCGGCCGCCAGGCCCGGTTGGCTTCCAACTGGGCCTGGTTGTCGAGCTGGAAGGCGGGGATGATCGTCGGCAGGTGCAGGTCCTTCATCGTCAGGCCCTGGAAGAGGTTGCCGAAGTACTCCTGGGCCTGGTTGTTACAGATGAAGGGGGCCGTCCCCGTCAGCCCGAGCAGCGCCTGCGGGAGCGGGTGCGGACCGATGGTGGAGGTGGAGTCCTTCATCACGCTGACGGCCTGGTTGATGCCGGCCACGCGGTCCTCGCTCGCGCCGAGGATCAGCGTCGTCACGCTGCCCGAGGAGGTGCCGGAGATCACGTCGATCCCCTTCAGGAACCCCGGCCGCGCATTCTCGATGCGCTGCAGGAGCAGGGTGGTGAGGAGGTTGTTGGGGCCTCCTCCATCCATGGTCAGGATTGCCTTGGGTCGCTTCGTGGTCATGGTGGGCTACCTCACTGGCGCGGGAAGGGGTTCAACGCGGGCTTCTTTCGAGGCCTTGGCCGTGGTGCAGCAACTGCTCGGCATCCTCGTCCGAGAGCTCCTGCAGGTGGGCGAGCAGGCCCTGCTGGCTGTTGCCCAGACATCGGTACAGCACCGCCACGGACAGCTCCGCGAGGGAGGGATCCCTCATGAGCACGGCGAGCGGGACTTCAATCTCGAAGGTGGCACCCAGCCTTCGCTGCAACTCCGTGATGCGCAGCGATGAGCCTCCCAGGCTGGCGAAGCTGCTCCGCGGCGTCACCTGCTCGGCGCCGAGCAGATCCTTCCAGAGGACCGTGAGCGCATGTTCGATCTGCGCGAGCGAACGGAAGCGCAGGGACACAGGGGTCCCCGACGTCACGGAGGGGAGCACCGCTGCCTCCGGGACCGTGGCGGTGGGGGCGGGGGGAGACTCCACCCAGAAGCGCTGGCGCTCGAAGGGGTAGGTGGGCAGCGGCAGGCGGCGCGGCGCGGCTTGCGCGTACAGCGCCTGTCCGTCGAGCATCAGGCCCCGTTCGTAGAGCCGCCCCGCGCATCCCAGGAGGTCCGCTTCGGCGGCGTGGCGGTCCGCGGTGCTGGCGGACGGGGCCAGCAGCCGGGGCTCTGCCGCGAGCCGCACGTCGTCCGCGAGCGGCCCCAGGCACAGGATGACGCCCTGGCGTTCCTGGAGGAGCGCCCGCAGGTCGCCCTCCGAAGGCCTGGGTTCACCCCAGGGGCGGGCCCAGGTGCCCGGAAGCGTGGCCGTCTCCTCGGTGAGCCACTCGCGCTGCCGGCCGATGCGCAGGGGTAGCGTCGGGGGCGTGAGCCTCGGGGGACGTTCGGACGGTTGTCCGTGGAGCGCGGGGTTGCGCGCGCAGGTCCACGCCAGGGCGTCTTCCAGGGACATGATCCCCGCGAGGCTGGCGGCCACCGCTTCGGTGGAGCCGTAGGCGACGATGCTCGCGGGCCGCACGCCCCAGGCGCTCCACACCTGGGCCAGCCCGTAGGCGACGATGCCCGGGGCCAGGTGTTCGAACCACGGCTCCACGCTTGCGGCCTTCGAGGTCCCGAGAAACGGCGTGCGCGCATCCCGGCCCAGCAGCCGCCCGACGATGGACGCGCAGCGATCGACGGCCTCGCGGAAGCGTGCTTCGACCGGGTAGAGCGCTCGGCCCAGTTCCAGCGCGGCCATGCCCCCGCCATGAAGCAGCCAGTGCACCTGCGGCGGCTCCGGTGGCACCCGGGTGACCGTCACCGTCCGCCTCAACGCCTGGCTTGCCTCGCGGCTGTCGCCACACACCACGGCGCGCCGGTGATCGAAGTGGCGGCGGCCCCTGTGCAGCGTGTGCGCCACCCCTTCCAGCGGAAGTCCGGGGTGTTGCTCCAGGTGCGTGGCCAGACGGGAGGCGGCCGCGTCCAGGGCCTGGGCTGAACGCGCCGAAAGCAGCAGGAGTTGCTGACTCCGGGCCGGGGCGGATTCCGTGGGAGGAGGCGCCTCCTCCAGGATGAGGTGCGCGTTCGTGCCGCCAATGCCAAAGGCACTCACGCCGGCCCGTCTGGGGCCTTGGGGGGCGGGCCAGTCCTTCAGCGCGGTGTTGATGAAGAAGGGGCCCTGCGCGAAGTCGAGCCGTGGGTTGGGGCTGTCGAAGTTCAGGCTGGCGGGCACCTGCTGATGCTCCAGCGCCAGCACCGTCTTGATGAGCCCGGCCATGCCCGAGGCGACCGACAGGTGCCCGATGTTTGTCTTCACCGACCCCAGTGCGCAGGTGTCGCGCGCGGTGGCGGGCAGCCCGAAGGCCCGGTTCAGCGCGGAGACTTCAATCGTGTCTCCCAGCGGCGTGCCCGTCCCATTGGCCTCCACGTAGGAGATGGACGCGGGCTCGCAGTCCGCCACGACCAGCGCTTCGCGGATGACGCGCGCCTGACTGTCTCCACCCGGCGCCGCGAAGCCCACCTTGAGGGCTCCGTCGTTGTTCAGCGCCGAGCCCTTGATGATGGCGTGGATGGTGTCCCCATCCTCGATTGCCTCCGAGAGGCGCTTGAGGATGACGACGCCCAGCCCGCTGCCGAAGGGGGTGCCGTTCGCCTTCGCATCGAAGGCCCGGCAACTGCCCTCGGGGGACACGCTGCTGCCCTCTTCATGCACGTAACCCCGCAGGTGGGGCACGCTGATGGAGACCGCGCCCGCCAGGGCCAGGTCGCATTCGCCGCCGAGCAGGCTCTGGCAGGCGAGGTGCACCGCGACGAGCGACGTGGAGCAGGCCGTCTGGATTCCGAGGCTGGGGCCCCTCAAATCCAGACGGTAGGACAACTGCGTCGTCAGGTAGTCCTTGTCGTTGCCGAAGAGGGCGAAGGGGTTGGCGGCCTCCGCGCTCCCCGGACGGATGAGGCTGGCGTACTGGCTGGTGCTGGAGCCCGCGTAGACGCCGATGGTGCCCGGGAAGGACTCCGGCACATAGCCCGCGTGCTCCAGCGCCTCCCAGGAGACCTCCATGAAGAAGCGCTGCTGGGGATCCAACACCCGGGCCTCGGCCGGGCTGAAGCGGAAGAAGCCGGCGTCGAATTGATCGATGTCGTCGAGGATGGGCGCGGCCGGAACGTAGCGCGGGTGCTTCAGCAGTTCGGCGGACTCGCCGGCCTCCCGGAGCTGCTCGGGCGTGAAGCGGGTGATGGACTCCACCCCCCGCGCCAGGTTGTCCCAGAACTCCGCCGGAGTGCGCGCCCCGGGGAAGCGGCAGGCCATGCCGATGATGGCGACGCCGTGGCCCTGCGCGTCAGCGTCATCGGACAGGTCTGGAGCTGGGGGGACGGAGGTGGGCTTCATTCGGACGTCTCTCGAAGGACGGTGGGGCGGGCACTACCTGCCGCGGGGACGGCCACGACGCTGCTGGAGCTGCTTGCGGCGCTCGGCTCTTTCGTCGGAGGCCTCGACGTCGCGGTCCCCCTCGGTGGGGCGCGACAGGAATTCCGCCAGTGCGCTGAGCGAGGGATGGTGGAACATCTCCACCAGGGGGAAGTCGAGCTGCAATGCCTCGCGGATGTGCTCATGGTACCTGACAAGCTGCATCGAGTGGGCGCCCAGCTCGAAGAAGTTCTCGTACACGCCAGGGTTGTCGATGCCCAGTGCCTGGGTCAGCAGTTGCGCCAGTCGCGCCTCCAATTCATTGCGCGGCGCGACGCGGACCCGCGAGGCGGAGGGCGGTTGCGAAGGTTCTGGCAGTGCCTTGAGGTCCACCTTGCCGTTGGGCGTCAAAGGCAGCGCGTCCATCGGAGTGAAGGTGGCGGGAATCATGTAGTCGGGCAGCCGCGTGGAAAGGAAGACGCGCAGCTCCTGCTCCAGTCCCCCCGTCGAGGGCGCACGCTCCGGCAGGTTTCCTGACGCGACCGCGACGGCTTCCCCCGGGAGCGCCCGTCCTCCGAGCAGCGAATGGAGGATGGCGTGCCGCCCGTCCAACCGCAGTCGGGGGCCAATCACTTCCACATCCAGGCTCCCAAGCTGGCAGAGCCCCAGCCCGCAATCCGCTGCCTCCAACTCCAGCAGTTGGGTCATCAGACCCGCCTCGATGAGTCCGTAATGCAGGGCCATGTCCCCGTATTTCGGCGTGCTGGCCTGACGGTCCAGCACCAGGAACAGCCAGAAGGCCGCGCCGTCGAGCAGGGGTTGGTTGTCTGGCGCGACCAGCGGTCTGTCCGAGTCCCCCGTCCAACCTTCCGAGAGGGGAATGAGCCGGTGGCTGGCGGCGTCATGCAGGTAGGTGCCCGCGGACAGCCCCTTCACGCGGCCCGGCTTGATGAACACGTAGGTCCGCACCGGGTAGAGCTCTCCCGGAGAGCCGTACCGGTACTTGGGCCCGCGCGGCCCCGGGGCCCGGTGCGCGGTCAGCGCGCCCAGCAGCCGCCCGAGCTGTTCCGCCTCCAGCGCGGCGGGGTCGAACCGTCGGTGGCTGCGGCGTCGGAAGAAGTCCTCGCGCGGACGGTCCCCACCCGCCAGGGCGATGCCCCCCGCGTGCGCGTCCTCCTGCTTCGCGGGCGCCTGTCCGCCGTCTTCCTTCAGCACGAGGTAGGCGGCCAGCTTCTTGGCCTCGAAGCGCTCGCCGTTGGCGGTGAGGACGGCGTCCTTGATGCGCGGGTGTTCGAGCAGGGCCGCGCGAATCTCGCCCAGCTCGACCCGGAACCCGTTCACCTTCACCTGCGCGTCCTCGCGGCCGAGGAACTCGAGCGTGCCGTCCGCTGCGTACCTCCCGAGGTCTCCGGTCCGGTAGAGCCGCTCGCCTGTCACCGGATGGACGATGAAGCGCTCGCGGGTCTTCTGTTCATCGCGCCAGTAGCCCTTCGCCAGGCCGATGCCGCCGATGAACAGCTCGCCCGCGACGCCGTTCGGCCGGGGGTGGAGTCCGGCGTCCAGGACATGGAAGCGCTGGTTCGCCAGGGGGCGGCCATAGGGGATGCTCTGCCAGGCCGGGTCGATGTGCTCGATGGGATGGGCGATGGACCAGATGGAGGCCTCGGTGGCACCTCCCAGGCTGATCACCCGGGCCCCGGGCGCCACGGCCGCGAGCCGGCCCGGGAGGCTCAGCGGGATCCAGTCACCGCTCAGCAGCACGAGCCGCAGTGAGGCGGGGGCCTGCTCCTGGCGCCGCTCCAGCGCGGACAGGTAGAGCTCCATCAGCGCGGGCACCGAGTTCCACACCGTGACGTGCTCGAGCGCCACGCGCTCCGCCCAGTGGTCCGGATCCGGGTGTTCATTCGACTCGGGCAGGACGAGCGCGCCCCCCGCCGCCAGCACGCCGAAGACGTCCCAGACGGAGAGATCGAAGCTCATCGAGGACAGCGCCAGCCCCCGGTCCCCGGTACCGAGCCCGAAGCGCCGGTTGATGTCGAGCACCGTGTTGATGGCGCCCCGGTGGTCGATCATCACGCCCTTCGGCTTGCCGGTGGAGCCCGAGGTGTAGATGACATAGGCGAGATCCTCCGGGCCCTGGAGCGGCGCTCCGAGCGAGGGGTGTTCGCCGCGTGATAGGCCCTCATCCACCCGCACGGTCCGGAGCGTGGTGGGCCACGTCGCGCGTTCGGCGATCCATGGCTGGGTCACCACCTGCTCCACGCCGGCGTCCTCGAGCAGCCCGCGCAGGCGCTCCGCCGGGAGCCGGGCATCGAGCGGCAGGTATGCCGCCCCGGCGCGGAGGATGCCGAGGACCGCCACGACCTGCTCCCAGCCCTTGTCCATGACGACGGCGATCAACTGGTTGGGGCGTGCGCCCTGCTCCCGAAGCCTCGTGGCCAACCGGGCCGACTGTGCGTCCAGCTCCGCGTAGCTCAGCGTGCGTGAGGGCGCGATGAGGGCGGTGGCCTGGGGGGTGCGCAGGGCCTGCGCGAGCACCTGGGTGTGCAGGAGCTCCGCGTCGAGGGGCGCCGAGGTGGCGTTGGCGGCCGTCCTCGCAGCCAATTCCTCCGGAGGCAGCAGGAGCGGTCGCTGTTCGCGCCAGGCGGCCTCCGAGTCCGCCAGCCTTCGCAGCAGCGCGCCGTAGGCCTGGAACATGGAGGTGATCATCCCGGGGGGGAACAGCTCCTCGGCGACGCTCCAGATGAGCAGCAGCGCGCCTTCGCGCTCCGTCACGCCATGGTCCAGCCACACCTGGGGCGTCTGGCTGCTGGCGAACAACGGCCGGCCCAGCTCCTCCAACACCTCCGCGCCGGGCGTGAGCGACTCCAGCCCCAACGTGCTGGTGAAGACCACGGGCATGGTCGATGCGCCGGGCAGGTTTCCCTGCCGGCGGTTGAGCTCCCGCAGGACGCCGATGCCGCTGACGTAGGGGTGCTCCAGGTCCTCCCAAAGCCGCTGCTGGAGGGCCCGGGCCCGCTCCTGGAAGGACCCGGGGCGCGAGGTGTCCACCGCCAGGAGCACCAGCGAGGTGAAGTCTCCGACGAGGTCGTTCACCTGGGGGTGCAGCGGCAGCCGGCGGAACAGGGTGAGGTTGAGGGTGAAGTCCGCGCGCCGGCTCCACGTCGCGAGCAGCTCCGAGAACGCGGCCAGCAGGAGTCCGGAGGGCGTCAGCCCCGCCTCCTGCCCGCGCGCCTTCAGGCGCTTCCAGACGTCGGGCGCGAGCCGCTCCTGGTGCACCTGGAAGCGCGGCTGCTCCAGCGTCGCGGGGTTCCTGGCCAGCGGCAGTTCGGGGGCCGGGGGCAGCGTGTCCAGGCGGTTCCACCAGTAGTCCCGCGAGCGCTGCCAGGCGCTGGTGTCTCGCAGGGCCTCCTCCGCGAGCAGGTAGTCCCGGAAGGACACCTCCAGCGGAGGCAGGGACCGCTCCGGCTGGCGATAGAGCGCGTAGGATTCGCGGAAGAGGAGCGAGAGGCTGTGGGCATCCGCCATGAGCGCGTCGAAGCTCAGGTGGAGGCGGACACGCTCCCCGCCCAGCAGGCTGGCCCGGATGTCGAAGAGGGGCCAGCGGTCCGTCGCGAGCACCTGGTGGGACAGCTCCTGGCGCACGTCCTCCAGGACCGCGGCGCGCTCCGCTTCGGGCAGGTCGCGCAGGTCCCGGGTGGCGAGCTGGAAGGAAGGCACCCGTTCGAGGATCCGCTGGCGGCCGTCCGGGGTGATGATCATGCGCAGCATGTCGTGCCGCGCGATCAACTGGCGCCACACCTGGGCGTAGCGCTCCACGTCCAACGACTCGCACTCGAGCTCGAAGTAGACGTGGGCCGCGACATTGCCCAGGGAGAACGCCTCGCCGCGTCCCAGCCAGTAGGCCTGCTGGATGTCATTGAGGGCGAAGGGCTCGTGCAACCCCGCAAGGTCCGCGACGAGCGTGGGCAGCGGCTCCTGGGCACTGGCACCCTGGCTGCTTCGCTGCTCCTGGAGGGCCGCCTCCACCAGCACGGCGAGCCTTGCGATGGTGGGCGCGGAGAAGAGGCTGCGCAGCGGGAGCTCGACGTGGAAGTGCTCCCGCATCCGGGACAGCAACTGCGTGGCCAGGAGCGAGTGTCCGCCCAACTCGAAGAAGTCGTCGTGCACGCCCACCCGGGACAGCCCGAGGAGGCCGACCCAGAGGGTGGCGAGCGTCTGCTCCGTCGCGTCGCGGGGCAGGACCTGCGCTTCGCTCGTGGCCTGGGGCAGCTCGGGGATGGGCAGTGCCGCGCGCTCCACCTTGCCGTTGGCGTTGAGCGGCAGCGCGTCCATCACCACGAACGCCGCGGGCACCATGTAGCGCGGCAGGTGCTGCTCCAGGTGGTCCTTGAGCTGCTGGAAGAGGTGCGAATGGGTCCGGGGCTGGAGCGGCCGGTTGGCGTAGGTGCTCCAGGGCCTGGGGTGCGCGGGGCCGCCCGTCAGCGGCAGGTGTTCGGCGGAGCGCGACGCCCGGCCCGGGCGCGTGAAGAGCACGTCGAAGCGGCCCGGCTCCACGTCGGACCAGCACGGCGCGACGTCGTAGCCGAGCTGTTCGCCCAGGAGCCAGAGGTCCTCGGGGTCCACGCCTCGGGGCGCGGCCTCGACTTCGCGCCGCAGGTCCTCCACGGTCCGGGCACCGGCAGGGGACGACAGCGCCTGGAGGGCTCGCAGCTCCGGCTGGAGGCGGGCGTTCGGCAGCCCCAGCACGCGCAGCCCGTCAGGTGCTCCCTGGCGCAGGCGTTCGCCCAGGGCGTCGAGCCCGACGGACGCGGGCAGGGTCTCCGGCGTCGCGTCCGCGCGGGCCGCGGGGCCCCGGTGCAGGACGACGTGGTAGCGGAACCGGGTCAGCTCGTTCTGCTCGCGCCCCCGCTCCAGCCGCACCTGGACCTGGCCTATCTCCGGGAACCGGGCCCGCAGGGCGGGGAAGAGGGCGGGGTCCACCGTCAGCTCTGTCTCCTGCGCCACCTGCTTGCGGATGCGCCGCGCGAGCTCCCCGGCGGCGACGTGCGGCTCCGCCTTGTGAAGCTGCACCGACGTGTGGAACGCCTCCAGCAGGGTGAAGTTGCGCAGGTCGCCCAGGAAGATGAAGCCGCCTTCGCGCACGGCGCGGAGGCTGCCTTCGAGCACCTTCAGCAGGTAGTCGATGTCCGGGAAGTACTGCACCACCGAGCTGAGGATGACGGCGTCGAAGGAGCCCGGCTCGATGCCCTGGAAGTCGTCCGCCAGCCGGCGCTCCAGCCGCACGTTCGCGAAGCGCGTGCCCTGGGACTCCACCTGTCGTTGCACGTAGTCCAGCGACACCTGAGAGAAGTCCGTCCCCACGTAGCTCGCGCAGTGGGGCGCAAGCTGGAAGAGCAGCATGCCGGTGCCGCAGGCGAGCTCCATCACGCGCTCCGGCCGCAGCGCGCGCACCTGCCCCACGATGTCCTCCGCCCAGACGCGCATGTGCGGCACGGGGAGCGGCTGCCCGTCGTAGTTGCTCACCCAGCCCTGGGTGTTGAAGAGCGGATCCGGCGCGGTCTGCTCGTTGCCGTAGATGGTCTGGTCGAACAGCTTCTGCCAGCCGGACACGTGGTCCGCGACGAGCCCCTGGACGGCCTCCGCTGGCGGGCCCTGGTCCGGTTCGGGGACGACGTAGGCGACCAGCCGCTTGTCGCCCGGGGTGTCCTCGCGAATCCCGACCGCGGCCTGCCTGATGGCCGGGTGGCGCGCGAGCAGGCTCTCGATTTCGCCGGGGTCGATCCGGAAGCCGCGCAGCTTCGCCTGTCCGTCATCGCGGCCGACGAACGCGAGCGTGCCGTCCGGAAGCCACCGCGCGAGGTCTCCCGTCCGGTACAGCCGCGCACCCGGCACGTCGCTGAAGGGGTGGGGCACGAAGGCCTGCGCGGTGAGGTCCGGACGGCCCAGGTACCCGCGCGCCACGCCCTCGCCCCCCGCGTACAGCTCCCCCACCAGGCCGGGGGGAACGGGCCGCAGGTTCGCATCCAGGACGTAGACGTGGGTCTGGGAGATGGGGCGGCCAATGGGCACCGCGCCCGTGGGCCGCCGGGTGATGGGATGACAGCAGGTGAAGGTGGTGTTCTCGGTGGGCCCGTAGCCATTGATGAGCCGGCAGCCCGGCAGCGACTCCAGGACCCGGTGGACCTCGGCGACGGGCAGCACGTCACCGCCCGCCAGCAACTGACGCACCGGCCGCAGATCCTCCAGGCGCTCCTGCACCATCACGCGGAACAGGCCCGCGGTCATCCAGAGGATGGACACCCCGTGCTGGCGGAGGGCCGCGCCGATCTCCTCCAGCGTCGGCGCATGGGGCGGCATGATGGCCAGCCGGGCGCCGTTGAGCAGGCTGCCCCAGATTTCGAAGGTCGAGGCGTCGAAGGCCAGCGGCGCCAACTGGAGGAAGACGTCGTCCGGGTGGATCCGGACGTAGTCCGCGTCCTTGACGAGCCGGACCACGCCCCGGTGAGGCACGCACACGGCCTTGGGCTCACCCGTGGAGCCCGAGGTGAACAGGATGTAGGCCAACTGCTCCGGGTGGAGGGACACCGGGAAGCGGTCCTGGCGGGCGGACGCGAGCGCACCGTCCACTTCGTCGAGCAGGAGGACCCGGGCCCCGGTCTCACGCAGCGGGGCGGCCAGCCGCTGCTGCGTGAGGATGAGGGATGCGCCTGACAGTTCGAGCAGCGCACGCCGACGCGCGGGAGGATCGGCTGGATCCAACGGGACGTAGACGCCCCCCGCCTTGAGGATGCCGAGCAGCCCCACCACCATCTCGAACGAGCGCTCGACCTGGAGCGCCACGGGCGTCTCCGGCCCGACCCCCAACGTGCGCAGGTGCCACGCGAGCTGGTTGGAGCGGGCTTCGAGCTCCCCGTAGGTGAGCTGTCGCGTGCCCAGGCTCAAGGCCACGCGCTCCGGCGTGGCCAGGGCCCGCGCGCTGAAGAGGTCCGGGATGCAGTCTTCCGAAGAAGGCGCGGACCGCGAGCCGCTCCACGTGTCGAGCAACTGGGCCCGTTCGGCGGCCGTCAGCATGGGCAGCGCGGAGACCCGGGCCTGGGGCCGGGCCACGAGCCCCTCCAGCAGGTTGCGGTAGTGGCCGAGCAGCCGCTGGATGCTGGCCGCGTCGAACAGGTCCGTGTTGTACAGACAGCGGCCGCCCAGCCCTGTCGGCGTCTCCCAGAGGTGCAGCTCCAGATCGAACCGCACCCAGCCGCTCTCGTACTCCATCTGGCTCATCCGCAAGCCCGCCGGCAGCTCCACGCCGGGCGCGGGGGCGTTCTGCAAGGCGAAGACGACCTGGACGATGGGGTTGTGGCTCAGGCTGCGCTCCGGACGCAGCACCTCCACCAGACGCTCGAAGGGCATGTCCTGGTGGGCGTAGGCGTCCAGGGTCAACTGCCGCACCCGGAGCAGCAGCTCCGTGAAGCGGGGGTCGCCGGAGAGGTCCACCCGCAGCGCCAGCGTGTTGACGAAGAAGCCGATGAGCGGCTCCAGCTCCGCGCGCGTGCGGTTGGCGATGGGCGAGCCCACGACGATGTCCTCGCTCCCCTCGTAGTGGGAGAGCAGGACGGAGAAGCCGGACAGCAGCGTCATGAAGAGGCTGGCGCCGGAGCTGTCACTGAGTTGCTTGAGCGCGGTGGTGAGCGCGCGAGGCAGTTCGATGGGCTCGGCCTCACCCCGGTAGCGTTGAACCGCCGGGCGGGGCCGATCCGTGGTCAGGGCGGCCAGGGGCGGCGCGCCGGTGAGCTGCTGCTTCCAGTACCGCAGTTGCTTCTCCAGCACCTCGCCGGCCAGGTACTCCCGCTGCCAGTGGGCGAAGTCCGCGTACTGGATGGGCAGCTCCGGCAGCGGGCTGGGCGCGCCCTGGGCGAAGGCGCCGTAGAGCGTGGCCAGCTCCCGCAGCAGCACGCCCAGGGACCACCCGTCGGAGATGATGTGGTGCATCACCAGCAGCAGGACATGGGACGTGCCGGAGAGCTTCAGCACGCGGGCCCTGAGCAGCGGGCCGTGCTCCAGGTCGAAGGGGCGCGCGCCCTCCTCGGCCACCAGGCGCTTCACCTCGGCGCCGCGCTCGGCTTCGGGCAGGTGCTCCAGGCTGGTGACGGGCAGGGCCAGCCGCGGCTCGGCGGCCACGCGCTGGACGGGCAGGCCCTCCTCGCGGATCAACGTGGTGCGCAGGGATTCGTGGCGGCGCAGCAGCTCGCCGAGGCTCGCGCGCAGCACCTCCAGGTCCAGCGGGCCCGTCAGCAGCAGGGGCGAAGGGATGTTGTAGAACGGGTTGCCCGGCTCCATCTGGTCCAGGAACCAGAGGCGCTCCTGCGCGAAGGACGGTGCGAAGGAGAAGGCTTCTTCCAGCGTGTCGGCGGACATGGGGAGGCTCTTGGGCTCAGGTGCCAGGCTTGTTCGGCGGAGGGCTCTTCGCGCGGTGGCGCTCCCGGGAGAGCCTGGGGATGGCGGTCGGTGAGGGCTGCGGCGCCGCGCTCTGGCGGAGCGCCGCGAGGGCCTGGGCCAGGGTGGCCACGGTGGGGGCGTCGAAAATCAGTTGAAGGGGCAGCTCCAACTGGAGTGCGTCCCTCAACCGGGAGAGCACCTGCGTGGCCAGCAGCGAGTGCCCGCCCAGCCGGAAGAAGCTTTCATCGACGCCGACCTCGGTGAGGCCCAGGACGGCCTGCCAGATGGACGCGATGAGCTGTTCATCCGGCGTGCGCGGAAGGACCAGGTCCCGCCCCTGACGGAGCGAGGAGAGGTCCGGCGCGGGCAGGGCGCGGCGATCCAGCTTCCCGGACGGAGACAGCGGCAGCGCGTCCAGGGGCACGAAGAACTCCGGAATCATGTACTCCGGCAGCGTGCGCGCGAGCGACTGCCGCAGGTCCTCGGCCCAGGTGCGTGGGCTGCTGAAGGGCAGCGGGACGGGCGTTCGCGACGCGCGCGTGGGAGCCGTGGCTTCGGGCCGCCGCGCCCAGATGCCGTGAAGGCCGGAGTCCTGGAGTCCCTCCTCCTGTTCGACGACGAGCTCGAAGCCGTGCTGCTTGAGCAACCGCGTGAGCTGCTCCAGCCGACCGTCCTTGTCGTGCACCTCGACGACCACTTGTCGGATGCGGGGCCAGTCCTCCTCGGCGATGCCCGCGAGGACGTCCGCTTCGCTCTTCTCCACGTCGACCTTCAGCAGGTCGATGCGCTCCACGCCGTGCTCGCGCATGACGTCGGACACGGTCCGCAGTTGGCAGTCCACCTGCTCGCCGCGCAGGCGGGAGGTGAGCAGTTCATCCACCTGGGCCTTGTCAGGCGCCGTGCCCGGGGATGTGCCCTGCTGACCCTGGAGGTACGCGGCGACGACCGCGCGCTCCTCGCCCGCGTCGGCGAAGCGACCCGAGACGATGGAGACATGCGGGTAGTACGTGAAGGTGGCGCGTCCCTGCTCACGGGAGAGGCCCGCCTCGATGGGCACGGCATCCACGCCGTGCAGCGCGACGTTCATGCGCAGCTTCTCGAAGATGCGCGGGATGGGCTCGAAGGCGAAGACGCGCACCTTCCGGGCCTGCTGTGCCGCGAAGAGCGTGAAGAGGCCGATGTTCGCGCCCACGTCGAAGACGCAGTCCCCGTCCCGCAGCGTGAGGCCGTGCCGCAGGTAGCTGTTCTGGTGGAAGATCTCCTCGTAGAGGAAGTCTGTTTCACCCGGGTTGAGGTGGGTGACCGTCATCCCGTTGGGCAGCTCCCGGAGCGTGGTCTCCTCCAGCAGGCCCTCCTTCTGCCAGCGCACCCTGCGCAGCAACGGATGGGCCTGCTCCATCGACGGAACGCCGTAGGCGACGAGCTGGAGTCGGTCGGGGGTATCGCGTCGAGCGACGACGACGGCCTGGGAGATGGCGGGATGCAGGCGCAGTGCGGCTTCAATCTCCCCCAGCTCGATGCGCAGGCCGCGCAGCTTCACCTGCTCATCCAGGCGGCCGAGGAACTCGAGGACGCCGCCGGGCAGCCATCGGGTGAGGTCTCCGGTGCGGTAGAGGCGTGCGCCGGGCGTGGGGCTGAAAGGGTCCGGGATGAAGCGCTCCGCGGTGAGGGCGGGGCGGTGCAGGTAGCCGCGAGCAAGCTGGACACCCGCGAGGAAGAGCTCCCCGGGGACGCCGAGAGGGACGGGCCGCAGGTGGGCGTCGAGGACGTAGACGCGGGTGTTGGCGACGGGCCTGCCCAGGGG
>NZ_RAVZ01000263.1 GCF_003611635.1 Corallococcus terminator | reverse complement strand
GGGTAGGGCCGTGGAGCGCGGGGTCGGGCACCCCGCGCTCCACGGCCCTACCCTGCCTTATCGCGGCAGGCTGACATGGCCAGGGCCCGCGTGTCCCCCTCCGTAACGCCCGCAGGCCCGGCGAGCAGCCGGAAGCTCCTTCTCCGCGGCGCATGAAGGACTGGATCCACGGGAAATCCTCCGGCCGAGCACCCGGCCAACCCCCACGCTCCGTATCCTGAAGCGGGCCAGTTGAACCTCCTGCGTCATCCCGGACCGACAAGACCCGTCCTTGCGAGGACGCACCGCAGGTACGCGAAGAGGAGTTGGAACAATGAGCGGCGACAGGCTCCTGCTGGAGCTGTTTCACGACGAGGATGGGGATGGGACAGCGGAGCTCCAGGTGAGCGTCCGCTCCGGGGCCTTCTCGGGACAAAGCAGCGCGAATTTCGGACTGGAGCAGCTCCGGGCCTTCGCCTCCGCGCTGACCGCCTTCCCCCTGGGCGAGGAGGCGCGGCGTGGCCTCGTGGGGGGAACGTGGTCCTTCCACGAGGCCGACAAGACCTACAAGCTCCATCAGGTCTTCGTCGCGATCTCCGCGTACCCCATCAACACCCGAGGGAGCCTGGGCGTCCAGGCCCGGCTCGCGACCCGCACGGACCGCGCCGAGCGCCCGGAGTCGGCCAATACCGTGGCAGTGGAGATCAAGACGACCTACAGCGCGCTCGCCCGCTTCTCGGAGCAGTTCGCGCTGCTGCTCAATGGCAGGGCCCAGGAAGCCGTCCTGCTGACGGACGAAACCACCTGAGCCGCCCTCCCGGGGTCACTATCAGGAGGATCTGCTTTCGCCAGAACCTCAGTGCACCGGCGCGGGCTGGGACACGGGCAACTCCGGGAGCGGCGCCGCCACGGGCACGGAGGGCCCTGCGTCCAACACGGGCATCCGGTTCGCCACCTTCCCGGTGATGAGCCGCATGTCCCGGCCGCCCTTGGTGAAGAACGTGTAGCCCCAGTTCAGCATCACCGACAGGCGGTTGCGGAAGCCAATCAGGTAGGCGATGTGCACGCCGGCCCAGACGAGCCACGCGGGCGTCCCGTGCATCTTCCACTTGTCGAAGAGCATGCCCACCGCGTAGCCCCGGCCAATGACCGCGAAGTTGCCCTTGTCGTGGTAGCGGAACGCCCGGAGCGGCTTGTGGGCCAGCCGGTTTCGCACCGTCTTCGCCACGTGCCGCCCCATCTGCATCGCCGCCGGCGCGATGCCCGGCACCGGCTTGCCGTGCTGCTCCACCGCCGCCACATCGCCAATCACATACACGTCGTCATGGCCCGGCACCGTGAGCAGCGGCCCCACCTTCACCCGCCCCGCGCGGTCCAGCGGCGCGTCCAGCGAACGCACCAGCGGTGACGCCGCCACGCCCGCGCCCCACAGCACCGTGCGCGTGGGGATGCGCTCCCCGCCAATGTTGACGCCTTCCGCGTCCACGGACGTCACCATCGCCCCGGTGCGCACCTCCACGTGCAGCCGCTCCAGGTCGCGCTTCGCTTCCTCGGACAGCTCCTCCGGATAGGCCGTCAGCACCCGGGGCAGCCCCTCCAGCAGGATGACCCGCGCCTGCCGCGTGTCGATGCGCCGGAAGTCCTTCGGCAGCGAGTGCCGCGTCATGTACGCGAGCGCCCCCGCCAGCTCCACGCCCGTGGGACCCGCTCCGATGATGACGAACGTCAGCCACTCACGCTGGCGCACGGGGTCGGACTCACGCTCTGCGGCCTCGAAGGCCGTCAGCACGCGCTCGCGAATGCGCACCGCGTCCTCCAGCGTCTTCAGGCCGGGCGCCACCTGCGCCCACTCCGGATGCTTGAAGTACGAATGCGCCGCGCCCGTCGCCACCACCAACGAGTCGTACGCAATCTCCCCGCCTCCAACGACCAGCATCTTGCGGCGCGCATCCACCGCCTTCGCCTCCGCCAGCATCACCTCCGTGTTGCGCGCCTTGAGCACGCTGCGGATGGGCGCGGAGATGTCCGCCGGATTCAGCACCGCCGTCGCCACCTGGTACAGGAGCGGCTGGAAGAGGTGGTGGTTGTAGCGGTCCACCACCGTCACCCGCACATCACGTGCCTTGCCCAGGGCCTTCGCGGCTTCCAGCCCGCCAAAGCCCGCCCCGACGATGACCACGTGATGCCTGCTGTCCTGGTCGCGTTCCATGGCGGAAAAGGTGCGACCTCATGACGCGTTCGGCCAGCACCCCCGGGACGCGCTTGCCACCCAGGCACCGCCTGGTCGCACGGATACCCGGCGACCAGGCTTTGCCGTCCGGGGCTACTCCGCCGCCTTGGCGGTGCCCGTGCCCTTCGCCTGGTGCCACGCCGCGAGCATCTCGCGCTCGCGGTCCGCGGGGATGCCCGCGCGCTGCTTCTCCTGACGCTCCGGAGGCAGGGTGCGGAACCACGCCAGCGTGTCGCGCACCGTGTCCGCCAGGGGCCGCACGGTCAGGCCCGCCTGGATGGCGCGCTCGATGCTCACGCGGCCAAGGCCACCCTCCGCGCCGGTGCGCGCCGCCCAGATGGGGATCTCCGCGATGGGCATCAGCTTCTGCTGCTCCAGGAACGGGGTCTCCACCCAGGTGAAGCGCGCGTCGCTGCCCGTCACCTCGCGCACGCCTTCCAGGAAGGTGCGCATGTTGATGGGCTTCGTGGGGCCAGTGACGTTGAAGACGCCCATCGTGCGGCGCTCCACGTTGCGGATGATGAAGGCGGCCAGGTCGCGCGCGTCGACGAACTGCACCGGATCCTCGCCGTCACCCGGGGCCAGCACCTCTCCGCCGCGCGCCACCCGCAGCGGCCAGTAGGTGAAGCGGTCCGACCCGTCGTCCGGCCCCACGATGTAGCCGGGGCGGATGTTGAGCGCGCGGCCCGGGAAGGCGGCCTCCGCGGCCTGCTCGCAGAGCGCCTTGAAGGCCCCGTAGCTCTGCTCGGTGATCTCCTCCTTCGCCGCGGGATCGATGGTGGCCACCGGGGCCGTCTCATCCAGGTTCGACTTCGTCAGCTCCTTGTAGACGGAGATGCTGGAGATGAAGACGTACTGGCCCACGTTGGGCGCCAGCAGGTCCGCGGACGCCTTCACGATGCGCGGGTAGTAGCCGGACGTGTCGATGACCACGTCCCACTTGCGGCCCTCGAGCGCCTTGAGGCCCTCGCCCTTGGTCGGGTCGCGGTCGCCCTGGAGCTTCTCCACGTTCGGGAAGAGGCCGGGGTTGGACTTGCCGCGGTTGAAGAGCGTGAGGGTGTGGCCACGCTCCTGGGCCCGCTCCACCAGCGCCGGCCCCAGGAAGCGGGTGCCGCCCAGGATGAGGATGCTCAGGGGCTTGCCCTTGGGGTCCTCCGCCTCCGGGCCAGGCACCGGCCCCGCCTTGGGGGTCGTCGCACAGCCCAGGGTCTGGGCCACGCCCAACGCAGCCGCTGCTTGAATCACGCCTCTTCGGGTCAACTTCATGCGGTGGTTCCTCCGGGAAGGGTCGTCTGCGGGAGTGCTTCAGGGGCGCGCACGCGCTGCTGCCGCGCCAGGTACAGGGACACCGCCAGCCACAGCGCCGCCATGGGCACGGCGACCAGCGACAAGCCCATCATGCCCAGGCCCATCGCGGTGAGGCCGCCCTGCAGCCACGAGCTCACCGTGTCGCTGCCGCGGTACACCACCGTGTCGATGAAGCTCTTCGACTTGTAGCGGGCCTCACGGTCCACGGTGGTGAAGAGGATTTCGCGCGACGGGCGCTCCAGCGCGTAGTGGCTGGCTCCCCGAAGCGCCTTCACGCCGATGAGCACCGCGAGCACCGGCGCGAACGCGAGCACGCCAAAGCCCAGCATGGTGATGACCGGCGGCACCGCCATGGCCACGCCCAACCCCAGCCTGGAAATCACCCGCCCCGTGACGAGCGTCTGCAAGCCCAGCGTCAGCACCTGCACCCAGAAGTCGATGTCCGCGAACGCCGCCGTGCGCGCCGCCGCGTCCTTCGCCATCCCCGCCACCAACTGCACCTCCTGGTAGTACAGGAACGTGGAGGTGGCCGCGTACAGGAGCACCTGGAGCCCCAGCGCGAGCAGGAACGGCGAGGTCACCAGCAGCCGCAGCCCCGCGAGCATCCCGCCGCCCACCGGGCCCTCCCGCGTCGCGGGCTGGTGCTGGACATCCCGCGCCCAGCGGCCCAGGCGCTTCACGCACTGCGCGCTCACCTCCAGCATCACCGCGGACAGGAGGATGAGGTTCACCGGGCCCACGCCCTCGGCCAGCCGCCCCACCAGGAACGGACCGACAATCATCCCCGTGGTGCCACCCGCGGCGATGAAGCCGAACAGCCGCTTGCCCTGGTCGCTGGCGAACACGTCCGCCATGAAGCTCCAGAAGATGGAGACGACGAACAGGTTGTAGACGCTCAGCCAGACGTAGAAGGCGCGGGCCACGCCCTCCTTCGCCACGCCGAACTTCAGCAGCACGAAGAAGGCCAGCAGGTTGAGCAGGAAGAAGCGATAGACGCGCGGCACGACGACGCGCCGGGGGTAGCGCGCCACCAGCATGGAGAACGCCGGCACCGCCAGCAGCATCACGACGAACGTCGCCGTGAAGAGCCAGGGCAGGTGCTTCACGTCCCCCGCCGTGCCCATCTCGTTGCGGATGGGCCGCAGGATGGCGTAGCCACACATCAGCGTGAAGAAGTAGATGAACGAGCCGAGGACCGCCCCCACCTCCTCGTCCCGGACATCCACGAAGCGCTTGAGCATGATGGCGGCGGCCTCAACGGCGGTTCTGGCAGGGTATTCCCAACCTGCCCTGCTGGGGAGGAAAGTCGCTATTTCCCGGCGAGGATTTCACGCACGGTGGCCTCCACGCGGGGCAGGGCCTCCTCGATTTCGGCGACGGAGGTGGCGCCCACGGAGAGGCGGAACCAGCCGGTGTCCTCGGCCAGCCCGAAGGCCTGGAAGGGCACCACGGCGAAGCGGGCCTTCTCCAACAGGCGCTTGCGGATGGCGTCATTGGTGGTGAGCCCATCCTTGCCCACCAGGTCGAACTGGACGGACAGGTAGATGGCGCCCTGCGGCGCGATGGCGCGCACCGGCAGGCCCGCGTCCTTCATGCGCGCGAAGCCCCGGTGGAGCGCTTCCAGGCGTGCGTCCACGCTCGCACGCATGGTGGCGAGGAAGGCCTCGGTGGCCTGCGTGTCGTCCAGGTAGCGCGCGGTGGCGACCTGTTCGGCCTTGGGGGCCCAGGCGCCCACGTGGCCCAGCACGTCGCGCATGCGGGAGATGAGGGTGGGCGCACCCACGCCCCAGCCCACGCGCACGCCGGTGGCGGCGAACGCCTTGCTGATGCCATCCACGAACACGGTGTAGGGCGCCATCTGGGGCACCAGCTCCACGGGCGTCACGTGCTTCGTGCCGCCGAAGCTCAGCACCCAGTAGATGTGGTCGTACATCAGGATGAGGGGCTTCTGGCCGCGGCCCTCGCGCGCGAGGTTCTCCTGGACGATGCGCTCGCAGATGGCGCGCAGTGCTTCCGGGTCCACCATGGTGCCGGTGGGGTTGAGCGGGCTGCACAGGCAGAGCAGGCGCGCGGTGGACAGGTGCGGCTCCAACTGCGCCAGCGTGGGCATGAAGCCGGAGTCCGCGTCGGTGGTCACCACCACGCTCTTCGCGCCCAGCATGTGGGCGTAGTGGTTGTTGTTCCACGAAGGCACCGGGTAGACGACGACGTCGCCCGGGTCCAACACCGCGCGGTAGGCAGCGTAGATGATGGGCCGCGCGCCGCCCGCGATGACGATGCCCTCCAGCGGATACTTCAGCCCCAGGGAGCGCTCGTAGAAGCGCTGCACGGCCTGGCGCAGCTCCAGCACGCCGTCCGAGGGCGGGTAGTTCGTCTCACCCGCCTGGAGCGCGGTGCCAATCTGGGCGCGCAGGCCGTCCGGGATGGGGAACTCCTTCGGACTGAAGTCGCCCACGGTGAGGTTGCAGACCTTCGTGCCCTTCGCCACGAGTTCGCGGATCTCCGCGGCGATGCGGAGGATTTCGCTGCCCACGAGTCCACGCACCATGGTGCCCACGGTGGTGTCGTCTCGCGAGGGACGCGGAAGGGAGGTCAGGTCGAGGGCCATGGGGCGCAAGTCTCCAGTGCAGGGGGGCTCGAAGGGGTGGCCCGGGACGCGGCCGGGCGGACCCTATACGCAACCCGTCCCGTCGTGGGGACCCACTTCGGCCGGGTGTCGGTGACGACCGGGTGCAGGGGGAACGGCGCGGCGAGCCGCCTCCCGGGCCTGTGCCCCCGGGCAACAGTCGCCGCGCAGGGCGGAGCATCTTCCGTGACTCGGGCGCGCACCTTGTGCGAGGACTCGGAAGTCCCCGTGGGACGCGGTTCAACTGGAAGGCCGGAGGAACAGGATGCGTCTGCGACAGGGGTGGTACGCGCTGGGGATGGTGGGTGGGCTGGTGCTGGCGGGCTGTGAGAAGCAGCAGGAGCCGCCGACGGTGCCCCTGAACGTCCCGGCCGTGCCCGCGCCCACCAACACCGTGCCCCGAGAAGGTTCCGCTCCCACCACCGCGACGCCTCCGGTGGAGCGCGTCCTGGACACGGGCAGCGCACAGGCTCCCGTAGGAAGCACGCAGGGCACGGACGGCAAGGCCAGCGCCCCGGTGGACGCGGGCAATGGCCCGGTGGATGCGGGCAGCGCGCTGGCCGCGGACGCCACCTGGACCCTGGAGACAGTGGAGAAGAAGCGCAGCGAGCCCCCTTCCGTCACGATGAGTTCGGTGCGCACCGGCACGCATGAGGGCTACGACCGCACGGTGTTCGAGTTCGCGGGACCCCGCCTGCCGGGCTACCAGGTGTCGTACGTGAAGACGCCGGTGCAGGACTGCGGCTCGGGGGACGACGTGCCGGTGCCGGGCAAGGCCGCGCTCCAGGTGCGCTTCACCCGGGCGCAGGCGCACAACGAGCAGGGCCAGGCCACGGTGGCGCAGCGCACGTTCAAGCCCGCGCTGCCGTCGGTGCTGGAGCTGGCGCGCCTGTGCGCCTTCGAGGGCGAGGTGACGTGGGTGCTGGGCACCACGCGCCGGGCTCCGTTCCGCGTGCTGGAGCTGACGAACCCCACGCGCCTCGTGCTGGACGTCCAGCACTGAGGCGACGGGCAGGGCCTCCTAGTGTCTGGGGGGCTGCGCGCGCTTCCTCGCGACGAGGTCGCGCGCGTCCCGCTCCGATTCCGCGAAGTCCACCTCCACCATCCACCGGCCGGTGAAGTACAGCGCCAGCATCAGCGCCTTGGCCGCCGCGAGCTCCCTCAGGCCCGTGCCAACGTAGATGTGGCCCCGGAACCACTCCGCCTTCGAGTGCTCCACCAGCAGCTCGCGCGCCTCCTTCTCGAGGAGCGAATTCGACACGTCGGAGATGAGGAAGACCGGCTGCTTTTCGGCCACCTCCTGGCACACCTCCAACATCTTCTGACAGTCCTCCACCTTCGAAGGCCCGTTGAACTTCATCACCAACAGGTCCGGCTCCTCGAAGTGCGCGTGATGCCCTCCGAAGCTCCACTCACGATGATTCGCCACGCGGTCCCCGCTTGAAGCCTTACTTCAACAGGCTTAGTCCTGATAACGCTTCCAACAGGGATTTCAAGGCAAGGATTCCAATCCAAACGCTTTCACATTCTCTCAAAGTGAAGTCGAGCGGCCTGAGAGTGACATTGAACCCCTGGCGTCGGGTCATCAATGACAACCGTTGAGGCGGGCCCGGCCTGAGTAAGGGGTTCCCGCTAGAGCTTGAAGGGACTACGCGCCAGACTGGAGTTGGGAGGCGGCGCCGTCCAACCGTGCGAGGAGGTCCGCGTGGAGAGCCCGCGCCTCGGCCCCGCCCGCGCGCAGGGCCATCGCGAGCACCTGGGGCAGGTTGAGCGCGGCGCCCGCGCTCAGGCGCTCCTGATACTGGCGGGCCCAGTCGTGGGGAATGCGCAGCGACCAGTTGCGCGGGTCCACGGAGCCCGGGGCGTTGTACGTGTCGGGCATGCCCAGCAGGTCCGCGAAGAACACCATCACGCTGCGCGCGCGACTGGTGAAGAGGTCCGCGAACTTCGCCTGCACGAGCAGTCCCGGGTCCGTCGCGAGCTGGCGCGCGAAGTCCTCACGGCCCTCGGCTTCGGGGTGCAGCCGCCGAGCGAGGTAGTCCGCCTGGGCACGCAGGCCGTGCTTCCACTGCCATTCCGCGACGAGCCGCCAGAGCGACTTCGTGTCGTGGTTGCCCACCATGATCCAATCCTCGGGGGCTGCGTTCTCGCTGCGGTACACGTCCGCCGGGTTGTTCAGGTCCGCCTTCTGCGTAACGCGGAAGCGGCCCAGCCCGTCGCGCGCCATCACCTGGGACAGCTCGAAGGGCAGCGTACTCAGCACCTCGCACAGCACGTCCTCGCGGGCACGGCCGTGCTCCCGGGCCGTGCGCACCACGGTGTCGAAGAGGCGCGCGTAGCGGCCCACCTGTTCGGGCGTCAGCGACTTCACCCAGCCATCCGCGTGACGCGGCTGTGCGCGGTCCAACTGCTCCGGAGCGACGATGGCGTAGCGGGCCAGCTCCGGATGGTCCGGCAGGTCCGGCGATGAGAAGAGGCGCGCTCCGCCCTGCACGGCGCGCAGCGGATCCGCCTGGCCCGCGCGGTACACCCAGGGACACACGAGCCCGTGGGGATGGTCGATGCGCAGCCCGTCGTATTCCGAGAGCATCTTGCCCAGCCGCGCGTCCATGAAGCGCAGCACCGGACCGGGTCCCGAGCCCTCCGGAGCGACGTACTGCTCGGGGTCCAGCACCGGGTAGTTCCACGGCTGGCCTTCCGGGTTGGTGCGGCTGGGCGGCGCGCCCATCAGGTACGCGCCCAGGAACAGGCCCTGCCGCCTCCAGGTGTCCCGGGGCGAAAAACCAATCTGGAGGTCGCCGTACAGCTTGAGGCCCCAGCCCGCCGCGCGCTCGCGAAGGACGCCGTGCTGTTCGTGCACCAGGAACTGACGGAAGGCGTACTGCTCCACCGCCTCCGCTTCGAGCGTCAGCAGCTCCCGGATGCGCGCTTCGGCCCGGGCCTCTTCTCCCGGCCGGGGCGCGTAGAGACGCCCCTCCAGTGAATCCGCCCAGGAGCGCCAGTCATCCGGAGTGCCCTTGCTCGCCCCGAGGACATCGAAGAGCGCATCCGGTTCCAACCAGGCCCGGTGTTCCTCCCGGAACGCCGCGAAGCGCTGGTCCAACGCGAGGAGGGCCACGGGTGCATCCGCCCGGGAACGCTCGCGAAGGAATGTCTCCCAGGACTCCTGCAACGCCAGCGACTGGGACCGGCAGGCGTGCTGATAGCGGGCCTCCGGCCCCCCGCCCTCGGGCACTTCCGCGACGAGCCGCGCCAGCGTGTCGGCGGACAGTAGCGCCCCCCAGGGCCCTCGCGGATCCGTGAGCGGCGCGAGCGCCACGTTGAGCGTGTTGCGCGAGAACAACGTCCCGTCATACGGCGACGGGTTGTGCGCGGTGGTCTGCCCCTGAGGTCCCAGTTGGAGGCCGGTGAAGCCCAGGTCCCGGGCGAAGGCGAGGAAGCGCGCGGCGCCTTCGGAGTACGGCGAGCCCCGGCCCACGTCCTCGCCCGGCAGGCCGGGGAAGCTGGGATCATGGAGGCTCAGGACCCAGCGGGTGACACCCAATGCCTCCAGGGCTTCGGTGACGAGCGAGCGGTGCGAATCGGGCAGCGGGGACGGGAGCTCCACACTCCTGACCCTATGGTCTGAAGCGAGGAGCGCCAACCGTTCCTTGGGGGTGGCGCGAGGTTTCCCCGCGCATCAATCCTGTCGGGCCTGGGGCTGGGGTCGCGGCTCGCCTCCGCCCCCGTGCGCGGGCCCCGGCGCGCCGCCCTTGAACACCTTGCGCAGCTTCTGGGTCATCCACGTGCGACCGTCCGAAAGAATCTCATACACCGTCGGTATCACCAGCAGCGTCAGGAACGTGGACGTGATGACGCCGCCAATCACCGCGCGGCCCAGCGGGGCCCGGAAGTCGCCGCCCTCGCCACTGCCCAGCGCCACCGGCACCATGCCCGCGATGAGCGCCAGCGTCGTCATCATGATGGGCCGCAAGCGGATGCGTCCCGCTTCGATGAGCGCTTCGCGCAAGGGCATCCCCTTCGCGTGCTGCCACTTGGCGAAGTCGATGAGCAGGATGGCGTTCTTCGCCACGATGCCCATCAGCAGGATGACGCCGATGAGGCTCATGATGTTCAGCGTGTCGCCTGTCACCAACAGCGCCAGCACCACGCCGATGAGCGACAGCGGCAGCGACACCAGGATGGCCAGCGGATCCAGGAACGAGCCGAACTGGATGACGAGGATGAGGTACATCAACATCACCGCCACGCCCAGCGCCAGGAACACCCGGCCGAACACCTCCGCCTGATCCGCGGACTCGCCGCCCGTGGACAGCTCGTACCCCGGCGGCATGTTCACGGACTCGAGGCGCGTCTGCACTTCGTTCATCACCTCCGACAGTGAACGGCCCGCCACGTTCGCCTGCACGTTGATGACCTTCTCGCGGTTCAGGTGGTCGATCTGCGCCGGCCCGATGGTCTGCGTCACCTTCGCAACCTGCCCCAGCGGCACCACCACCGGCGCGCCTGTGGCGTCCGAGCCAATCACCAGCGGAAGCTGGGCCAGGTCGGAGGGGTTCTCCCGGAACTGCGGCGCCAGTCGCACCATCACGTCGCGCGTCTCGCCAATCGGATCCACCCAGTCACCGGAGTCCAGCCCCGCGAAGGCCGGCCGCAGTGACTGCGCCACCATGCCCACCGTCACGTTGAGCTGGCCGGCGACGCCTCGGTTCAGCTCCACCTCCAGCTCCGGCTTCTCGCCGCGCGTGGACAGGCCCACGTCCACCGCGCCCGGCACCTGCTTCACTTCCTTCATCACCTGCTGGGCCACCTGGTTGAGCCCCTTCGAATCCGGCCCGCGCAGCTCCAGTTGGATGGACTTGATGGCCCCGCCGAAGCCGCTGGTGA
Organism: Corallococcus terminator; assembly: GCF_003611635.1. Lineage (GTDB taxonomy): Bacteria > Myxococcota > Myxococcia > Myxococcales > Myxococcaceae > Corallococcus > Corallococcus terminator. The sequence goes on along the minus strand of NZ_RAVZ01000263.1, from coordinate 3,299 downwards.
ACACCGACACGGCCACGCCACCCACCGCGCGCAGCTCATCGCGCAGCGTCTCGCCCAGCACCTCCTGGCTCGCCTTGCGCTCATCCTTCGGCTTGAGCCGCACGTACACCAGGGCCTGGTCCACACCCGGCGAGCGCAAGGGCAGCGGCACACCGATGGTCGTGTACGTGTACGCGACCTCCGGGTGCGCACGCGTGAGGCGGGACACCTCCTCCACCTTGCGCCGGGTGTAGTCCAGGCTGGAGCCCGCGGGCGTCTCCACCAGCATCTCGATTTCGGCGCGGTCGCTCACCGGCGCGAAGCCCGCGCCGCCGAAGAGCCCCTGCAACGCCACCGCGCCCACCAGCGACCCCACCGCCAGGAGCACCATCGCCAGCCGGTGGTCCAGCGCCCACGCGATGACGCCCTTGTAGCGGTCCGCCTGCCGGTCGAACCAGTGGTTGAAGCGCGCCAGCCCCCGCGAGATGAAGTTGCGCCGCTCGCCCTTCTCCACCTGCGGGTCCGGCCAGTACGCGCTGAGCATGGGGTCCAGCGAGAAGCTGACGAACAGCGACACCAGCACGGAGATGGCGATGGTGAGCGCGAACGGTTTGAACCACTGCCCCGCCACGCCGTACATGAACGCCACCGGGACGAACACCGCCACGATGGAGAACGTCGTGGCCGCCACCGCGAGGCCAATCTCGTTCGTGCCCTCGCGCGCCGCCGTGTAGTGGTCCTTCCCCATCTCCACGTGCCGCACGATGTTCTCGCGCACCACGATGGCGTCGTCGATGAGGATGCCGATGGCCAGCGTCAGGCCCAGGAGCGACATCGTGTTGAGCGTGAAGCCGAAGGCCCAGACGCTCACGAACGACGCCAGCACGCTCACCGGCAGCGCAAGTCCGGTGATGACCGTGGAGCGCCATGAATTGAGGAACAGGAACACCACCAGCACCGTCAGGAGCGCGCCTTCAATCAGCGCCTCCTGCACGTTGAGCACGGAGTTCTCCACGCGCGTGCCCGCGTCGCGGACGATCTCCAGCCGCGCATTGGCGGGCAGTTGCTGCTGGAGCGCCTTCACGCGCTCGCGCACGCCGTCCGCGACCTCCGTGGTGCTGTAGCCCTTGGACTTGATGATCTCGATGCCCACCGCCTGCGCGCCGTTGTAGAGCGACAGCGTGCGCGGCTCCTCGGTGCCGGCGAACACGTCCGCCACTTCGCCCAGCCGCAGCGTGCGCCCGTTGCGCTCCGCGATGGGCACCTGCGCGAAGTCCTCCGGCGTCGCCAGCCGGCCCTTGAGCCGGATGGTGCGCTCCTGCAACTCAGAGTTGAGTCGGCCCACCGGCGCCGCCAGGTTCTGCGCCTGGAGCGCCGCCACCACCTGCGCCACCGACAGGCCCGCTGCCTGCAACGCCACGGGCCGCACCTGCACCGTCATCTCCCGCTCCACGCCGCCCACCACCGTGGCCTGCGCCACGCCGGGCACCGAGCGCAGATCGCCCACCACCGTGGGGTCCGCGATGAGCGTCAGCGCGGGCACGTCCAGCCCATCCGACGTGAGCACCAGCGACACGATGGGTTGGTCCGCCGGGTCGAAGCGCGTGAGGATGGGCTCCTCCATCTCCTGCGGCAGGTCCGCGCGCTTGCTGGAGATGGCGTCCCGGATGTCCTGCGACGCCTCCTGCACGTCCTTGTCGAAGTCGAAGAAGACGGTGAAGTTCGCCAGGCTGTCCGTGGAGCTGGACGTCGTCTTCTTCCCGTCGATGCCGGAGATGCTGAAGATGGCATCCTCGATGGGCTCCACGATTTCGCGCTCCACCGTGTCTGGCGATGCACCCGGGTACGCGATGGTGACGTTGATGACCGGCTGCTGCACGTCGGGGAATTCGTCCGTCTCCAGGTTGATGAGCGCGACGATGCCGAACACGACGAGCGCCACCATCGCCGTGATGGTGACGGTGGGGCGCTTGATGGCGAAGTCGGAGATGAACACGGACCGCTCCTGCACTGCTTCAATGGGTGGGGTGCGCGCCTACGGGGCCTTCGCGGGGGGCTGGGTCGGCGCGCTCGCGGGCGTGCCCGGGGCCGGTGCCTGCGCGGGTGCGCCGGACACGTTGCCCGCGCCGCCCACGCCCTGCGCTTCCGGCGGGGCCTTGGGCTTCTGCTGCCCTTCGGGCGCGGCGGCGACCTTCACGGGCGTGCCCTCCGTCAGGTCGCGCGCGGACCCGAGCAGCACCACGTCCCCGTCCTTCAACCCCGAGCGCACCTCCACGCTCTGCGCCACGTCGTCCCTCAAGCCGAGCGTCACCGCCACCTGCTCCACCTTGCCGCCGGAGATGCGCTGCACGGTGGGGGGCTCCTGGCGCGTGTCCAGCGCGTCCACCGGCACCGCGAGCGCCTGCCTCGCCTGGGACGCCACGCGCCCTTCCGCGAACAGGCCCGACAGGAGCACCTGCTCGGTGTTGGGAATGCTCACGTAGATGCGCACCTGTCCCGTCGCGGGATCCACCGCCGGGTTGATGAGCGCCACCTGTCCCTGGAAGGCGCGGTCGGCGTAGCCGTTGACGCGGAAGTCCACCCGCGTGCCCACCTTCACCTGCGACAACTGCGCCGCGGGCACGGAGGCCTCCAGCCGCAGCGTGGCCGGGTCCACCACCGTGAAGAGCGGCGCGCCCGGCTGGACGATGTCGCCCGAGTGCACCTGCCGCTCGCTCACCACGCCCGTGAACGGAGCGGTCACCTTCGTGCGTCCCAACTGGTCCTGCGCAAGCCTCAGGCGCGCCTGCGCTTCGGCGAGCTGTCCTTCGGCCTGCGTCCTCGCCAACTGCGTGCGTTCGAAGTCGCGGCGGGTGATGACGCCCTGCTTGACGAGCATCTGGTTGCGCTGCTCATCCGCCTTCGACACCTGCAAGGCATTGCGCGCCACGCGCAGGGTGGAGCTGGCCGCCAACACCTGCTCACGCAGGGTGCCCTCCTCCACGCGCGCCAGGAGCTCCCCCTCCTTCACCGTCTGCCCCTGGTCGGCCTTCACCTCCAGGATGCTGCCGCCCACCTCCGCCCGCACGTTCGCCACCCGCCGGGCCTGGAGCGAGCCGGAGATGATGGGACCGCTCTGGAGCTCCCTGGGCGCGACACGCACCACGTTCTCCGGCCCCAGGGACACGACCTGGGGCGTGGTGGGCGCCGCCGCCTCTTCGGAGCGCTGTCCGCATCCGGCCCCCAGCCAGAGGACTCCCAGCAGTGCGCCCAGCCGCAGGCCCGCGCGCGAAGCCCGGCGTCCCGTCGTTGAATCGGCTCGTCTCACGACCTGCCTCCCC